>CAVWTZ010000107.1:0-40196 GCA_963757485.1 uncultured beta proteobacterium
TATCGGTCTGCTGCTCGGCGGTGTACTGAAAGGTCAGGAGTTGATCAACAGTGCAAGGGTGAAAAACCTCGCGACTGACTTCAGGAACATTCCGGTGTTCATCTACGGGTATCAGGACAAGTACAAAGCTATACCGGGAGATGATGCGAATGCAACAACGCATTTGGGTGCCACCATATGCACTGCTCCTTGTCAAAATGGTAACGGCAATGGCGTCATAGGTGGAACAACTGCAACCGATGTATGGTCAGATACAACAGTAACCGATGAAACCCAGCAATTCTGGATTCATGTCCGTCTGGCCGGACTTGCCCCCGGACCAACCAGCGGTCAGACCGATTATCGTCCAACCAACTCGGCTGGCGGGTCGATCGGAATTCAAAGCAATATTTCAACCGGTAATGGAGCTTTCACCACAATCACTAAAAATTCATCAGGGACGGCCAGCGCAATGAGCGGAACCTACATCATCTGCTCCACAGGCATCTTGGGCAAATTTGCGGCACAGTTAGATACCACAATGGACGATGGCAACACCGATACCGGCTCGATGCGCGTCGCCGATCCGACCAATAATAACCAGTCGGTGGCTACGGCCACTGTTCTCGCCAATCCCGGCCAAGCCTACACCGTCTGCATGGGCATCTGACGAATCACCCGGCGTGACCAAGCCCGCTTCGGCGGGCTTTTTTATTGCCCCTTGTGCAGCCGCGACTCGGCTGCCTGCAGTGCTTCCTGCAGCCCGAGCAGCACCAGAACGTCCCCTGCCTGAAGCAGCATATCCTCGCTCGGCTGGGCGCCAGGCACATTGCGCCGCCGCACGGCATTCACCTCGACATTCAATTCAGCCAAGCCAAGCTCACCCAGCTTTCTGCCTGCTGCCGCAGAATCATCCTTGAGCAGCACACTGAGAAAGCGCGGCTGCAAACTATCGCCCGTATCATCCTCAAGCAATTGGGCGGTGCGCAAATAGCCGCTGAACGCCGCGTAGCGCCCTGCACGATTTTCCTGGACGCGGCGTATCACGCGGCTCAGCGGCACCCCCGACAACAGCAGCGCCTGCGAGGCCAGCATCACGCTGCCTTCGGTCACTTCGGCGACCACTTCGGCGGCGCCGGCTTTTTTGAGTTCTTCGATATAAGTATCGTCGGCTGTGCGAACCACCACCGGCAGATCCGGGCGCATCTGGTTCAGGTGGTTCAGTATCTTGAGGGCAGAGTGCCTGTCGTCGTAAGTGATGACCAGGGTTTTTGCGCGCATCAGCCCGGCGGCCAGCAGCACCTCGCGTTTGGCGGCGTCTCCATACACCACGCTGTCGCCCGCTGCCAGGGCCTCGTGTACCCGGCGCGGATCGAGATCGAGCGCGATGAAGCGTATGCCCTCCTGCGCCAGGAAGCGCGACAGCGCCTGCCCGCTGCGCCCGAAACCGCAAATGATGATGTGTGCGTCCGTGGCCATGCTTTTCACCGCGATCCGGTGTATCTGCAGGGCGCGGTCCATCCAGGCCGAAGGAGAAATCCGCCGCACAATCGCTTCGGCATGTTGTATCAACAGGGGCGCGGTCAGCATGGAGATCAGCATGGCCGCCAGCACGTTCTGCATCACGCCCGCAGGCAGCAGATTCACACCACCCGCCAGAGTCAGCAGCACGAAACCGAATTCTCCCGCCTGTGCCAATCCCAGCCCGCTGCGTATCGAAGCGCCCCAATCACCCGAGAACCAGCGCGCCAGCAGTGTCACCACCGCCGCCTTGAACGGCAGCAGGATCAGCAGCACCAGCACCACCCAGCCAAGTCCCGAGATCACACTATGCACATCGAGCAGCATGCCGATGGTGACGAAGAACAGGCCGAGCAGCACATCACGGAACGGCTTGATGTCTTCTTCGACCTGATAGCGATATTCGGTTTCGGAGATCAGCATCCCGGCGACGAATGCGCCCAGCGCCAAGGACAGCCCGGCCAGCTCCGTGATATAAGCCAGCCCGAGTGTGAACAGCAGCACGTTGAGCATGAACAGCTCGGAAGATTTTTGTATCGCGACCAGATGGAACCAAGGGCGCAGCAGCCGCTGCCCGAAGATCAGCAATGCGGCCAATACCAGCGCTGCCTTGAACAGGGCGAGACCAATCGTGAAATAGAGTTGTTCCCCGCTGCTGGCCAACGCCGGGATGATGATGATGAGCGGTACCACGGCCAGATCCTGGAACAGCAGCACGCCCATGATTTTCTGGCCGTGCGGCAAGTTCAGCTCGGCCCGCTCGACCAGCATCTTGCTGACGATCGCGGTGGAAGACATCGCCAGCACGCCGCCCAGCGCCAAGCCGGCTCGCCAATCCAGTCCGAAGAACAGCGAGGAAAGCATGACCAGCAAAATAGTGGCCACCACCTGCGCCGTGCCCAGGCCGAATACCAGGCGCTGCATGCTGCGCAGCCGTGCAAGGCTGAATTCCAGGCCGATGCTGAACATCAGGAACACCACGCCGAATGACGCCAGGTGGCGGGTTTCCGGCGCATCGGGTATCCAGCCCAGCGCATGGGGACCGATCAGGATGCCGACCAGCAGGTAGCCCAGCATCGCCGGCAAATGCAGGATGCGGCACAGCACCACCACACCCACCGCAACGGCGAGCAGGATCAGCACCAGTTGTAACGAGTCAGTCATGCGCGTGTTCAAACAACATTGTGAGCATGTGCGGATAATGCACCAAGTTGCGCGCGCTATCAAAACTTCTGCGGCAAATTCCCATAGGCAAAATTTCTCTGTGAATCGGCCGCGCTGCTATAATCCGCCGCTTATGAACAAAACTCTATCTGTCACGCCCCATGCACTGGCACTCGCTCGCGAGGTGTTAAACATCGAAGCGGCTGCCGTACAGGCTCTGAGCGCGCGTCTTGACGAAACTTTCCTCAGTGCGATGGATGTCGTATTGCGCTGCGAAGGCCGTGTCATCGTGAGCGGCATGGGAAAATCCGGGCACATCGCGCGCAAAATAGCCGCGACCCTGTCCAGTACCGGGACGCCCGCCTACTTCGTGCATCCGGGCGAAGCCAGCCACGGCGATCTGGGCATGATCACCAGCGAGGACGTCATCATCGCGCTGTCCTATTCCGGGGAAAGCCAGGAACTCCTGACCATCGTGCCGGTCATCAAGCGCATGGGTGCAAAACTCATCAGCATGACCGGAAATCCGGCTTCCAGCCTCGCCCGCGTCGCCGATGTGCATCTCAACGCGGCGGTGGACAAGGAGGCCTGCCCCATGGGTCTGGCACCGACTGCCAGCACCACCGCGGCGTTGGCGCTGGGCGATGCGCTGGCGGTTGCATTGCTGGATGCGAAAGGTTTCGGCGCGGAAGATTTTGCCAGTTCTCATCCCGGCGGCAGTCTGGGGCGGCGCCTGCTTACCCGGGTGAGCGACATCATGCGCACCGGCGAGCGCCTGCCCATGGTTGGTCTGGACGCGACGCTGGGCGACGCGATTCTGGAAATTTCGAAAAAAGGCGTGGGCATGACCGCCATCGTGGATGCCGGGCAGCACGTGCTGGGCATCTATACCGACGGGGATCTGCGCCGCACGCTCGCCAGAAAACTGGATTTCAACGCGACACCGGTGCGCAGCGTGATGTCTGCAGACCCGCGCCGCATCAGCCCCGACAGGCTGGCCGCCGAGGCGGTGCAGATGATGGAGCAATTCAACATCAGCCAGATGCTGGTAGTTGATGAACAAAACAAACTGGTCGGCGCGCTCAATATGCACGACCTGTTGCACGCGAAGGTAATCTAGGAGCAAGACATGCCGGCGACCCGCGCAAAATTGATACGTTTGATCGCTTTCGATATCGATGGCGTGATGACCGACGGCGGGTTGTATTTTTCCGATTCCGGTGAGGAGTTCAAACGTTTCAATTCACTGGACGGGCACGGTCTGAAAATGCTGCGCGCCAGCGGCGTGGAAGTTGCGATCATCACCGGCCGCACTTCGCGTTGCGTCGATGCGCGCGCGAAGAATCTCGGTATCACCCATCTCTACCAGGGCGTGGAACACAAGCTCGAAGCCATGGTCGATCTGCTCGACAAGCTAAGACTTTCCCGCGATGTCGCCGCTTATATGGGCGACGACGTGGTTGATCTCGCCGTCATGCGCCATGTCGGTTTGGCGATCAGCGTGCCGGAAGCTCCGCTGCTGGTACGCAAACATTCGCACTATGTTACTCAGCGCAGTGGCGGGCATGGCGCGGTTCGCGAAGCATGCGAGTTGATCATGTCGGCGCAGGGCACGCTGGATGCGCAACTTGCACCCTATTTGCAATGACTTTTGTCTCCCGTGTCCGACCCTGGCTGCCGCTGTTACCCCTGCTTGGTTTGCTGGCCGCTACCTACTGGCTGAACCAGCAGGTGTTGCCTGAAGCGGCCAAGCCGGAAACCATACGCCACGACCCCGACGCAATCATGGAAAACTTTTCCGCGACCGATCTGAACGAACAGGGCGTGCCGGACTTCATCATGGCCGCGGCGAAATTGATGCATTACCCGGATGACGACAGCACCACAGTGGATGAACCGCGCGTTACCATGCTGTACCCCGGACAGCCGGCAATTCATGCCACCGCCGAACACGGCACCATCTCCAGCAAGGGAGACGAAGTGTTTCTGCGCGACAACGTCAAAGTCGTGCGCGACGCAAGCGCGCAGCAGGATCAAATGACATTGCAAACCCAGTATCTGCATATCATTCCGGATCAGGAACTGGCAGACACCGATCGCGCTGTCACGATTGTCAACACGCACAGCATCGTGCATGCGATAGGCATGGAAATGGACAGCAGGACACGCACCCTGAAACTGCTTTCCCAAGTCAAAAGCGAATATGTACCGAACAAGCCATAAATTATTGATAGCGGCTTCCCTGCTGCAGGTTTTTCTGCAGCTCTGGGCGCCATCCTGTTTTGCCAAAAGCGCCGACAGCGACAAACCGATGCATCTGGAAGCCGATCAAGTGATAATGGACGACACACGACAAATAAGCACCTTCATCGGCAATGTGCTTTTGTCGCAAGGCACGCTGCTGATACGCGGCGACAAAATCGTCGTGACGCAGGACAAGGATGGCTTCCAGCACGCTGACGCATATGGAAATACCGCCGAGTTCCGGCAAAAACGCGAAACGATGGAGGGGTACGTGGAAGGTTATGGCCAACAGATCGAATATGACACGCGTACCGGGATATTAAACCTCAATGGAAAAGCACGCCTGAAGCGCAATCTGGATGAGGTAAGCGGCGATCACATTAGTTACAACACCAAAACCGAGATCTTCAAAGTGGACAGCGATGATGCGAACACAAACGCCGGCCCGCCGCAACGGGTGCGTGCAGTGCTGCAGCCCAAAAACAACATGAAACCACCTTCCGCATCGGGCGTGTTGCCTGTCACGCCCGCTACAACTGCCGCTCCGGCCAGAAAAATGAGTGAACTTCGCGCAGTTGGCCTGAAGAAAAAATACGGCTCGCGCACCGTGGTGCACGATGCTTCGCTGTCGGTAAAGAGCGGCGAAGTAGTTGGTCTGCTAGGTCCGAACGGGGCGGGAAAAACCACTGCTTTCTACATGATCGTCGGACTGATCGCAGCCGATGGCGGCGAAATCTATATCGACGATCAAAACATCACCCATCTGCCGATACACCGCCGCGCCCGCCTGGGACTCGGTTATCTGCCACAGGAAGCGTCAATCTTTCGCCGCCTGACGGTATCGCAAAACATCCAGGCCGTGCTGGAACTCCAGGGTCATACGGATAACGGCTTGCAAAATCATCTGAATAAATTGCTGGAAGACCTGCACATCACGCACATCCGCGACAATCCCGCCATCAGCCTGTCGGGCGGGGAACGGCGCCGCGTCGAAATTGCCCGTGCATTGGCGACCGACCCGCGCTTCATACTTTTGGATGAACCGTTCGCCGGTGTGGATCCGATTGCCGTGCTGGACATTCAGAAAATCATTCATTTTCTGAAAGAACGCAGCATCGGTGTGCTGATAACCGACCACAATGTGCGTGAAACCCTGGGCATCTGCGACCGCGCCTACATCATCAATGCCGGGTCGGTAATGGCTGAAGGCAAGCCCGATGAAATCATTTATAATGAGGGTGTAAGAAAAGTGTATCTGGGTGAACACTTCAAGCTGTAACTGGACTATATCTCAGAAACAACACCAGGCTATGAAACCCACTCTCCAACTTCGAATTTCCCAACAACTGACGCTTACCCCGCAGTTGCAACAGGCTATTCGCCTGCTGCAACTCTCCACGCAGGATATGCATCAGGAGGTTGCGCGATTGCTTGAAGAGAACCCCATGCTGGAGGCAGCCGAGGAATCCGCGGCGGGCGCTTTTTCCCCGGATGTTTCGTCTTTGCCGGCACGCAACACCGCCGCTGCGGATGAACCCCAAACAACGCAAACCGACGACCGTGGCACGGACGATTATGGCCCGGATACTTTTGGCAACGAGCCCGCCGATTGGAATACCGGCGGCGGCACCATGCGCAGCACGGATGACGAAGACGAAGCTTATCCGGAACAGGCCGCCGAACAAGCCAGCCTGCGTGCACACCTGCATAACCAATTGACCACCAGTTCAATTGACGACAATGATCGCAAGGTGGTCGGACTGCTGATCGATGCGCTGGATGAGAACGGTTATCTGGCCCAGGATCTGGAAGAACTGGCAGGCCTGTTGCCAGGCGAACTTGAAATCACGCTGGACGATCTGGAAACCGCGCTGGTGCAACTGCAGCACCTTGATCAACCCGGCCTGGGTGCGCGCAATCTGGGCGAGTGTCTGGCACTGCAGCTCAAGGCATTGCCGGAGGACACCCCGCAGCGCGATTTGGCCATTCGTCTGGTGGGCCATCACCTTGACCTGGTGGCGGCACATGACTTCAGCAAGATCAAGAAACTGCTGCGCTGCTCGGACGACGAATTGCGCACCGCGCAACATCTGATTACGGGTTTGAATCCGAAACCCGGTGCCGAGTTCGGGCAGAGCGTCGCCGATTACGTGGTGCCGGACGTGATCGTGGAAAAGCACAAAAACAGATGGCGCGCGCGGCTCAATGCGGAAGCGATGCCAAAACTGCGCGTCAATCAGATTTATGCCAACATTCTGCAGCAGCGCTCCGACAAGAATTCATCCCAACTCGCCACACAATTGCAGGAAGCGAAGTGGCTGATCAAAAACCTGGAGCAGCGATTTGACACCATACTGCGCGTCGCACAAGCCATCGTGGAGCGTCAGACAAATTTTTTCGAGCATGGCGAAATCGGGATGCGCCCGCTGGTATTGCGCGAAATCGCCGCCGAGCTGGCACTGCACGAATCCACCATATCGCGCAGCACCACGCAAAAATTCATGCGGACGCCGCGCGGCATATACGAATTCAAACATTTCTTCGGCAGCGGGCTGGCCACCGAAAGCGGCGGCACCTGTTCTTCCACCGCGATACGCGAACTGATCAAACAACTGGTCAGCGCGGAAGACGTGCACAAACCGCTTACCGACAGCCGCATGGCAGAAATCTTGGCTCAGCAGGGCATTGTGGTTGCCCGGCGTACCATAGCAAAGTACCGGGAAGCATTGCGCATACTCCCGGTTAATCTCCGTAAATCACTCTAAAATATGGGAGCATATAATGAACCTTCATCTAACCGCGCACCACCTCGAAATCACGCCCGCGATTCGCGATTATGCGACTGAAAAGCTTGATAAAATCAAACGTCATTTTGACAACGTGGTGATCGACGTGAACGTTATTCTTTCCGTTGAAAAGCTGAAACAGAAGGCCGAAGCCACCATGCATGTCAGCGGCAAAAACCTGTTCGCGGAATGCGAAGATGAGAATCTCTATTCAGCGATCGATCTGCTGGTGGACAAGCTGGATCGCCAGGTGCGCAAGCACAAGGACAGACTGTCCGCGCGCCGCCATGACGATTCCGGAAAACACGCCGTAAACGAATAATCAACAAGGGGCGGGTGCAATTCCGCCCCTTTTTAACGGGTTTCCCATTATGAACCTGATCAGCAAAATCCTGGTGCCCGACAACATCCTGTTGGACAACGAATCCACCAGCAAGAAACGCGTGTTTGAACGGGTTGGCTTGTTGTTTGAAAACAACCAGCAGATCGCACGCAGCCAGGTATTCGACAGTCTGTTCGCACGCGAAAAGCTCGGTTCTACGGGCTTGGGGCAAGGCGTGGCAATCCCGCATGGAAGAATCGCAAAGTTGCGCGAAGCAACTGCCGCGTTTGTAATGACTTCGCACCCGATTCCATTCGATGCGCCGGACGGGCAACCGGTGAACATGATTTTCGTGCTGCTGGTTCCGGAGCGCGCCAACGACTTGCATCTGCAGATTCTTGGCGAGCTGGCGCAAATGTTCAGCGACACACAATTCCGCAACAAACTGCTTGCCTGCAACGACACTGCCAGCATCCATCACTTGTTCCATGACTGGAACAGCGCGACATGAGCCAGGTCAACGTCCGGCAACTGTTTGACGACAAACAGGAGCGCTTGCAACTAAGCCGGGTAGCCGGAGCAGATGGCACGGATCGCATCATCAACACCGTCGAGGTAAATACCTCCAACAAAGGCCTCATCGGTCATCTCAACCTGGTCCATCCGAACTGGGTGCAGGTGCTGAGTGAAACCGAGCTGAATTATCTGCGCGAACTCAGCATGGAACAGCGCGAAAAAGCGTTTCGCAAGATCGAGCAAAACGGCACGATTTGCCTGATCGTGGCCGGCACCAACGACATCCCTGCCGAACTCATCGAGTTTGCCAACCGATCGCACATTCCGCTGTTCGCTTCTCCCACGCCCAGCGTGCACCTGATGTGGCTGATCCGCCACTATCTCGCCAAGGAGCTGGCCGAATCGACCACCCGCCACGGCGTGTTCCTCGACGTGCTTGGCGTGGGTGTGATGATCACCGGGGAGAGTGCGGTCGGCAAAAGCGAACTCGGACTCGAACTCATCACCCGCGGCAACGGCCTGGTTGCCGATGACATCGTCGAACTGCATCGCATCGCACCGGATACGCTGGAAGGTCGTTGCCCGGAGCTGTTGCGCGATTTTCTCGAAGTGCGCGGTTTGGGTGTGTTGAACATCCGCACCATGTTTGGCGAAACGGCAGTGCGGCGAAAAAAGAGCCTGAAGCTCATCGTGCACCTGCACCGTCCGCCCGGCGGCGACCTGTCGCAGATGGACCGTTTGCCGCTAAATGCCACCCACCAGGAAATTCTCGGCGTAAACATCAGCACAGTGAACATCCCGGTGGTCGCAGGCCGCAACCTCGCCGTGCTGGTGGAAGCGGCGGCACGCAACTTTGTGCTGCAGCAGCGCGGCATCAACAGCATGCAGGAATTCATCTCGCGCCACGACCAGTTGCTGCTGGAAGATTAAACGGAGCTCCCGGTGCAGCTATTCCTGATCAGCGGCTTATCCGGTTCCGGCAAGAGCATCGCGCTCAAGGTGCTGGAAGACAGCGGTTTCTACTGCGTGGACAATCTGCCAGCCGACCTGCTGGCTGCACTGGTGGAACATCTGCAGCGCGCCGGATACAGCTACATCGCGGTCAGCATAGATGTGCGCAGTGCAAACAGTGTGCAGCGCCTGCCTGAGCTGCTGCAGCAGATCAGGCAACACGGGGTGGATGTGCATGTGCTGTTCCTGGATGCGCAGAACGACACGCTGATCAAGCGATTTTCCGAGACTCGCCGACTGCACCCGCTCAGCGATGCCGCGTTTTTGGCCAACGACAAGACTGCACGGACCTTGCCGGAATGCGTCAGCTACGAGCGTGAATTGCTTGCGGCAATCAGCGACATCGGCCATCACATCGACACCACCGAGCTCAATGCCAATTCCCTGCGCAGCTGGATCAAGCAATTCATCAAAGTGGACCGGGCGCGCCTGACGCTGTTGTTCCAGTCATTCGGCTACAAGCACGGCATCCCGCTGGATTCGGACCTGGTGTTCGATGTGCGCTGCCTGCCCAATCCGCATTATTCGCCGGATCTCCGTCCACTCACCGGGCGCGATGCGCCGGTGATCGAATTCCTGGAAGACGCTTCCGATGCGCAGCAGATGTTTGGCGACATCCGCGACTTCGTGCAGCGCTGGCTGCCCAGTTTCGTGGCCGACAATCGCAGCTATCTTACCGTTGCCGTTGGCTGCACGGGCGGACAGCACCGCTCGGTCTATCTTGTCGAAAAGCTCGCGCGGCACTTCGAGCATCAGCAGCAGGTGCTGGTGCGCCACCGCGAACTGACGCAATAGACAATGTACAAGCAGGCAATGCAGCACCTCAAGCCCGGCGACTGGCTGACGCTGTTGCTTGGCGGCAGTTTCGTAGCGGTGCTGACACTCAAGCTGTGGAGCGGAGACCCCGCCGAGAAGGCCATCATCCGCAGCGGCGGAAAGATATTCAAGGAGGTACCTCTATCCCGCGACCAGCAGATCGAAGTGCCCGGCCCCCTTGGGACAACCATCATCAGCATTCATAACCGCAAGGCGCGCATCGCTTCCGACCCCAGCCCGCGGCAATACTGCGTGCGCCAGGGCTGGCTGCAACAAGCCGGAGAGATTGCGCTGTGCCTGCCCAATCAGGTAAGTGTCGAATTGGCAGGCAGCAGGAAAAAATATGACAGCCTCAACTACTGAAAAGCCCTGCATAAGCTGTTACGCATCCAGGCCACGGTGGCGTTCTCGCGTTCCTCGTCTACCTGTCCGATATGCCCCTTCGCTCGCGGATAAAACTACGGCCACTCGACCAAGGCTGCCAGCGGTCAGTCCCCGGTTATGCGCGGCGCCCTGCACTTCTGGCCCCTCGCTACACTTCAGCATGGCTTTTTATGAACAATATGGAAGCCCGAACCCTTAATCTGGAAACAACCGCCGAAGACCACCATGTCGCGCGCATGGCGGCCGTGGCGCTCGGCCTGACGATACTGGAAAGCGCGATCCCCTCTCCCCTGCCCGGCGTCAAGCCGGGGCTGGCCAACATCGTCACGCTGATCGTGCTGGCCCGCTACGGCTGGCGCGCGGCAGCATGGGTATCGCTGTTGCGCGTGCTGGCGGGCAGCTTGCTGTTCGGGAATTTCCTCGCGCCGGGATTTTTTCTGAGCCTGTCCGGTGCGTTGTGCAGCCTGGTCGTGCTGGCCCTGGCCAGGCATTTGCCGGCACGCTGGTTCGGTCCGGTCAGCCACAGCATCTATGCGGCGTTCGCGCACATCTCCGGACAGATGCTGGTGGTGTACCTGTGGCTGATCCCGCACGCCGGGATCGCCTACCTGATCCCGATCTTCGCCGCCGCCGCACTGCTGTTCGGCACAGTGAACGGTTTGATCGCGGCGCGTTTCATGGATAATGCGGATACTCTCAATACAATCGCAAACGAGAAGACCACATGAAGACCATAACCGTAGCTTTCACTGGCGCATCAGGATTGCCGTACGGCATGCGCCTGCTCGAATGCCTGCTGCAAAGCGGGCAGCGCGTGCATCTGGTGTATTCGCAAGCCGCGCAGATCGTCGCCAAGCAGGAACTGGATTTCACATTGCCGAATCGCGCCCAGGACGCAGAGCAGATATTCGCGCAACGCTTCGGCAAATTCAGCGGGGAATTGAAAGTGTTCGGTATCCAGGACTGGTACGCACCGATGGCCTCCGGCTCCAACCCGGGCGATGCGATGCTGGTCTGCCCCTGCACGATGGGCACGCTCGGCAAAATCGCGGGCGGGATCAGCGATGATTTAATTACGCGTGCCGCCGATGTGATGCTCAAGGAAAAACGCACGCTTATCCTGGTGCCGCGCGAGATGCCCTTCTCGGCGATCCATCTAGAGAACATGCTCAAACTGTCGCATGCCGGCGCCGTCATCATGCCGCCCAATCCGGGCTTCTATCATCATCCGCAGAGCGTGCAGGACATCGTCGATTTTGTCGTGGCGCGGATACTGGATCATCTGGGTGTCGCGCAGACGCTGATGGAGAAGTGGGGAGATGAAAAGTAAGCTGGTTTGCTGATGGCAAGTCAACACCGCCGGGGGTAGCCGGGCGATTTTGCTTTTGAATAGCCAGACTACTCCCGGCGAAGTTTGTTCAGCATGCTACGAACCGGCGTAGGTATCGCCGCTCTCAATGCCTCTTCCACATCCAGCCACACACTGCCTGCTTGCGCAGCACGCAAAGGTTTGCGCAAAAGCCGAATCTTCAGCGGCGTGATGTGCAGTTTGAAATGTGTAAAGGTGTGGGAGAAAGTTGCCAGCCTTTCTCCATCACTCGCAACCATCCCATTGCGCATAAACCAGTCCCTAGCCGAAGCTTCATCATCGAACTGCGGCGGGCACCACAGCCCGCCCCAGATACCGTTGCCGGGACGTTTTTCCAGCAGAATGTCATTGCCGTGCATCAGCAACAGAAACGTCAAGTGTCTTTCCGGCACAGCTTTGCGTTTACGTCGCGTGGGCAACTCGCTGACTCGTCCGCTGTGAAAAGCCACGCAATCATTTTGCACCGGACACTCGCCGCACTTCGGCTTGCTGCGCGTGCACAGCATCGCGCCCAGATCCATCTGTGCCTGTATGTAAACCGCGATGTCATGTTGCGGCAACAAGGCTTCTGCCTGCTCCCAGAGTTGCGCTTCCACCGCCTTTTCGCCGGGTGATCCGGCGATGCCGCAATACCGTGCCAGCACGCGCTTGACGTTGCCATCCAGTATCGCGCGCCGTTCGTGCCAGGCCAGCGCGCAGATCGCTGCCGCCGTGGAGCGGCCGATGCCGGGAAGTTCGACTATATGTTCGAATTTGCGCGGAAATTCTCCATGATGTTTGTCCATGATGATACGCGCAGCCGCATGCAGGTTGCGTCCGCGCGCGTAGTAGCCGAGGCCGCTCCAGTGCGTGAGCACTTGCTCTTCGGTTGCTGCGGCGAGTGCGGAGATGGCCGGGAACGATGCGCGACAAAACGCTGGAAATAAGGATGACGGTGGATACCTGCGTCTGTTGCAGCATGATCTCGGACAGCCATACCTGGTAGGCATCCGCACCTTGCCAAGGCAGATCGCGTCGGCCGTGCGTGCGTTGCCAGGCAATCAAGCGTGAAGCGAAATCCACTTGTTGGTCAGCACTCCTGCTTTGATACTGCGGCATAACGGCAGGAAGATCACTTGAACAATCCCTTCAAGCCCTTTTTCAATTTTGCCTGCAGCCTGGCCTTGGCATCTTCTTTCACATTTTCTTTTTTCTCATCGAATTTTTGCCTGGCGACATCGACGAGCAGCGCTCCATAATCGATCTTGAATTTGAGTGCATCGAATGGGCCGCTTACATTCACCGGCAATGTCACTGTCCTGCCATGTTCGGTCTTGGCAAGCGCGGCCTTGGCGTTGTAGTTCATGCTGTCATGGCCGATGTCGATGTCGCCATTGCCGCTCACACGCAGCACGGTCGATTTCACCGCCAGGTCGTCGTTATGAGCCACGCCGTTGTGCACCTTGAAATTGGCCTTGAACTCGCTGGATTCGGTCTTCTCGCTCTTGTCCACGCCCAATGTCTGCGACCTGGTGTCCATGCCGAGATTCTGTATGCCCTGTACCAGCTTGGTAAGGTTGATGCCCCTGATCGCGCCGTTGGCCAGATTCACCGACACGTTGCCGTTCAGCGCTTTTTTCAGCGCGCTGACGGTATTGCCTTGCGTGGCGAGGTCGAGCACGATGTTGCCCTTTCCTTCAGCCAGATCCAGGTCAGCGGCATCTTTCAACAAGGGTGCTATGGCGATGCCGTTCAACTTCTGGCTGATGGCGAACCTGGGGGTACTTTGTGCATTGATGCTCAGGCTGCCGTTCATGCCGCCCCCGTACAGATTCGCGGACATGGGGCTGAGGTTCACCATTCCGTCATGCGCTTTCACGCCCAGATGCAGCTGGCTCGATTTTATGTTCGCCACCTTGAGCGAACCGATGCGCAGGTTCCCGTCCAGATTGAATGCGCGCAATGCAGACAGATCAAGCGGCTGCTCCGGCTCCTTTGCTTGAGGCTTGGCCGCTTGAGCGGACTTTTTCGGCAGGTACAGATCTGCATCGAACTTATCCACGTCCACATCGAAATTGATTGCCGGCTCGGCAAACCCTTTTACACCGAATTTGGCCTTGATCTGGCTTTGCAACAAGCCGCCGGCGAAGTTCGCCTGCACGGTCTTCTTCAGAACATCAATATTCACACTGCCCTTCATCTCGCTGCTCACCGACTTGTTCGGCAGTTTGTCGCCGGTGGCAGTCACCGCGATGCTCAGGTTGTTCAGATTGAATTGCTGCGCTTTGATATTTCCCGACAGCGGCGAACCGAGTTTCAGCTTGAACGCCTGTTCGGGCTGCTTCACATCCAGATCCAGGCTTAGCGCGCTGACCTTGAAAGATTGCGCATTGCCTTCCACATCAGGCAACGACAGGCTTGCGGCGATATTGCCGAATGAAGCATCCAGGGTGGCATTCAGCTTGAGCTTGTCACCGGAATACCTGTCCTTGGCAAGGTTCAGCGACGGTGCATCCAGCGTGGCGTCGAACTTGTCTTTTGCCTTAACTCCATTCGCATTCAAAACGAAATTTTTTGCGGTGAATTCCTGCGTCGCGAGGTCCGCACTCATATCGCCGCTGGCTTGCACTTTCAGGTTGCTGATATCTAGCGCTGATCCGCTGGCCTTCAGCTCCAGACCCTGCAACTGATACTTTTGCTTGCCCGGATCGAACATCAGCACGGTTTTGAGTTGCGTGTTGATATCCAGCTTGGGCTGATTGGCCTGTATCGTGGCCGACAAATCGATTTTGTCAGGTTCGCCGATCGCGATGCGTCCGGTTTTGAGAGTCAAGTCCCTGATGGCGTATTGCGCACCACTGCCATCATCGCGATAGTTGAGATCGGTTTTTTCCACTGCTACGGATGCGATATCGAACTTGACCGGCGGGCCGCTGACGGCATTTTGCTGCTGTTGCGGCTTCTGCCCGGCTTCGCCCAGCAGGTCGTCGATGTTCGTCGAGCCATCCTTGTGCTTGACCAGCGTTGCTTTCAAGCCGCTCACCGATACTTCGTCCACCACCACCTGCTTGTGCAGCAAAGGCATCAATGCGATTGAAACACGCGCGGATTCGATCGCCGCAAATTCCTTGTCGCTTTTGAACTCGGATAGCGACACCTTGCTCAGACTTGCGCCGATATTCGGGTAGAAAGACAGTTTGATATCGCCATCAAGACGCAGATTGCGCTGCTTGCTGTCCTTCACCGCCTTGATGATCTGAGCCTTGTAGTCGTTGGGATTGAAAGTTGCAGCCACATACGCCACTCCCGCAACGGCGACCGCAACGATGGCGCCCGCACCCAACAAACCATACTTGAGGATTTTGTTCATGGCCCGACCCGCGAAAAAAGACCAAGTCTCATTATAGCGGAGAGAGGAAACGCAAATGGCTGCTCAGGCCCTGCACGCCTAGATCACCTTGGAATAGAGCGCATGCTGCTGCCGCGTGCGCAAATACTTGTCAAACACCATGCAAATGTTGCGTATCAACATGCGTCCCTTCGGCGTTACCTTGATCGATTGCGGGGAAACTGCCAGCAGTCCTTCACGTTCGTAGTCGCGCAACTCATTCAATTCAGCGGCAAAGTAGCTGTCAAAATCAATCTGGTAAGCGCTGTTGAATGACTCTTTCGCAAGCTCGAAGTGGCACATCAAGGCCTGAATGATGGCGCGACGCACTAGGTCGTCGGCGTTCAATTCCATGCCGCGCATGATGGGCAGCACATCCCTGTCCAGCGCATCATAATAATCCGCGAGTTCGCGGTAATTCTGGCTGTAGGTCGGACCGATCTTGCCGATGGCACTGAGACCGAGCGCAACCAGATCGCAATCCGAATGGGTGGAATAACCCTGGAAATTGCGATGCAACTTGCCCTGGCGTTGCGCCACGGCCAGTTCATCTTCCGGCTTGGCAAAGTGATCCATGCCGATATACACGTAGCCCGCCTTGGTCAGCTTTTTGACTGCCATGTCGAGAATATCCAGCTTTACCTGCGGCTCGGGAAGATCTTCCTGATGGATACGGCGCTGCGGCATGAAGATGGTTGGCATGTGCGCATAGTTGTAGATGGACAAGCGATCGGGGTTGGCGGCAATGACCCTGTCCAGGGTCACACCAAAGCCATTCAGGGTTTGTTTGGGTAAACCGTAAATCAGATCGATGCTGACTGACTTGAATCCATTGGCGCGCGCCGCATGTATTACGCGCAACGTCTCCTCCTCGCTCTGAATGCGGTTCACCGCGCGCTGCACCTCGTCGTCGAAATCCTGCACGCCGATACTGATCCGGTTGAAACCCACTTCGCCCAGCAACGCGATGGTTTCATCGCTCACTTTGCGCGGATCGATTTCAATCGAGTACTCTCCGTCTTGCACCAGCCTGAAATGCTGCCGGATCGCTACCATCACCTGGCGAATCTCGTCATCGCTCAGGAATGTCGGCGTGCCGCCGCCGAAATGCAACTGTTCTACAACCTGATCAGGCCCGAGTAGCATCGCCTGCATTGCCATTTCCTTGATCAGATAGCGCACGTATTCGGCAGATTTGCTCCTGTCCTTGGTTATCACCTTGTTGCAGGCGCAATAAAAACACAACGTGTTGCAAAACGGAACATGGATATACAGGGACAGCGGACGCGCGACGCCGCCAATCTCCCGCTTGGCCACCCATTGACCGTAACGATCCGCGCCGAACGTTGCGGCAAACCGATCTGCGGTAGGATATGAGGTGTATCGCGGGCCATTCTTGTCCAGACGACGTATCAGTTCCAGGTCCACTATCAGTTGATTGACCGTGTTATCCATGAATCCTCCTTAAAGTGCCAAGCATTATGCCATCTAGCCGCCTGAAACACACCTGATCACGTGGTAAGCAGCTGCGAATTCACTGGCTACGGCCTGTTCCCGATACGCAATTTGGAGTGGCACTTAGCATCCGACGGGAATTGGGCATACCCGATTAGAGGTAGTTCCATCGCCATATGTCGGATATAGCGCCACCAATTATATGTAGTTTGGTTGATCCATGTCAGTGCATTGATACACGTTTGCAGTTATGTTTCTGCCTATTCTGCTGACGGCTGGAAAAGCGCTTGTTTTTGCAGTTGCTGCGTTGGGTGGGAGCGGAACGGTCGGACCTTGGAGTCATGATTGAAGCTCATTTCGAATATGGCGGCATGAAACCAGAAAACCTGCAACTCGGCAATGTTTTTTGCTTGGCTTTATAGCTGTAACAAGAAGCGTGTTGTTTGGCTCTTGGCAGTAGACAAATGACACGTTGTTTTCTTGATGTTATTATCAGGTGCGCCCTTGGAATGGGGATTGCTAGTTTTATTATCTTTGACAGAGGAGCTACAAATGCTTGAACCCGATACAACGACCAGCGAAGTTGTCTTTATGTATATCGGAATATTTGTTTTTTTATTTGGTTTGGCTTTTATTCTTATGAAAAAGAATTCCTGATTTGCTTGTCTGAAGAGGGAACGCAATAGCGTTGACACGCATTAGGTGCTGGCAATTAAAATTTTAGAGTGGGGAGGGGTACATGAGTAAATTATCCAATTTGGTATTGGTATGCTTGGGGGCAGTCGCCATACTGACTTTTTCAGTAGCCGGCTTCGCTGACGAAGGTGTCGTCACCGCAAATCCCGCCAATGGTAAAAAAATCTTCGAAAATGGCAAGGGTGACAACGTTCCGGCTTGCGCTACATGCCATGGCGACAAAGCAATGGGCAACGATGCGATGGGCTCTCCCAGGCTTGCCAATATCGGTTATGTGTACATCGTCAAGCAACTGCACAATTTTGCAGAAGATAAACGCACAGATCTGACCATGCAGCAGATGAATGGTATCGCAAAAGGACTGACGGACCAGGACATGCGTGATCTGGCGTCGTATGAGGACTCCTTCCCGCTGGACAATCCTGAAGTTTCCGATCTTAACCAGCTTAAAACCGATGGTACGGCGGTGGGTGAAACTTTCAAGGGCAAGCTTCTGGTTCGCTATGGTTCAAATACGGTTTCTGCTTGCCAGACCTGTCACGGCTTTGACGGTCGCGGTGCCGACCCGGTTTTCCCGAAGATCGGCCACCAGAAATACGTATATCTGGTCAATCAGTTGACACACTGGCGTGACGGTTCCCGCGCGAATGATCCGGATAAGATGATGGAGAAGATAGCGCAGAAACTGACTGACGATGATATCCACAACGCAGCAGCGTATCTGTCTCAAGCGGCCGATAGCACGCCTGGGGACGGATTGGAAATTAACAACCAGACTGTTTTGGATAACATTAAAATTATCCATTAAAGTATAATTGTATTAGGCATATTCTTGCATGTTCTCCCGCACCTGGATTTAAGGTGCGGGAGATTTGATGGAGACTGGTCTGGACTGATCAGTCTTTTTTGCTTTGTTAGACGGTGAAGTAATTCAGTCGTTTATGAGCTTCATGAAAATTCAGGAATTCAAGATTGGTGATGATGAAAAAGGGTGAAAAGATTCTGTTTGGAGTTGTAGCATTTCTGGTCGTGGTTACTGTTATCAACTTTACCGTATTGGAGAATGTAAGTCGCAACTCAGATAAACCGTTGTTCCCGATTCTGACGCATTATGATTTTTCGCCCGCCGGCATGCGCGGTTACAGCATATATGAACATGATAATTGCTACGATTGTCACAAGGCGGTCGGGAGCGGCACTAGCATGGGTGTGACGCTAGATGGCTTGGGTTCAAAACATGATGTGAATTATTTCTACAATTTCCTCAAGAACCCTGAAAAAACCTATGGCGCACCGACGATGGACCATGGTGCGCCGCCCAAGGACGCTGCTTATGTGTCGTCTCTTCCGGACTCGGATTTGCATGACATAGCCATATTCCTGTCCGAACTAAAGTCCGATCAGGGTTCTTCCTCATCATTCGAGCCGCCCAAAGGCAATTCCAGTTTTATCGATGCCATGGTTGATATGTGGACCCCGGCCGGCTGGAGAAATAAGTACATAGACATTCGTGACTGGATGAAATCAAAATCACAAGAGGGTAAGCATGACGCAAAGCAATGAACTAAGCGCTTCACAGAACAAGGAATTCACCAGGTACATTCTGCTGTTTGTATATGCGTGCATAATTTACAGCATCATCGGTTTTTCCTGGGGTGCCATTATGGGCGGTGTTCCTGCCTTCCGGCATTTCGTCGATTACAGCGCGCATGGCCGCCTGATTACCTTGGCGCATGGACACATCAATCTGCTTGGCTGGGTCGAAATGGCGATATTCGCTTCTTTGTACTATGTTGTTCCCACCGTTTCGCGCCGGCCAATATATAGTTTGCGGCTTGTGAAAATCCATTTCTGGATACATAACTTCGGACTCATCGGCATGGTGGTGTTCTTCTTTTCTGCAGGACTGGTCGGGGGCTTGAACACTGGACCGGACACCGAAAAACTGGTCAGTCATTTGCTGGCTTTTGTCGGCATATTTGGAACGTTGGTCCTGTTGGCAAATATCATTTGGGGTTACAACTTGTACAAAACCACAGTAGGGTGGCAGAAACAAGCATGAACAATCGATGGCTTCTATCGGCTTGCTGTGGGATGGTCCTGGGCTTGCTGGGTGGATGTGGCCAAGGTGGGTTATCTGCAGGCTTCACGATAGGCCAGAAAGCACCAAGCTTGGCCACCAAAACGCTGGCCGATGTCGGGGGCGACTTTAGCAAAATCACGACCTATCGGCAGCCGGATCCCCGGATGTATCAGTATTCGATCGATAAGGCCTTGCTAACCGGCAAACCGATAGTGCTGGAGTTTGCGACTCCCGGACATTGCACTAATTGCGACGACCAGCTCCAGGTGCTTAAAGCAATTCTGGACAAATATCAGGGCCAAATGATATTTATCCACATAGATCAATATGAAAACCCGCAAGCTTACAAGGCCTATCAGGTCATGGGCGACCCATGGACATTCCTCATCGACAAGCATGGCGTCGTTCGCTTTGAACGGGCGGGCGCAACACTTTACGGCGAACTGGACATGGCCATCAAACAGTTTTTATTGTGATCTGCTGTGTCTGTCTTGGTTTTGGCAGAAAAATTGAAAATGGAGCGGCAGGTTAATGGCGGATAAGAATGCGGCAGATACGATGCAGCTTGACTTGGTTCAGGATCGCAAAGGCATGGTATGGGATTTGCTGCTTTACATTCCGACGGTAATTGCGCTTGCTTCCATATCCGCCAGTTTTTGGTATCGCGATGACCACAGCATGGGTTATTTGTTTTTTTTCCTGACCTGTTTCTTTTTCATAGCCGGTTTTAACCGGGTATTTAAAACTCGTTTGATGCTTTTGCCGTCGGCGCCGATATCATTAAAGATCGACGAGCAAAGCCTGTACCTAGTACAGAGGAACGGCGTTCGGATAGATCTGGTAAAAAACCTTTGCTACTACCCGGATTACGCCGGCAAGTCCTTTGGCATTTCCGGCCTGGACGGCTCTGGGAAACAGTTGCAGTTCGTGTTTCACAGGGGTCAGTTTGCAACTGTGGATCAATTTAATACTGCGCAAGAGATGCTGAAACGCCACAGAAAATGATGGCAGGCCAGCTAATCCGCAATCGCCGCTGCTACTTCCGTCTGGAACGTCTTTGAATGACATCCCAAGTCATGTATCCGATGACGCCAACAATTATCATGCAAGCCAAAGCGATAAGCTTATACTCCGATTCCGGACTCACCAAACCCCCTATGAACATATGCACCGCATAGCCGGTTATGAATAGCGCGCCGATCGCGACAACCACGTAAACCAGTATCTCGCCTATCACACTATTTGCTCCCTGTATTTTTCGCCATTGGGGCTTCCTTGATCTCCACAATGACACCCCCTCGCTGCAAGGCGACGGTCTCGACCTTGCCTGCGTCCATTAAAGCAAGGTTGTGAGAGAGCGAGCTATTCGCAGGATCCCGCGGATCGAACATCAGATAACTTACGCCCTGCAGCATCGCGAACAAGGTTTGCTCATCCTTTGCGGCGGGAGGCAATGCCAATGTGTCGCATCGGCATGCCAACATGGTCCGCGCCGGCCATTGACTCGCGATCCGAATAGGTTTGTCCGCAGGTGAGCTTTTCTGGTTCCCATCATTTGGCAAACTCTCGATATTCTCGATGAAAGCTTTGATCAAGCTATCGCTTGGTGCAAGCTGGCCTGCCAACATATATTGATAGCGAGCCTTGTCCATCATCATATATGTTGTAGAAATCACGACAATCACTACCAGAGCCACACCGCGCTGCTGCCAGAATCCGCCAATCAAATCAGCTTGTTTCCGCAACAACAAAGGTAAGCCCCAATATAAACAAATTGTTAAGGCAATCATGCCAAGGGTCTCATCGCCGGTCAGCATTCCTATGATGAACGCGGCCAGGAAAATGCGTCCGAGAAGATCAGACCATAAGTTGTTCGCCTGTTTCCAGATCACCACGAGCATGATAAACAGCATCCCGATTCCGCTAAACCAGCGGTCGGCTCCGAGAGCTTTGTAGTCGCCCGGTCCCAAGAGCATACTTGACAAGCCCTTGATCGGATTTGCAAACCACGCTACATGATTCCAGCCCATGGTCAGAATTAACGCCAAGAGCACCGTAAAGACGATTCCGCCAAAAAAATAACTTTGCTGTTTTTTATTAAGCGGGTTTTTGTACCACGTCCACAATAAGGCCAGTGGATATGCAAGGCCCGCCGGATGAAGAGTGACGCTCACCAGACATAAAAATATTTGCGCAAAATACATTCCACCGAATGCTTGGGGCGATTCGCGGTACTTCAGATCTGCCCATGCGCCGAGTGCAAAAGTAAGCAACAGGTATGGACCAACTGAAACAGAGTCGATTTGACTAAACACCAGAGGAGAAATCAACAACAATCCGGTAGCCAATAGTGCGCCCTCAGTATCTCCGCTGCGCCGCCGCCATGAGTGCAAGGCCCAAGCCGTTCCGGACATTACAAGGATTGTAAATATCTTTGCGGCCAACAAATTGCCTGTCCATAAAAAACCAACCGGGGCAAGCAACACCGCTCGAGAATCGGGGAGACCTAAAGTTACAATTGCGCTGACCACATTGTCTACGACCGACCAGGTCAGCAGCAAAGCCTGAGCCGCACCCTCGTCGATGCCATAAAATGATCTGTTCAACAACATGAAACAAATGACACCCCAGAATAGCAGCGCAAGATAGGCCCAATATTTATGGGGAATTCGTGATAAGCGATTATTCATTCTGAATTAGTGCCTCATGGGAATGCTTGCGAATTACTTGGGAAATGTCGGAGCAACACATCCGAAACGCTGCAATTAATTTTACTCGCCACAATTGAGCGATTTTCCGGATGAGATGAAAGTAATGTCGATATTGAGTGCTGAGGACGGGATTGAATCCAGCCTAAAATCTCGAGCAATTCTATCAGCAAGTAAACCCTGGCCGCAACATCAAGTTGGGGCCGCGCATCGACGCATTGCGCTAACTTTGTTACACTTTAAATAGTTGCATGCACATGGTGATTCGGCTAGACTAGCCAAAAAACTAGGTGGTGGTCTTTGGATGAATGTCCATAGAACCTTTTCATTATTTTAGTAGCGTAACCAAATGGAGAAATGTGCTATGCCAATCGAACTTCTGGTGCCAATTGCAATTTTTGTTTTAGGGGTGATAGTTGCATCAAGTCTGACTAGCTTGGGAATCGAACGCATCATCGAAGCCAACAAAAAGCAGTAATCTTCACGTTACAATCAAGAACGCATGGAAAGTGTCCGGCTACTGCCGGGCATTTTCTTTCCATAGTCCCGCAGCAGCAAACTATTTTTTTTGTCAGCCGTCCACTTGGCGTACTGACCTCATCCGAACAACCTCAACAATGTATCCAAGCGCCCTATGAGACCAGATTCTCTGCATCGGCATCTTTTAAAATTTCTGCTACTCTCCGCATTTTCATTTTTCATCGGCACAATTCATGGCATGCTTCAGGTCATGCCGCCAATTCGCGCATGGCTGGATTCAATCGGCAGTCCTTACGGCGGTCCCGGCCACATGATTGACCCGTTAGCTCATGCACATATGAATCTGGTTGGAGGAGTGGTGTTGCTGGCCATGGGTGTGACCTTTTATTTGCTGCCAATTTTTTCGGGGAAACAAATATATTCAATCAAGCTGGTTCAGCATACCTTCTGGTGGGTCAGCATTGGTGTTTACAGCTTTTACATCATACAAATGACGTTTGGTATCTGGGAAGGAATATTATTGCATTCCAGACCCCAGGATGTGCCGTCTGTGCATCACTACTATGGGTTCGCTGTGGCAATTTCCGGCACGACAATGGCAGTTGGCTTTTGTACTTATTTGGCTAATGTCATTTTGACCATTACAAATTCACCCAAACACGAAACAGCTCCGGAGTAGAACTAGCCCGCCGCCAGCTTGATCGGGAAAAGCAAAACTTTCTGTTCAGTTCCCTGCCGTAACCGAACCTCAACGACCGCTGTCTTGTCCTCGCCGATATCCACGGCACGTCGGTACACGCCGATATATCCATCCTCAATTGCCTGAACCCACGGCGCTGATTCTTCTCCGCGAAGAGACACTATTAAATCCCCGGCGGGTCTGCCGTGAGGACCGGTGACGATCACAACGATTTCGGACATGCCGGCAAGCGGCGGACTCGGATGAGTCTCAATGCGCACAACCATTTGTTTCCAGTGCTGCGGAGGGATTGAGGACGCGGCAGCGCCACCGTTACAGGCGGCAAGCCCCGTCGCAAGCAAAATTAACAATATGCCCAGTATTTTTTTCACTATTGCGTCAGAAAGTTATGTGACTGATACGGTACCGACTGTTATTCTTGTCGATCTTTTTTGACTTCACTTTTCCCTTCCTTATCGGAATCCAACCTGCCCGCAGCAGAAGACCCGTACATGTTTACCATGTACCAGACGAATGCCCCGGCAAGACCGATATACACGAGCGACCCCAAGAAGCCCGGGTCTTTCACCCAGTCGCTCCATTTCACAACAACCCCGGGACGCAGCCCCCAGAACGGAAAACTGAGTCCCACACCAACCAGCAATACAATCACCACTACCGCCCAGAACCAATAGGGTACCTTCAGTTGCGATTCGGGAATTTTCTCCACCAATTCCCAATCTTCCATGCCCCGCTTTTCCAAACGCTCTTCGTTCGAGGCGTAGCCGAAATTATCTTTGCGCGGTTCACCCCACTGCGATTTTTCATTCGTCAATTCAGATTTGTCATCACGCTGTTCCATCACAATACCTCCTATTCGACAAAAAGCTGGGCATCAAAACGTCCCGTCCACCCATCCGTGGAGTGTGCTACCACGACAAAGGGAAATAGACCGTGCTGCATTTTGGGCAATATCGAAAGAAATACCGATGTTCGCCCAACCGACTCAAAACTCACCTTATGTTTACTCAGGCTGTAGGCATCCTGCGGCAGGCCTTCAACTGACAAGTTTAATTCCGCCGGGCGGTATCGTTTGCTCGACACTTCGATACGATATTCGCGCGCCGATTGATTATGATTCGTTGCCAAATATCCGACTGAGAGATGATAAGGCTGGTATGACCATACACCCCATGAAAACATAATGATGCCGAGCGCTGCAATTGGAGCAGTCCAGCGGAATCGCGACAATAACGACATGGAATTATCGCGGAAACGACGTATTTTGCCTGATTCGCGCTGTCCCAGCTCAAACCGTAACAATCCCGCATTGCCTTTTTTATTCTGCAAACGATTGCAGGCATCGATACAATCGCCGCAGTTAATGCAGCTATCATAAATTTCTGTCTTGCGCGGATCCAGTTTGATAAAGCAGGTTGTAACGCAGTAATTGCATTTTTCACATTCATCTGCCCGGCTGGTGTCGTAAACCACATGCAACGTTTCCTTGGTCTTGAACGAATGCTGCCAAACCTTGTATACGCAGGCAAAACGGCACCAGAAGTGCCTGAGCACCGCAATATCCAGAAGGATAATCATCACCCATACAGAATAAATCCAGTACAAGGAACCGGCTAATCTTGTATCCGTTCTGAAAGTCATGAAAGACCAGACCACATCCGGCGGATAGAAATACAGCAACGGAACCAACGCGAATAGCATCGCAGCAAACAAAAACGAGAGCCCTAGCAAGGTCCAGTTCAATGCCTTGTTTTTGGCCGCAGCGACTTTTGGCGCCTCACCGTTCAGGCTGACTTCGGCACGCTTGCCAAGCAGCTCATGAGTCATGTGGTTTGCCCATTCTGCCAGGGTATTCTGCGGGCACGCCCACCCGCAAAAAACGGTCCCCGCAACCGAATACAGCACAACCAGCCCACTGGCCAGCATTATCCACAAGCCGGAAATTAAAAAGAAATCGGCAAACCATATTTGCCAGCCCAACACCACCAACGCGCCATTTTCCGGGTCAATCCGAAACAAGCCGGATACCGGAATAAGGACCAGCAACAGCAAAAAGGTTATCTGGACGGCCCGCCTTTTCCAGCGGAAATTGGCTACACCTTTTTTTGCGCCAGATCCTATGACCTTGATCGGAATACTTGAAAGTGTCTTGTTAATACCGGTAGACATGCGTACCTTTTCGTGCAGGATCAGTTATATCAAACTCAATGAATCTCTCTGGCTTCACCGTCCAATGGAGATACTGCGAGCAAACGCAAACGATAGCGTTCTGCTTCTTCCCTATTGCCCGCGGACTGCTCCAGATGCCAGAGCGCGCGCAATGCACCAACAAAGTTCGGGGAAATCTTCAAGATTCTCTGCAGTGCTTCGCGTTCGCTCAATCCGTGTTGACTCGCCTGTGATAGCGACTGCAACATGTTATCAGCTAGTGCATCGGCAATCCAGCGATCTTGAGGGTTTGCCTGATAGGCCAACCAAATCAGTTTGCCGGCTTCTGCAGCATCTCCTTGAATCGAGGCAACCCACGCTCGCACAGTAAGTTCGGTCGCTATATGGGCGCGCCCGAATCTTTCCCTGTCGGTATTGCCTACACTCAGCATTTTCATGGCAGTATCCGCATCAGGATGTTGCTGCAACAACCACAACATCAAAGACGGCAGATAGACACTCCCGTCATATCGCGCTCGCGGAAGACTGAATTCGATGTACGGCACCCACTCGTCCTGCACCGGTCCGATGCTCTCGGGAATTGGCCCCCAATAACGGCCAAGCCATGTCCACTCCCCTTCGCCTCCTGTTGCCTGTAGCTGTTCTTGTACTGTCAATCGATGCATATTCGCAAGCAATGCACTTGCCCCCAGAAATCCATCCCGTGGGCCAACCATGGCCAAATGCATCCCGTCCATGAATAATTGTGCATCCGGAAATA
The DNA here is from genome assembly GCA_963757485.1 of uncultured beta proteobacterium. Classification (GTDB taxonomy): domain Bacteria; phylum Pseudomonadota; class Gammaproteobacteria; order Burkholderiales; family Gallionellaceae; genus Gallionella. The sequence continues at coordinate 26,531 of CAVWTZ010000107.1, forward strand.
CCTGCCTAAAACTGCGCAGAACAACTTCAAGGGATTGAATATCGAACTGGTTAAGTGCCAGCCACTGCACAAATATCCCATTGTCATTCAAATGATTTCTCGCCCTTTTGAACTGCTGCACGGACAACAAGGAACCCATCCCTGCCAGATCCGGATGAAACAAGTCGCCGATGATCACATCGTAATTGCGTCTAGTAGTACTTAGAAAATGTCTTGCATCATCGCGTTGGACCTTTGCTTGATCCATGATGTCGCCATTTACCGGCGCAAACCACGACTTGGCGGCGAAAATCGAACCTTGAGATAACTCCACCGCGCTTCGCTGCAAATCCGGGAAAGGCAGTGATCCCGCCATCGAAATCCCGGTACCCAAACCCAGGAACAGCACGCTGTGCGGGGCGGGATGGAGCAGCAAGGCGAGGCGAGCCTGATCTTTCTGAATCTCGACCGCGCTCGGATCGGTGGAGGCATCCATACGCTGCAGATCGCTTAACAGCACGCGTTGTCCATCCTGTTGCTGTATAACATGTGTCATTGAGATTGCATCTTCATATAGATACAGATCGCGGCTACCGGCTTCGATTTGCGGCAACAGTTTATGCACCGGCGGCATGTCGCGTAATGGCCAGGCAGCCATCAACATGACGGCAAATGCCAGCCACACCCAGCGTGATTTGATCCACGACAAGCCCAAAGCCGCGATTGCAAGTCCGGCGATTGCAACAGTCGCTGTGCTGCCAAACAAGGGAATAAGCACCAAACAGGCGACAACTGCTCCTGCAGCACCTCCCAGACAGTTCGCGCCATACAACCATACTCCACTCGCTTCCGCACTGGCAAAACGGCCGGCCAATAGTGGCAGCCATGCACCCAGTGCCAAAGTAGCCGGCAAAGTGAATATTCCGAGCAACAGCGCTTGCGTCCACACGGCGCCAAAAAATGATTGGAACTGGCTTTGCTCTACCCAGGCGGAGGCGGCCGGAAGCAACCACAAACTTATCAGCACGCCGCCGCCGGCAACAAGCGGCATCAGAATGGCAAGCCAGTATTTGTGCACTCGCGGCAACACCATGCTGCCCAGCGCGATGCCAAGGAGAAATACCGCCAGGATCACGCCGAGTACATATTCGGTGCGCAGCATGATCATCCCGTACAGACGTATCCAGCCTACCTCTAGCATGATACTGCCAGCCCCTATCCCTGCATATATGATCAAGGGGATTAATGGAGGACGTGGCAGTCTGTTGTTCTCTGCCGGATGATGTGCACCAGGACTGGGTCGGATAAAATATGACAATACCAGCGCCGCGCTACCAATGGCCAATCCAAGCAGGGCGATTGCCCTTACCGAAGAGGTCCAGCCCAATGCCGACAAACTCCACAACGGGAACAGTGCACCCGCGGCTCCCCCTATCGTGTTCAGGCCATATAGTTTTCCCAGCGATAGAGGCGTACGTTCCACGGCTTTCAGCACCAACGCAAAACTCATTCCCATTGCAAATGCCGGGATTACCAGCAAACACAATGCCTCTGATCCTTGCAATAGATACCACTGGGCTAGCGTCAACTTTTCGGCAATGCCATCCATCCATACACTGATCCCCTGTATCAGGCTTGGCAACAACAACGAATAGAGCGCAATTGCCATCTCAAGCATGGCAAACCAGGCCAAGGGCTTGTTACATGACTTTGCCCATCGCACCCCTGCCAAACTGCCCAAGCCTAACCCGATCATGAACGCCACAATGGTAAGTACCACTCCGAAGATGCTTACGCCAAATTGCATGGACAACATGCGTGCCCACAACACCTCATACGCAAGACTGGTCAAACCTGACAAACAATAAAGAATGGCAACCGTCCACCACCATGATTTCCAGCTTGAAGTTTCAGAATTCAAGCGCGAGGAGAACATGTATGGCATGAATAGTTGGATAGGCTATTGAATAGTTGGAGTTCAGACAACCCCGGCACAGATCCGGGCAGCCTACCCCATGATGAGAGGAAAGTGAAATATGGCTAACACAGCCCTGGCGGCCGGCAATTTGAAAGCATGAGAACTAGAAAGGGTAAAACCATACCAGTCCGACAATCGCATGGACAATTGCCATGGTGATGCTGAAGGCTGCGAATACCATGTGCGCAACAAACACTGGCTTCCCGAATATGCCCATGGCGAGCCCCAAACCTCCAGTGATTATCACCAGCACTATTACAGCTATCCCCAGCAAAAACATGATCTGTTGCTTTTCCTTCAGGGGTATCGCCTTTTCTCTTATATCGCTCCTGTGTTGCGAATTGAATTCCTGCAATATCTGTGCACTGTCACCGGCTGGGGCGGAATCCTGCGCATGTGCAGGCATAACAGTCATGAGAAGAGAGAGAGATGCCGCCAATATTACACCGATATAACGCAGTACAAGCTTTCCAAACAGCAAGTTTGATATTTGCAGCATTGAATACCTACTTTACAAATAGTTTATGGGATCGACATCCGCAGCTTCACGCTTTGATTTACGTATGGCGTTTTTCCATGCCAGAATAGCCATGAGCACAAAAGGAACAAAAACTCCCATCAGCAGAAAAATGAAGATATACCAAGGGGTATCAATGGTAACGTGCATAAAGCGGTAACTGTCAACCTGGGCCTGCGCTGACGAGGCTGCAACAGAACCGAACAGTATGAGGAGTGTCCTCGCCCAAATCTGGTTCATCATATACCTCCGTATCGTTATTTTTTCAAATCGGACGCGCAACGGAATCCGTAAAAATCCGAGGCAAAATTTGGCCAGGAATAATCTCTATGGTAGGTTTCCGTGGAAAAAGGATCGCCCTTCCATGACCCGCCGCGCAAAACTTTGTAATGTCGATTTACCCGGACCAAATCGGACACTTTCATGGCCTGATCCTCCGCACTCAGGACTCGCGCAACCTTCCCCTGAAACACGTCTGCCGCAGCATCCGTGCCTTTATATGGGAGGAAATCGTCTGCAACCCATTCGTCGACATTGCCCGCCATGTCATAAACGCCATATGGGCTGACTCCGTTGGCGTATGTCGTCACATCGGTAGCCGAGCCAACGTTGTAGTAAGTATTCAACCGCTTGGGGTCCATCTCATTACCCCATGGCCAACGTCTCCCGTCTGTCCCCCGCGCGGCCTTTTCCCACTCCGCTTCGGTAGGCAAGCGTTTGCCCGCCCATTTTGCATAGGCCTCAGCATCGTACCAATTCACCATGGTTACCGGATATAACAAAGCGCCCTGATCAATTTTCCCGTTTTTCCAATCCAGAGGCGGACGATGACCAGTCGCTGCAATAAATCGAGCATATTGCGCATTGGTCACCAGATATTTGTCGATCTTATATGCTTTCACATTGACCGTATGTTCCGGGTGGGAAGCTGCATCTGCATTTTTGAAATTCGACCCCATCAAGAAACTCCCTGCCGGAATTTCTACCATGCTATCCAGCTTATTCCACTGATCTTGCGTTAACAGAGCATTTGCCTCAGCAACGGTATATCCAGCTGCCTGGCTTTTCCGTTGTTCATTTTCTTCGTGAAGCACGATATCTTCACCCTGCGCTCGAATCCGGCTTGACTCTTCTTTCAAATCGTAAGTGGCGAGTGCACGCATTTCGCCCATGCGCATTGACCCCAATCTGACCACATGCAGACTTCCACCTATAACGACCAGAGAGATACACGTGATCAGAGTGGCCGAGAGATATCTCTTTCTGCGTAATTGCTCTTCCGGGCTTGGAACAACATTATTAGGCAACTTCGGCATTATGATTCCCTTGCTGCGACAGGCTGGTCCTTTTCAACAATCTTTGAGCGTCCATACACATTCTTGATCATTACTTCTCCTATTATTCCCCCGATACCGGCCGACTCCATTGCCAAAATAACATAGAGTCCCCACCACCCCATCGGGTTCAAATTGCTACCGTGCGGCGTGCCAGATACATAAAGAATTTCAGCATAGCTTAAGCTGCGCACAATCAGTGGTGGAAAATAACACAACCATTTCCCGCCCATGCCATATATCCATGAAACAGTCACGCCGACCAAAAAGGGAACAAAGAAAACATCCAATATCCAGGCAAAACTGAATGTGGATAAACCCGAGAACAACTCTATCTTGACCCCCAGCAACCTGTCCCCGAAATAATTCAAGGCCGCCCCGATCATCAAAGCAATCATTGCCCACAGAAAACGGTTTTTCATTTAGCGTAATCCTTTCCAGTCAATTTCTCGTACTCCGCCTTTTTGGTTTGTGCAAGATACCAATCCTTAACTCTCAGGCTTGCAAGGTATTGCGCCAGAATATAACGGTCCCCTTCCGGAATAGACAAGTAGGATGGCATCTGGTATTCCTTTTTCAAGCGCGAAGGCAAAACAGCCTGGGGATTGGGAGATGAAAGGTAATCGTACAACCAGGTTTCGCTGCGCAGCGAACCGATACCGTCCAGCATAGGTGCTGGAACAGACTCCAGTATATCTTTCATCGTCCACAACGAATGGCATTCTTTACAGCCATTGTGGTTATAGATTTCCATCCCCTTTATTGCCACTTCGCGCGTGGCCGTGGTGTAAAACGGGATGTCACGGTCATGCTTTCCTTCAACGTGCAGCATTGAGCGTATTACGCCTACGACAATAACCACACCTATCAATGCAAAGACAGCTTTTTCTCCGCGCCTCATATGCCTAGATTATGCTTCTTTGCATCTTCGGCAAGATGGCGTTTGCGGCTTTCTATCTGCGCATGTATGACATTCCGGCTCTTTGCAAATTCATCCGGCGTCATTTTATCCTGGTCCTTCTCATCAAATATCACGTATTTGATGTCCTCATCAAACTGTTCGTTTTGTGCACCCCATCGTATCCAGTAAAGTACCGCAATAATAATCATCGCCCCGATGATCAACCATAAATAGATCGTCCAACCGTCCGGCAACGTTTCAAAAAAATTAGATAAATTAGACATATTTCATTTCCTAATAAAGAGTCAAAAAAGAATGCCGCCCAGCATCTGCATCGCGGCAATTGCTATCGCAACCACAACACCAAGTATAATTGCGCTGAACAGCAAACGTTCTCCCAGCCTGATTTTTTTGGGACGATTTCTACTGAACAAAAGTGCAATGATAATTCCGGAAAAAAGCAATATCCCGATCATCAAGAAAACGAAAATCCACTCACTGAACTGCTGACTGCGCATACCCTCGATGCTGAGGTCAAGCTTGGGCGAGATTTCTGGATTTGACTGCGAGACAAGAAGCCGGGTAGTGTTGATAGCGGAAATGAGAATCGTCAGCTCCTATTGCAAGGATATATTATTTAAACAAAAATGCCGCGCCGTTGGCTCGGCGAGGCATTTCCAGTATTTAACGGTCGCTACAAACAAACCAATTTCAACGCAAATGTCTTTGAATTACTTCTTTTCATTCCGACGGTCAATGAATAGAGCATAAAAAATCGGGAAACCAAAAGCCAATGCAATAATCAATAATATTGCAATCGGGCCGTTATCAAAATCAATCATTCCAGTTTCTCCTTAAAGTTTAAATCGGCACAACCGGATTGGCAGCTTGCCAGTCCGATTATCAAGCAGATCAATGATTATGCCTTGGCTGCCAAGTTGACGGTGGCAGCCTCTTGATGAGTATAGTCACCCCGATAAAGAAATAGCTCAGGTAAAAAATATCGATCAGGTAGCCTTTGTCCCACCACGGTTGCTGCCGTATAACCGAACCATCGGCCCTCTTGTTACCCTCGAAATTTGCAAGCACGACACGGTCGCCGACTACCTCATAGTCGCGCATATCCACACCCTTGGCCATCATCAAAGCTTCCATCTCAGGCTTGATGATGCGCAAGTCATCCATACTCAGCGGGTGCCGCGCCAGCATTGCTTCATCAGGGCCGCCAGCATTCAATTGAACTATCTTTTTCATTGCCTCGCTATCATCTTTGATTGCCATTACTTCAGGCAAATTCATCGCCTTTATATACCCCTCATAAATATTCGCGGTCGGGCGCTGCCCCCACAAAGGGAAGGTGACCGCAAATGCCGTAATGATGGTCAATATGACCAGCAATACGATAGGCATAGGCAAGCGATTGTTATCTTCCGTTATCCCGCCCAGACTTTCCTTTTCCCACAGCACCTTATCTGCTTCATTCGTGACTGGGTCGCACAGCGTGCGTAACGGACTGTCAAAATTCCAAGCCATTTTATCTATCCCCCTGTTATTTCAAGCTCAACATAAAATCAATCAGACCGCGAATTTCGGAATCGCTGGCATAACTTGGAACATCCGGAGGCGATACACGCTTACCCTCGCGATACTCGTTATACTCTTCTCTCCACTTCGCAAAATCGATCTTCTTTCCATCCGCATCCGTCTTGCCCCACAAATAGTCAAATCGCGGCATGATCGAGTGTGGCTGAACCAGACGAGGATTGAAGAAGTGCATCATCATCCATTCCTTGGAGGAATTGCGCGAACCGACGTGCAATAAGTCGGGCGCCTTGCGATCCGAACCGAATGCTGTGGGCGATTCGCCGTTGAAGTCGCCCAGCATAGGCGGCGCGCCAAACACCTGCCAATCCTGCGTTTCCTCAGGCAACAGCGTATGACACCACCAGCAGCCTTCGCGTATGAACATGGTTTTACCCTTGCCCGCTTCTGAAACATCTGAATCCTTAGCCACACGCATAACGTCAGCAGGAGTCCAACCCTTGGTGGCAGTCAGGTCATCTATGTAGCTATACTGTTTGCCTTCATAGGTTCCCTTGGCCAGAGTAAAGACTGCGCCGGCATCTTTCTGAGCATCAGTAACGCGCCCTTGCTGCACGCTCAATTGCTCAATCCCTTCGCCCAAAATCCTCGGATGATCAACCCCATTCGGCAACGATGTCCCCTTTTCATAAACGTACACCTGCATTCCGCCGTCTATAGGCTGATTCGTCTTTGGATCAACCTTTAGCGAAACACTGAGCGGCTTGTTCTTGCCCTGCATCCAGGGGTCATCCAGATTGAATCCCGACTCGTGCCCAATTGCCAATTGCTTTGCTAGGGCAATATCGGTTGAGGACACCGACGCAATGTTAATGCTCGGAAAAAACAAGGTAATACACATCGAGCCGCCCAGGGCTAAGCCGAACAGTCTCGATCCGATTTTATACTCCCTAAATCCAGCCATGCTTGATCTCCCTAAATTTTACTCGGCTCAACACTAGCGTTCGTATGCCAGTTCATGCGGCAAACGACCCTCAGGCACTACAGTCCCTTTGCGTGCTGTCATCCACATGTTATACAGCCACAGCACGTTGCCGGAAAACACCATGGTACCGCCAAGCCAGCGAGCAATCATGTAAGGATGCTCCGCAATGACCACATCGATATACGGAACCTCATATATCTTGCCTGCTCCTTGAATCAGGCCGGCAATCGTCATGGAAACCCAGTAAACAGTAAAGCCGATCAGCAACAGCCAAAAGTGCAAATTGGCCAGCGTTATGGAATACAACTTACGCTTCAATATTGTCTGCAAGCCGTAGTAAACAGCTGCCGCTTCCAGGAAAGTCGAAAATCCCAGCAACGCCAGGTGGGCATGCGCAACAATCCAGCCCGTTCCATGTATATACCAGTTGATGGCACGGGTTTGCTGGAAACCACCTTGCATGTTCAGCGGGATCGCCATCAAACATCCTGTGACGGTAAAACGAACTTCGATGTTCTCGACGAACATATACCACTTGCCCTGCATCGTCAGCATGATGTTCGACACAAATGCAATCGCGGGTACCAGGATCAGCACGCCCTCAACGGAGGCGAAAGACTTTAACCACTCAGGCAGAGGAGCAGACATCAGGTGGTGAGCTGCAGGTGTCGAATAGAACACCACCACCGACCAGAAGTGCAAGTGCCCGATGCGGTGCGAGTACAGCGGATTTCCTGTTACTTTTGGAATAGTGTAATACGCGATTGCCGCAGCAACCGGGGTTATCCACAATCCAAGCACGTTATGAGCGAACCACCATGTCAGGTAAGCCTCGGTCAAACCTGTCAAATGGAAGAACTCGGGCAAATTACCGATCAGAAACACGATAATTACCATGAAGGTCGCTGCCGCAAAAAACCAGTTTGTCGTGTAGATCCCCTGGGTACGCCGATTCAGGATCGTCATCCAGACGTTGATCCCGAGCGGAATGAATACACAGGCTGCCAAATACAGGTCGATCGGCCACGGAAAGTCGGAATATTCACGGCCCGAGGTAATGCCTGCCCACAGCACTGTCAAGCCCAAGACCAGCCCGCCATTCCACAGAAAGCAATTCCACAAGCCCAGCTTTTCAGACCACAATTTGTTGTTCCCGAGCGCGGGCGTGATATACATGAAGGCCATCGCAAAAGCCATCGAAATCCAGCCAAAGATAACGGCCATCACGTGAACCTGGCGCATGTGCCCGAAAGCGAAATATTCATTGCCTGTCACAAAATCGGGAAACGCGAGCTTGGCTGCGTTGAATGAACCCAATCCGGTGCCGATAACAAACCAGACTATGGAAGAAAACCCGAAGAAAACCGCCGCTGAACCGGACGGTATGTCTTCGTTTTTGGCAAATAGATATTTAAGCATGTACTACCCCTCCCTCAAATCGAATGAACACACTAGTGATGACTGGCTTCATCTTTTCTTTCATGCGGAACAATAATGTACCACGACAGCAACATACTCGAGAACGCCAACAGCACTCCAAGTGATCCTGCAATTAAAGCCATGACAACTCCCCCTCAAAGAATAATAAATGTCAAACGAACAAGCTACACCACATAACGTTATCCGGCCGCCTGCTCTAATTTATCATGGCGAGTCAAGCCCACCACCAGAATCACTATAAAAGCAAAACCAAATACAAACATGCACCAATCAATAAATCCGGTAAATGTCGACGGGTCATACGCTGTCAAGCCTGGGCCGCCCCATTTAGCAAAACCGCCGCGCCCCAACAAGCACATCAAGGTTGCACCAAACACACTGCCATTCCCCATCCCAGTCAACATCCCGCCTATGATAATCGTCCAGAAGGATCGAGATGTTATTGACTTTGTACCCATGTGAAATCCCCTTTTAAAGTTATTTATAATCAAGACGTCATTGCGATGAAAGCTTAAATACTCAATAAAATCAACCATCCAAACACTTCAGCCCCATCCAAACAATAAAGATAGCGGACGAATCGTCTCATGCATGGTGTAACATAACTGCAAATGCGCATCAATGCACTGACATGGATCAACCAAACTACATTTAATTGGAGGCTGCATATTCGAATAATATGCCTGGAGGCCGCATCGTGTGGATGTTAGCCGCGAGCGATGGTATTGAGTCGATCCAGATCGAGCAGTTGCACTTGCCGCTGTTTGGTGGCCAGCAGCCCTTCGCTCTGGAAACGGCTAAATACGCGGCACACTGTCTCTTCGGCTATGCCGAGGTAATTACCGATATCGCTACGCGACATGCTCAGGTTAAATTCGGTGGGTGAGTAATTGCGCCTCCGGAAGCGTTGGGATAAGCTCAGCAGCAAGGTAGCCAAACGTTCGTCAGCACTTTTCTTTCCCAGCAACAGCATCAACTCCTGGTTGTCGAGAATTTCCCGGCTCAGAATTTTGAGCATCTGTTGTCGTATGGATGGAATTTCCTTGCTGTAAACTTCCAGCACTTCAATGGGAACTTCGCACACCATCGTGGTTTCCAGCGCCATGGCTTCGGTGGTGAAGTAATGGGCTGCAATAGCGCCCAAACCGAGCAATTCGCCGGCAATATGGAAGCCTGTAATCTGCATCCGGCCATTTTTTGTCAGCACATACGTTTTGACCGAACCGCTGCGGACTGCATAGATGGTTCGCACAGGCTCATCTGTTCTATACAGCAACTCGCCGCGTTCGAACAATCTGCGGTTTCTGACTATCGTTTCCGGCAGGCGCAGATCCACATCCGGTCCATTCACCTCCTTGCACAAACCATAGATTCCGCAATCATTGCAGGTGATCGGACTGCAAAAATCATTGGCCGCAGCGCGGACAAGGGCTGACTCGCTTGGCCTCATTCGTACAATAGCCGTCATAAGTTCTCCCGCCTAACAACACCGCATCATGCACAATTACAGCATTACAGGCACCACAAGTTGATCAGAAGCAGAAAGCGCGCTCACTTTAACCGAAAACACTGTCCGTAGCAATTCCGCCCAGACTTTGAATGGCGAACTTTGCAAGGCAGACTTCCTTTCACTGACACCCCACAAAAAAGTTGTGCTTCAAAGTTAAATTCACACAATAAAATCAGCGGAAGATTCGCGAATGTCTTCGATCCTGGTTGGCAGAATTTTGAGTTTTATGAGCATATTGACGCAAAATGCCACACCAGCGTTTCAAGTTTATACGTCGTGATCACTATGAAAAATATTATGCGCCATCGCACGCAGCTAAAGTTGTATCATTTTGTAACAGGTGCTACTCCCGAATTTTATTTTTATCGGTATCGCCAACCAAAAAAATGCAAGGGCAGGCTGAAACCGGTCCGCGCTTGATTTGCCCTGGCTCGCAACTGACAATCTTGGCGAAACTCGGCAGCACTTTGCATATGCAGCAGGAAATTCTGTTCGGAAAAATTGAGCAACTCTTCATTCTCCCGGCACCCTTCCATCTGCAGTTGATTTAAAAAAGGGAAACTTTAAAGAAGATCAGACATGGACTGCAATAACCCTCCCTGCATACCTCCGACGAGATTGTCCGCGAAATCACCGCGCATCCAGGCTTACAGGTCAGCCAGATAGAATCGGCCATCAGGTTTCATTTTTTTACAACTCTCCGCGCGGACACTACAACATCCTGCCCAGCAACTGCACCAGTTGCGGATGAACAAGCAGCCTGCGAATACCTGCTGCATCTGCCCTGTGGTCGAGCGATTGAACAAGGGACTGCCAGTGTATCCACCGGCACGATAGGTCATTGGCGCTGGCACAATTATTCCGCTAGTATGCATACTGCAGCGACGCCCTCATGTGCAATGTTGCAGTGGCTATGGGGATCATCATGGAGCGTTTGTCTGGGAGCCGTTTTATGCCGACCGAAGGTGGTTTAAGCACTGCTTGCCTGGCCCCGATACTCGGGCGCCACGGCCATGATGCGTCCAACCTGCTGCAGATATTGCACGAGTTGCAGGATTGCATCGGCTATCTGCCCGCCGATGCCATTACTTACCTTGCCGATAAACTTGCCATACCGCGGGTTCGAATCGAGAGCGTGGCATCTTTTTACTCCTTCCTGAATCTGCGACCTCGCGGCGAGTATCGCGTGCTGTTCTCTGACAATATCACCGACCGCATGCTGGGCAGTGCCGAACTGATGCAGCAGATGTGCCAACAATTGTGGGCTGAGCCAGGCAAGGTGTCGGAAGATGGTCTGGTCAGCATCAATACCACCTCCTGCACCGGCATGTGCGACCAGGGGTCGGCGCTGCTGGTGAATAGCCGTGCGATCACGCGCCTCACGCACCAGCGCGTGCAGGAGATCGGGCAACTGATCAGAAACCGCACACCGCTGGATACATGGCCTGCCGATTTTTTCCGTGTCGAAGACAACATCCGCCGCAGCGGCATGTTGCTGGACAACAAGCTGGCACCGGGAGAGGCGCTGCATGCGGCGTTGAAGATGGGCGCAGACAAGATAGTCGAGGCGATCAGGCAATCGGGCCTGCGCGGTCGCGGAGGGGCGGGCTTCCCCACCGGACTGAAATGGGAAGGCTGTCGCAATGCACAGGGTGCGGAACATTACGTGGTGTGCAATGCGGACGAGGGAGAGCCCGGCACGTTCAAGGATCGCGTGCTGCTGAATTCCTATGCCGACCTGGTGTTCGAGGGCATGACGCTGTGCGCGCTGGCCATCGGCGCGAAGCAGGGATTCCTGTACCTGCGCGGCGAATATCGATACCTGCTCGAACCGCTCGAAGCCGTGTTGCAGCGCCGCCGCGATGCGAATCTGCTGGGCACGGACATACTCGGGCTGCAGTCATTCAATTTCGATATCAAAATACATCTGGGTGCGGGCGCATATATCTGCGGCGAAGAATCCGCGCTGATCGAGTCGCTGGAAGGCAAGCGCGGCGTGCCGCGCAACCGCCCGCCCTTCCCGGTGACGCACGGCTACCTGCAGCAGCCGACGGCCGTAGATAACGTCGAAACTTTCTGCCAGGCCGTGCTGGCGTTGTACATGGGCGCCGAGAAATATCGTGCCATCGGTACGGCAAAATCTGCCGGCAGCAAACTGATCTCGGTATCCGGCGACTGTCCGCGTCCCGGCATCTACGAATATCCGTTCGGCGTTTCGGTGCGCGAAGTGTTACAGGACTGCGGCGCGGTGAATACCCGTGCGGTGCAGGTCAGCGGGCCTTCCGGTGTGTGCGTCGCCGAAAGCGAGTTCGACCGCAAACTGGGCTTCGAGGATTTACCGACCGCCGGTGCATTCATGGTGTTCGATGACAACCGCGACATGTTCGAGGTGGCGCGCAATTTCGTGCATTTTTTTGCGCACGAGAGCTGCGGCTTCTGCACACCCTGCCGCGTCGGGACCTCGATGCTGAAGGCCACGATGGACAAGGTCGCCGCCGGACACGGCACGCAATACGATTTGCGCGAAATCGAAAACCTCGACCGCGTGCTGCAAACCAGCTCGCATTGCGGGCTCGGACATACCGCCTGCAACCCAGTACTGCATACGCTCAAGCATTTTCGCCCCGCCTACCAGCAGGCAAATTTGGATGGGCTGGGCTCGAACCCCGTGAAATGCCGTCGCTTGTTTCCACCTATAAGTCACTGCACGCTGCGCCCGAGCTTTCGCGTCACGAGCAAAAGACCGCGGCTTTTGTTGCCGGCGAACTGCGCACCCTGGGATACAGCGTAACTGAGCATATCGGCAATTCAGATCATTGTGAGCAGGGAGAATTCACCCTTTGATCCTGCTGTGGTCACAGTTGGTTCAATTCACGGGGGCACACGCCCCAATATCATCCCCGACGAAGTGCATTTGCAGCTTACCATCCGGGCGTACAAAGAAGAGGTGCGGCAGCACATTCTGCGAGCGCTCGCGAGAATAGCGCAGGGTATCGCCAACGCTGACGGAATTCCCCCGTCGCTTTCCCCCATTGTGATCGCCAGCGAGAGTGAATACACTCCCTCGACTTACAACGACCCCCAACTGACGTTACGGCTGGCGCAGGTCTTTAAGAAGGCACTCGGGCCGGAGAACGTTGTGGAACTCCCCCCGATTATGGCCAGCGAGGACTTCTCCCGTTTCGGCCTGGACGATCACCAAATCCCGATTTGCCAGTTTTCACTGGGCGCTGTGGATCCGGTGAAGCTTGCGGAGAGTCGACGTACCGGCGTGCCGCTGCCCGGACTCCACTCCAGTTTGTGGGCCCCGGTTCCCGAGCCACGCGCTGCGCGCCGGCGTGAAATCCATGACCAGCGCGGTATAGACTTGATGAAGAAATAAGTGTGATTGGAGCTTACTTCCCTCTCCCCTTTGGGGGAGAGGGGCTGCCCGCCCCGGTGTTTTCATCAGCCGGGGTGGGACGGGTGAGGGGGTCGACC
>CAVWTZ010000108.1:0-25867 GCA_963757485.1 uncultured beta proteobacterium
GTTATGCGACCGCGCACGAGAATCTCGGTGACATCTATGCCAAGATGGCCAGCCAGGCACATGACCGCGCTTTGCAACTCGATCACAGCAACACCGCGACGCAGACCAAGCTGGCAATGATACAAAATCTGTTTGCCGCAGACACACGCAACAATCAGAACGTTGCACAAGACGCGCCCGTCCCGAACAAGGCCGAAGCAACAGCGGTCATTGCCGGGACAAGTCAGCCAGGGGCCGTTCCTGCGGTATCTGCAGTAACGGCATCGGTAGCGCCAGCAACAGCAACAGAAGCCAAAGTGGAAACCAAAGCAGAAGTCAAAACCAAAGCAGTAAGCCAGAAGTTGCCGCCGAGCCCGCGATCAAGAAGGATAGCAGCGGAAATTACGCAAACAGTCATGGCTTGGGTGGTGCGCGGCTGTCGAAGAATACGAGCAAATACCTGTCGTTCTATGCGGATGATTTCAAAACACCGGGTGGAGAAACGCGCGCAGCCTGGGAAGCGATGCGCAGGAACCGCATCAGTACCCCAAAATTCATCCATGTAGGCATCCGTATCAGGAACATATCATTTACCGGCAGTGCGCATGCCACGGTCAAGTTCCGCCAGTCCTATCGTGCCAGCCACTTTAAGGCCTCCGATAACAAAACCTTGCTAATGGTAAAGTCCGGCGACAAGTGGCTGATTCAGGAAGAGCGCAACAGGTAATCATGCTGAAACCCGCACTGACCTTTTTGCTGCTGTGCAGTTTCTTGACCGGCATTGCGCTTGCAGAGCCGGTTTCGCCAAACGCGGAAAGGCAGCTGGTGAACAGCCTGCAGGCCATCAACAATAATCATCTGGACGCTGCGCTGGACGAGGTGGACAGTCTGTTGCGCGTCACGCCCAACTTCAAACTCGCGCAACTGGTCAAGGGCGATCTGCTGATGGCACATGCAGGGGTGATCGATAATATCGGCAGTGCGGCAAATGCCCTTCACGACGAAATCAAGGACCTGCGCGACGAGGCGAGAGCACGCCTGCAGCGCGTGTTGTCCCAGTCGGACAGCAAGCTCAGGCCGCGTTTCCTGTGGCAGCTGGATGCGAGACAGAAATATGCGCTGGTGGTCGATACCAGCCGTTCCACGCTGTTCGTCTACCAGAATGTGAATGGGGAACCGCGCTATGTCACCGATTTTTATGTCACGATCGGCAAGCTGGGCGTCGATAAGCTTGCCTCGGGCGATCAGCGCACTCCGATCGGCGTCTATTTCGTCAAGGCGCAATTGCCCAAGAAGCAGCTTGCCGACATATATGGCGATGCGGCCTACCCGATCAATTACCCGAATGAATGGGACCGCATAAACAAACGCACCGGCAGCGAGCATCTGGCTGCATGGCACACCGAGCGGCACCTATAGCCGGCCGCCGCGCGCCAGCAACGGCTGCGTGGTGCTGGCAAACGCCGATCTGGAAAAAGTGGCACCTTATCTGCAAGTGGGTGTCACGCCCGTCATTATCACCAACCGGATGGAATGGGCCGGCGAGCAGGATCAGGCCGAGCGTGCCAGGGCCTGATGAATGCAGTCGAGCAATGGCGCAAGGACTGGGCCAGCCTGGATACGGACGCTTACCTCGGTCATTACGCGCCGAATTTTTCCAGCAACGACATGGACTATCAGGCATGGGCGAAACAGAAGCGTCTGGTCAACAGCGCCAAGTCCTGGATAAAGGTGGACGTCACGAATGTCAGCATGTTCGTGTATCCGGAACAGCCCGATATGGTGGTAGTAGACTTCGAGCAGGATTACAGCAGCAACAATATCTCCAACCGGATGAAGAAACGCCAATACTGGATCAAACAGGACAACCGCTGGAAAATAATCTACGAAGGGGCCGCATGACATGAAACATCTGATCACCGCTTTGTTCGCGCTGCTTTTCTGCTGCGCGATGCAATCTTCCTATTCTTCAACGCACAGCACCAATCCAACTAAGGGCAAAAAAACCATGGTCAAACTGCACACCAGCAAAGGCGTCATCACGCTGCAACTGGACGCCGAAAAAGCGCCCGTTACCGTCAAGAATTTCGTCGAATATGTGAACAGCGGCTTTTACAACGGCACCATTTTTCACCGCGTGATCGGCAACTTCATGATCCAGGGCGGCGGGTTCGAGCCGGGCATGAAACAGAAGAAGACCAATGCGCCGATCAAGAACGAAGCCGCAAACGGCCTGAAGAACGACAAATACACCATTGCGATGGCGCGCACCGGCGACCCGCAATCCGCCACCGCGCAGTTCTTCATCAACGTCAAGGACAATGACTTCCTCAATTACCCCGGACAGGACGGCTGGGGCTATTGCGTATTCGGCAAAGTGGTGGAAGGCACCGAAGTCGTGGACGCGATACGCAATGTGAAGACCGGAAACCGTTCCGGTTTCCAGGACGTGCCGCTGGAAGACGTGATCATCACCAAGGCGGAAGTGGTCAAGTAAACGGCAATCCGGAAACGGGAATCGGGTTGTTGCGCGGCTTCGCGGCGCTTGATTTCAAAAATGGCAGCCGCGCAGCGGCTACATCCCGCTGATTTCCGATTTTCGGTCCATGATCCTGGCCATGCACACCCTGTTCATTTCAGACCTGCATCTCAGTGCAGAACATCCGCATAGCATGGAGGCGTTCCAGCGCTTCATCGCCTCGGCCGCACCGCAAGCCGAGGCGCTGTATATCCTCGGGGACCTGTTTGAATACTGGGCGGGCGACGATGACCTGCACGATTCCTTTCATGCGCGGGTAATCGGTGCGCTGCACGGGCTCGCACTGCAGGGCACCAGGATTTATTTGATGCATGGCAACCGCGACCTGCTGATGGGCGATGCGCTTGCCCAGGCCTGCCACGCCAGGCTGTTGCCGGATCCCACGCTGATCGACCTGTATGGCACGCCCACGCTGATCAGCCACGGCGACACCTTGTGCACCGACGATATCGAGTACCAGAAATTCCGCGCCCAGGTTCATGACGCGGAGTTCCAGAAAAACTTTCTGGCCCAGCCGCTTGCGGAACGCAAAGCCTATATAGAAATGCTGCGCCGGCAAAGCACTTCCGCCAAACAAAGCAAGGACACCGCGATCATGGATGTGAACGATGCTGCGGTCGCCGCGCTGCTGCGGGAATACGGCTATCCGCGGCTGATACACGGCCATACCCATCGTCCCGCTCGCCACGAACACAACGTGGACGGACACCGCTGCGAACGCTGGGTGTTAAGCGACTGGGATGGCAAAGCCAGCGGCCTTGCGCTGCGACATGCAGGGATGCCGCGTGCTGGAATTCTGAAGGGGAGTTTTACAGTCTTACCTTGCGCCCGCGCACAATTTCTCGCACGGTATGCCGTCGCCTGTCGGGTTCAGCGCTTTCGCGCCGCAGACCGTGAGGTAATAATGCGCCCTCGTCGCAGGAGCGCATATCCCAAGCAATGGTGTTTGCTGCCGCAGGTGTAATCGCCCGGGGCAAGCACAAGCGGCGTACCTGCATCGGGAGCGTGGGACGCTGTGCCGATCCCACGGTGGTACTGGGTCGCGCTGCGCCCACAAGCCGCGTTTTGCCTGCCTCGCTTGCTGCTCCATGGCAATGTAGCGGCGGTCGCTGTGATAGTTTGAATACTCCCACGCTAAGCCGAGCCGCACCATTTCCTCGTTGACCTTCATGCCATTCACTTCCAGTTGCGCGACGGTGCGCCCGTATTTGTCCACTGCCAGCGGGCGCACCAATACCTGCCTGTGCCATACCATTTCCTGCAGCGAACTGCGCGAGGCTTTGCCGTAAGCCTGATCCCTTTCCGGCGCGTCGATTTCAGCCAGCCGGATTTTCATCAAGCCGCCAGCGCGTTGTCCGGCGGCTTTGCGCAGGATCAGCACGGTATCGCCGTCCAGCACGGCAATCACCCTCGCGGAGAATTCCTTTTCGAATCCGGGCCAGGGTTATCGCCGAAGGCCGGCCAGTGCAGGCACAGCAGCGCGGCGCAAACCAATGCAGTGCCTGAGCGATTCAAACCAGCACACTCTTGAGCAATGCAAGGCACATCAATGCATAGCCGGCGGCAAGCAGATCGTCGAACATCACGCCACCCGCCATGCCAGTTGCTGTCGAAGTAGCGTATCGGGGGAGGTTTGATGATGTCGAAGATACGGAACAGCACAAAGGCGAGCAGGGACCAGTACCAGCCGGGAGGCGTGAAGAATAATACCAGCATGAAGGACACGATCTCGTCCCACACGATGCCGCCGTAATCCTGGACACCCAATGCCTTGCCGGTAAAGCCGCAGACCCATACGCCGAGCGCAAATGCCAGGACCAGCAGGATCATGAACGACACATCGGACAGCAGCGGGGCAAGCAGCCAATACAGCGGGAATGCGACCAAAGTGCCTGAAGTGCCCGGCGCCCTTGGCGCCAGACCGCTGCCGAAGCCGAACGAGATCAGGTGGGCGGCATGGCTTAACAACAGCCGCCAGCCTGGCTTAACCCATCCCGGTTCAATACCGGATTTATCTGAAATGTTCATAGCCGCCGTATTCAAGGTTGAGTCGATTGCCGGCTGCATCGTGCACGATGCAGCCGCTGCCGGCAACAATTTTTCCGATGCAGGTCAGTGGCAACGAAAGCCTGGGCGCCGATGCCGATGATCCCGGCATGACGAACGGCAGGCGCGGTAAAGCACAGCTCGTAATCGTCCCCGCCGGACAGGGCGCATCGTTGTCCCAGGGGCGATGCCGCATAAGCCCGCATGGCCGGAGAGGCGGGCAACGATACCAGGCCGATTTCGGCGCCGGCCTGCGAAGCGTCGAGTATATGGCCGAGCATCGGCGCAGTCGGAAATATCGATCGCGCTGCTGGCAATACTGCGCTGGCTGTCCCAGCGCGATGCGCGGCTGAGGCTGGTGCAATGCCCGTGCGCAGGCGGCGAACTCTTCCCCGGACAATGCGATGCCCCCTTGCAGATGCGCCAGCGCCAAGGCGGCATCGCCCAGCGTTCCGGACACCCAGACCTCGCTGCTGCGCCGCAACGCCTGTTGTGCGCGGAATATTGCCGAATAGAACCGTTACGCACAGATCCAGCGGCCCGCGCGTGGTATCGCCACCGACCAGTTCGACACCATACTGTTGCGCCAATGCGAGAGTGTGCGCTGAATTTTTCCAGCCACGTTTCGTCCGCGCCAACTAACGCGATCGCCAATGTCGCCCAGCGCGGCGTTGCGCCCATCGCGGCCATGTCGGACAGGTTCACCGCGAGCGTCTTGTGGCCCAGCAGAAAACAGATCGGCGTCGAAGCGAAAATGCGTGCCGCTGAGCAGCATGTCGCTTATTTCCCTCGCTCACCTGCAGCAGCGCGGCATCATCGCCCACGCCGAGCAGCGCGTGCGGCGCGGGGCCGGTGAAATATTTGCGGATCAGTTCAAACTCGCTTCACGGCGGAAATATCCGCTTGCGCGCGCGGTTCCAGTGCGCGGAATCGCGGCGCAAGCTTGTCCAGTGCTGTTGACGAATTTATGGCCATCGGTGCCGCTGTATGTTGGCGGTCTCACAGCTTTGACGAGATGACTTTATACGGTACTTCAGGATGCTGGAACATGTTCGAATGCTCCCAGCAACAGCACCGCGAATTCCACCGGGCCGAGTTCGTCGATAGGCCGTTCAAGCTGTGCGGGGCAATCAGCGCCTCGAGATCGGCGTGCATGCTCAATGCGCCGCGCAACAACCTGGAAGTCCTGTCTCGTAGTGCGGAGATTTTTTCGCGGCTGGATTCTGTTTTTCGATTTGCGCCTCGTCACCCGCGGCTATGCGCCATTGATACATGCCCTGCATGACGCGCGGTGGCGCGGGCTTTCGTCGGGGGTGCTTTTTTACGTCGAGCATGGCATCGCTCTTGCCCGCCGTCATGTCAGAGCCCGCAGCAAATTGACCATCTCGAGCGCGACCAGCGCGGCTTCGCTACCCTTGACTTCCATCCGGTAGCGCCTGTTCGTTGTATCCGTCGTCAATATCGCATTGGCGACCGGCACGCGCAATGACGTCGCACCTCGCCCACGAGCGCGGCGGATTCGTCCAGCACCACCTCAAAATGATAGTATTGCCGCGTATCACCGCGCCCAGCGCGATCACCTAGCGCGTCCAATCTGCCGCTCTGGGCCATGCGCTGCAGCCCCAGCGCGATCTCGAGCGCGCCGGGGAACGGTTGAGCGTGATGTCCTCTTCGCGCGCACGCCCGTCTCAATCAGTCCTGCACAACGCCGAGCAGGCCTTCGCATACTTCGGTATTGAACCGGCTTTGCACGATGCCGATGCGCAAGCCGGCGCCGTTCAGATTCTTTTCGATTTCCTTCATACCTTGACTCTCCCAACGAGCAAATGCGGCGGGCTGCGCCCGCCCTGCAACTATTCAATGACCCGCACGACCACTTCCAAGCCAAACCCGTCATGTTGCATCTTGTGCGGGGTGGCCAGCAAACGCATCTTGCCGACTTTCAGTCGCGCAATATCTCTGCGCGGCCGATGCCGCAGCCGCGCGGGATCCCATTGTGCGGTTTGCTGGCTTGCGGCTTCCAGCGCGGCGCGCGCACGCAATTCCTGCGGGTTCTCGCCGCGATGCAGCAACACCAGCACGCCGGCCGGCGACCGGCTGATCTTCTGCATGGCCTGATTCACGCTGATCGAATGCATGTGGTCGGCCTGTTCCAGAAAATCCATCACCGAAAGCGGCTCGTGGACGCGCACCAGGGCTTTCCCGGTCCGGCGGACATCACCCTTCACCAGGCAAGATGGGTGCGTTGCGTGGTTTTGTCCACGTAGATTATCAATTCGAATTCGCCGTAAGCAGTTTGCACCTTGCGCTTGTCACCCGTTCGACCAGTTTCTCGTGCTGGCTGCGGTGCTCGATCAGATCGGCAATCGTGCCGATCTTGAGTCCGTGTTGTTTGGCGTACGTGATGAGGTCACAGGCGCGCCATTTCGCTTGAATATCTCGCAGATGACCGATGCCGTGTCAGTCCCGCCAGCTGCGCCAGATCGCATCCCGCTTCGGTATGCCCGGCGCGCACCAGCACCGCCATTTTGCGCACGCAACGGAAAATATGGCCGGGCTGCACGATATCGCCGGGCTTGGCATCTTTGGCTGCGGCAGCCAGCACGCGGCGCGGACGATGGCCGCCGAGATGCCGGTGGTCACCCCGCTGGCGGCCTCGATCGATACCGTGAAGTTGGTCGACAAAGGTAAACCGTTCTCGCGCACCATCAGCGGGAGATTGAGCTGTTTGCAGTGGCTTCGGTCAGAGTCAGGCAAATCAGCCCGCGGCCATGCTTGGCCATGAAGTTGATTTTTTCCGGCGTGGCGAATTCTGCGGCAAAAACACGATATTCCCTTCGTTTTCCCGGTCTTCTTCGTCCACCAGCACAACCATGGTCTCCGGTGCGGATTTCGGCGATGATGTCCTGTATTGGTGCTATATCTGTCATTACTATCCTTAATAATTGTCAGGCTGGCGCCGAATGCTCTGCATGCGCTGCCCCAAGTTATAATTCTACCATTTCGGCACCGGTGACCACTTGTCTTGACCCAAGAGTATCGCGGGACTTGAGGAGGATCACGGAAAATGACACGAAACATCCGGATCCGGCAACTGGTCCGCCAGAGTGACCCGTGAAGCACGCGCTGGAACTCGAAGCAAGTGCATCCGATGGGACACCCAAATATCTCGCGCAATCGCTGAAGCGATCGGCAATTGCACGCGCCGCAAGTCGCTGCGTCGCATTGTCCATGCTGGCGTTCTATATCAACCGTGCGGCAAAAACCTCGACGAAAACCAGAAGCGGCATCCGGAGCAGGCCAAGGATGAATTGCGTGCGCTGTACGGCAAAGGCTGAGACATTATTTTGGTGCCGTATTGGTGACCCGCCATGAGGCCGGTTATGGCCGCATTTAGTGCTGCGGCGCCGCCGACATCCGCTCAACATAACGCGCGATCAAATCGACTTCGAGGTTGACCAGGCTTACCCGCGCTTAAATTTTTCAGGTTGGTCATCGCCAGCGCGTGCGGAATCAGTTCATGCTGAATTCGCAGGCAACTGATTCGATATCGCCACCTGGTTGATGGTCAGGCTGACACCATTGATGGTGATCGAGCCTTTGGTCGCAATATATTTCGCCAATGCCTGCGGCGCGCGTATTTCCAGTGTCCAGCTTTCGCCAAGATCGGAAAATTCGACGGCGTGGGCGAGGTCGTCGAATTTTCCGATCTTGGCGAAAGCTGGACACTGGAAATACGCGCGCCGCAGGCATTGGCGAAATATATTGCGACCAAAGGCTCGATCACCATCAATGGTGTCAGCCTGACCATCAACCAGGTGGCCGATATCGAATCAGTTGCCTGCGAATTCGGCGTCAACCTGATTCCGCACACGCTGGCGATGACCAACCTGAAAAATTTAAGCGCGGGTAGCCTGGTCAACCTCGAAGTCGATTTGATCGCGCGTTATGTTGAGCGGATGCTGGCGGCACAGCAGCACTAAATGCGGCCATGACCCGGCCTTCATGGCGGGTCGCCCAATTCGGCACGAAAATAATGTCTCAGCCTTTGCCGTACAGCGCACGCAATTCATCCTTGGCCTGCTCCAGAATGCGCTTCTGGTTTTCGTCGAGGTTTTTGCCCGCACGGTTGATATAGAACGCCAGCATGGACAATGCGGAGCGCAACGGCGGCGACTTGCGGCGCGTGCTGGCATCCGCCGATCGCTTCAGCGATTGCGCGATCTTCCTGGGGTCCTGCCACGTGAATACACCTGCTTCGAGTTCCAGCGCGCTGCTTTCACGGGTCACTCTGGCGGACCAGTTGCCGGATGCGGATGTTTGCCGTGTCATTTTCCGTGATCCTCCTCAAGTCCCGCGATCCTCTTTGGGTCAAGACAAGTGGTCACCGGTGCCGAAATGGTAGAATTATAACCTTTGGGGCAGCGCATGCAGAGCATTCGGCGCCAGCCTGACAATTATTAAGGATAGTAATGACAGATATAGCACCAATACAGGACATCATCGCCGAAATCCGCACCGGACGCATGGTTGTGCTGGTGGACGAAGAAGACCGGGAAAACGAAGGGGATCTGGTGTTTGCCGCAGAATTCGCCACGCCGGAAAAAATCAACTTCATGGCCAAGCATGGCCGCGGGCTGATTTGCCTGACTCTGACCGAAGACCACTGCAAACAGCTCAATCTCCCGCTGATGGTGCGCGAGAACGGTTTACCTTTGTCGACCAACTTCACGGTATCGATCGAGGCCGCCAGCGGGGTGACCACCGGCATCTCGGCGGCCGATCGTGCCCGCACCGTGCTGGCTGCCGCAGCCAAAGATGCCAAGCCCGGCGATATCGTGCAGCCCGGCCATATTTTCCCGTTGCGTGCGCAAAATGGCGGTGTGCTGGTGCGCGCCGGGCATACCGAAGCGGGATGCGATCTGGCGCAGCTGGCGGGACTGACACCGGCATCGGTCATCTGCGAGATACTCAAGGACGACGGCGAAATGGCGCGCCTGCCTGACCTGATCACGTACGCCAAACAACACGGACTCAAGATCGGCACGATTGCCGATCTGATCGAGCACCGCAGCCAGCACGAGAAACTGGTCGAACGGGTGGCACGGCGCAAGGTGCAAACTGCTTACGGCGAATTCGAATTGATAATCTACGTGGACAAAACCACGCAACGCACCCATCTTGCCCTGGTGAAGGGTGATGTCCGCCCGGACCAGGAAACCCTGGTGCGCGTGCACGAGCCGCTTTCGGTGATGGATTTTCTGGAACAGGCCGACCACATGCATTCGATCAGCGTGAATCAGGCCATGCAGAAGATCAGCCAGTCGCCGGCCGGCGTGCTGGTGTTGCTGCATCGCGGCGAGAACCCGCAGGAATTGCGTGCGCGCGCCGCGCTGGAAGCCGCAAGCCAGCAAACCGCACAATGGGATCCGCGCAGCTACGGCATCGGCGCGCAGATATTGCGCGACTTGAAAGTCGGCAAGATGCGTTTGCTGGCCACCCCGCACAAGATGCCGAGCATGACGGGTTTCGGCTTGGAAGTGGTCGGCTATGCGGGTCATTGAATAGTTGCAGGGCGGGCGCAGCCCGCCCGGCATTTTGCTCAGATTTGGGAGAGTCAAGGTATGAAGGAAATCGAAAAGAATCTGAACGGCGCCGGCTTGCGCATCGGCATCGTGCAAAGCCGGTTCAATACCGAAGTATGCGAAGGCCTGCTCGGCGCATGCCGGGCAGAACTGGTGCAACAGGGCGTGCGCGAAGAGGACATCACGCTTGCGACCGTACCCGGCGCGCTCGAGATCGCGCTGGGGCTGCAGCGCATGGCCCAGAGCGGCAGATTCGACGCGCTGATCGCGCTGGGCGCGGTGATACGCGGCGATACCTATCATTTTGAGGTGGTGTCCAACGAATCCGCACGCTGCGTGGGCGAGGTGCAACTGCATACCGGCGTGCCGGTCGCCAATGCGATATTGACGACGGATACCGACGAACAGGCGGTTGCCCGGATGGAAGTCAAGGGTAGCGAAGCCGCGCTGGTCGCGCTCGAGATGGTCAATTTGCTGCGGGCTCTGACATGACGGCGGGCAAGAGCGATGCCATGCTCGACGTCAAAAAAGCACCCAACAAAAGCCCGCGCCACCGCGCCCGCGAACTTGCCATGCAGGGCATCTATCAATGGCGCATCACCGCGGGTGACGAGGCGCAAATCGAAAAACAGATCCACGCGGAAAAAAATCTCGGCCGCTACGACAGGGAACTGTTTTCCAGGTTGTTGCGCGGCGCATTGAGCATG
Organism: uncultured beta proteobacterium; assembly: GCA_963757485.1. GTDB lineage: Bacteria > Pseudomonadota > Gammaproteobacteria > Burkholderiales > Gallionellaceae > Gallionella. The sequence continues at coordinate 10,857 of CAVWTZ010000108.1, forward strand.
CACGCCGATCTCGAGGCGCTGATTGCCCCGCACCTGGACCGGCCTATGGACGAACTCAGCCCGGTGGAATTCGCGGTGCTGTTGCTGGGAGCGTTCGAATTGTCCCAGCATCCTGAAGTACCGTATAAAGTCATCATCAACGAAGCTGTCGAGCTCGCCAAGACATACGGCGGCACCGATGGCCATAAATTCGTCAACGGCGTGCTGGACAAGCTTGCGCCGCAACTGCGCGCACTGGAATTTTCGGCGCGCGCATCCTGAAGCGGATATTTCCGCATGAACGAATTTGAACTGATCCGCAAATATTTCACCCGGCCCGCGCCGCACGCGCTGCTCGGCGTGGGCGATGATGCCGCGCTGCTGCAGGTGAGCGAGGGAAATGTGCTGGCGGTATCGAGCGACATGCTGCTCAGCGGCACGCATTTCCTTCCCGACGCCGATCCGTTTCTGCTGGGCCACAAGACGCTCGCGGTGAACCTGTCCGACATGGCCGCGATGGGCGCAACGCCGCGCTGGGCGACATTGGCGATCGCGTTGCCTGGCGCGGACGAAACGTGGCTGGAAAAATTCAGCGCGGGCTTCTTCGCATTGGCGCAACAGTATGGTGTCGAACTGGTCGGTGGCGATACCACGCGCGGGCCGCTCAATCTGTGCGTGACGATATTCGGCGAAGTGTCCGCACAACAGGCGTTGCGGCGCAGCGGCGCACAGCCCGGCGACGAGGTCTGGGTGTCCGGAACGCTGGGCGATGCCGCCTTGGCGCTGGCGCATCTGCAAGGGGGCATCGCATTGTCCGGGGAAGAGTTCGCCGCCTGCGCACGGGCATTGCACCAGCCTCAGCCGCGCATCGCGCTGGGACAGGCATTGCGCGGTATTGCCAGCAGCGCGATCGATATTTCCGACGGTCTGCTCGCCGATCTCGGCCATATACTCGACGCTTCGCAGGCCGGCGCCGAAATCGGCCTGGTATCGTTGCCCGCCTCTCCGGCCATGCGGGCTTATGCGGCATCGCCCCTGGGACAACGATGCGCCCTGTCCGGCGGGGACGATTACGAGCTGTGCTTTACCGCGCCTGCCGTTCGTCATGCCGGGATCATCGGCATCGGCGCCCGGCTTTCGTTGCCACTGACCTGCATCGGAAAAATTGTTGCCGGCAGCGGCTGCATCGTGCACGATGCAGCCGGCAATCGACTCAACCTTGAATACGGCGGCTATGAACATTTCAGATAAATCCGGTATTGAACCGGGATGGGTTAAGCCAGGCTGGCGGCTGTTGTTAAGCCATCCCGCCCACCTGATCTCGTTCGGCTTCGGCAGCGGTCTGGCGCCAAGGGCGCCGGGCACTTTCGGCACTTTGGTCGCATTCCCGCTGTATTGGCTGCTTGCCCCGCTGCTGTCCGATGTGTCGTTCATGATCCTGCTGGTCCTGGCATTTGCGCTCGGCGTATGGGTCTGCGGCTTTACCGGCAAGGCATTGGGTGTCCAGGATTACGGCGGCATCGTGTGGGACGAGATCGTGTCCTTCATGCTGGTATTATTCTTCACGCCTCCCGGCTGGTACTGGTCCCTGCTCGCCTTTGTGCTGTTCCGTATCTTCGACATCATCAAACCTCCCCCGATACGCTACTTCGACAGCAACTGGCATGGCGGGCTGGGCGTGATGTTCGACGATCTGCTTGCCGCCGGCTATGCATTGATGTGCCTTGCATTGCTCAAGAGTGTGCTGGTTTGAATCGCTCAGGCACTGCATTGGTTTGCGCCGCGCTGCTGTGCCTGCACGGGCCGGCCTTCGGCGATAACCCTGGCCCGGATTCGGAAAAGGAATTCTCCGCGAGGGTGATTGCCGTGCTGGACGGCGATACCGTGCTGATCCTGCGCAAAGCCGCCGGACAACGCGCTGGCGGCTTGATGAAAATCCGGCTGGCTGAAATCGACGCGCCGGAAAGGGATCAGGCTTACGGCAAAGCCTCGCGCAGTTCGCTGCAGGAAATGGTATGGCACAGGCAGGTATTGGTGCGCCCGCTGGCAGTGGACAAATACGGGCGCACCGTCGCGCAACTGGAAGTGAATGGCATGAAGGTCAACGAGGAAATGGTGCGGCTCGGCTTAGCGTGGGAGTATTCAAACTATCACAGCGACCGCCGCTACATTGCCATGGAGCAGCAAGCGAGGCAGGCAAAACGCGGCTTGTGGGCGCAGCGCGACCCAGTACCACCGTGGGATTGGCGCAAGCGTCATGCTTCTTATGCAGGTACGCCGCTCGTGCTTGCCCCGGGCGATTACACCTGCGGCAGCAAACACCATTGCTCGCAGATGCGCTCCTGCGACGAGGCGCATTATTACCTCACGGTCTGCGGCGCGAAAGCGCTGAACCCGACAGGCGACGGCATACCGTGCGAGAAATTGTGCGCGGGCGCAAGGTAAGACTGTAAAACTCCCCTTCAGAATTCCAGCACGCGGCATCCCTGCATGTCGCAGCGCAAGGCCGTGGCTTTGCCATCCCAGTCGCTTAACACCCAGCGTTCGCAGCGGTGTCCGTCCACGTTGTGTTCGTGGCGAGCGGGACGATGGGTATGGCCGTGTATCAGCCGCGGATAGCCGTATTCCCGCAGCAGCGCGGCGACCGCAGCATCGTTCACATCCATGATCGCGGTGTCCTTGCTTTGTTTGGCGGAAGTGCTTTGCCGGCGCAGCATTTCTATATAGGCTTTGCGTTCCGCAAGCGGCTGGGCCAGAAAGTTTTTCTGGAACTCCGCGTCATGAACCTGGGCGCGGAATTTCTGGTACTCGATATCGTCGGTGCACAAGGTGTCGCCGTGGCTGATCAGCGTGGGCGTGCCATACAGGTCGATCAGCGTGGGATCCGGCAACAGCCTGGCGTGGCAGGCCTGGGCAAGCGCATCGCCCATCAGCAGGTCGCGGTTGCCATGCATCAAATAAATCCTGGTGCCCTGCAGTGCGAGCCCGTGCAGCGCACCGATTACCCGCGCATGAAAGGAATCGTGCAGGTCATCGTCGCCCGCCCAGTATTCAAACAGGTCCCCGAGGATATACAGCGCCTCGGCTTGCGGTGCGGCCGAGGCGATGAAGCGCTGGAACGCCTCCATGCTATGCGGATGTTCTGCACTGAGATGCAGGTCTGAAATGAACAGGGTGTGCATGGCCAGGATCATGGACCGAAAATCGGAAATCAGCGGGATGTAGCCGCTGCGCGGCTGCCATTTTTGAAATCAAGCGCCGCGAAGCCGCGCAACAACCCGATTCCCGTTTCCGGATTCCCGTTTACTTGACCACTTCCGCCTTGGTGATGATCACGTCTTCCAGCGGCACGTCCTGGAAACCGGAACGGTTTCCGGTCTTCACATTGCGTATCGCGTCCACGACTTCGGTGCCTTCCACCACTTTGCCGAATACGCAATAGCCCCAGCCGTCCTGTCCGGGGTAATTGAGGAAGTCATTGTCCTTGACGTTGATGAAGAATTGCGCGGTGGCGGATTGCGGGTCGCCGGTGCGCGCCATCGCAATGGTGTATTTGTCGTTCTTCAGGCCGTTTGCGGCTTCGTTCTTGATCGGCGCATTGGTCTTCTTCTGTTTCATGCCCGGCTCGAACCCGCCGCCCTGGATCATGAAGTTGCCGATCACGCGGTGAAAAATGGTGCCGTTGTAAAAGCCGCTGTTCACATATTCGACGAAATTCTTGACGGTAACGGGCGCTTTTTCGGCGTCCAGTTGCAGCGTGATGACGCCTTTGCTGGTGTGCAGTTTGACCATGGTTTTTTTGCCCTTAGTTGGATTGGTGCTGTGCGTTGAAGAATAGGAAGATTGCATCGCGCAGCAGAAAAGCAGCGCGAACAAAGCGGTGATCAGATGTTTCATGTCATGCGGCCCCTTCGTAGATTATTTTCCAGCGGTTGTCCTGTTTGATCCAGTATTGGCGTTTCTTCATCCGGTTGGACAGATTGTTGCTGCTGTAATCCTGCTCGAAGTCTACTACCACCATATCGGGCTGTTCCGGATACACGAACATGCTGACATTCGTGACGTCCACCTTTATCCAGGACTTGGCGCTGTTGACCAGACGCTTCTGTTTCGCCCATGCCTGATAGTCCATGTCGTTGCTGGAAAAATTCGGCGCGTAATGACCGAGGTAAGCGTCCGTATCCAGGCTGGCCCAGTCCTTGCGCCATTGCTCGACTGCATTCATCAGGCCGGCACGCTCGGCCTGATCCTGCTCGCCGGCCCATTCCATCCGGTTGGTGATAATGACGGGCGTGACACCCACTTGCAGATAAGGTGCCACTTTTTCCAGATCGGCGTTTGCCAGCACCACGCAGCCGTTGCTGGCGCGCGGCGGCCGGCTATAGGTGCCGCTCGGTGTGCCATGCAGCCAGATGCCGCTGCCGGTGCGTTTGTTTATGCGGTCCCATTCATTCGGGTAATTGATCGGGTAGGCCGCATCGCCATATATGTCGGCAAGCTGCTTCTTGGGCAATTGCGCCTTGACGAAATAGACGCCGATCGGAGTGCGCTGATCGCCCGAGGCAAGCTTATCGACGCCCAGCTTGCCGATCGTGACATAAAAATCGGTGACATAGCGCGGTTCCCCATTCACATTCTGGTAGACGAACAGCGTGGAACGGCTGGTATCGACCACCAGCGCATATTTCTGTCTCGCATCCAGCTGCCACAGGAAACGCGGCCTGAGCTTGCTGTCCGACTGGGACAACACGCGCTGCAGGCGTGCTCTCGCCTCGTCGCGCAGGTCCTTGATTTCGTCGTGAGGGGCATTTGCCGCACTGCCGATATTATCGATCACCCCTGCATGTGCCATCAGCAGATCGCCCTTGACCAGTTGCGCGAGTTTGAAGTTGGGCGTGACGCGCAACAGACTGTCCACCTCGTCCAGCGCAGCGTCCAGATGATTATTGTTGATGGCCTGCAGGCTGTTCACCAGCTGCCTTTCCGCGTTTGGCGAAACCGGCTCTGCAAGCGCAATGCCGGTCAAGAAACTGCACAGCAGCAAAAAGGTCAGTGCGGGTTTCAGCATGATTACCTGTTGCGCTCTTCCTGAATCAGCCACTTGTCGCCGGACTTTACCATTAGCAAGGTTTTGTTATCGGAGGCCTTAAAGTGGCTGGCACGATAGGACTGGCGGAACTTGACCGTGGCATGCGCACTGCCGGTAAATGATATGTTCCTGATACGGATGCCTACATGGATGAATTTTGGGGTACTGATGCGGTTCCTGCGCATCGCTTCCCAGGCTGCGCGCGTTTCTCCACCCGGTGTTTTGAAATCATCCGCATAGAACGACAGGTATTTGCTCGTATTCTTGGACGACCACGCTGCCGCCCAAGCCATGACTGTTTGCGTAATTTCCGCGCTGCTATCCTTCTTGATCGCGGGCTCGGCGGCAACTTTGGCTTCTGCTTTGGTTTTGACTTCTGCTTTGGTTTCCACTTTGGCTTCTGTTGCTGTTGCTGGCGCTACCGATGCCGTTACTGCAGATACCGCAGGAACGGCCCCTGGCTGACTTGTCCCGGCAATGACCGCTGTTGCTTCGGCCTTGTTCGGGACGGGCGCGTCTTGTGCAACGTTCTGATTGTTGCGTGTGTCTGCGGCAAACAGATTTTGTATCATTGCCAGCTTGGTCTGCGTCGCGGTGTTGCTGTGATCGAGTTGCAAAGCGCGGTCATATGCCTGGCTGGCCATCTTGGCATAGATGTCACCGAGATTCTCGTGCGCGGTCGCATAACTGGGATGGGTGCTTATCGCCTTTTCCAGCAATTGCTTGGCCTTGTCGTATTGTCCCTCGCCGGCATACAGCACGGCGAGATTGTTATAAGGTTCGGGCAGGTCAGGATAGTCGACCGTCAGGTCCGAGAATATCTTGATCGCATCAGCGGTCTTGCCCTGCTCGGTGAGTATCAGTCCCTTGAGGAATCGCGCTTGCGCGTCTTTCGGCTTGCTGGCGAGATAGTGATTTACCTTTTCCAGTGCCTGGCTGCGCTGGCCCTGCTTGAACAGCATGTTGGCATCGCCGATTTCATCGGCATGCGCAAACTGGCCTGCACATAACAGCAACGCGCTGGCGAGCAACGCGACAAGGCGGAAAAAATGCTTAACGATGTTCATAGTGGTTCAGTTCCGTGTGGCTTGCCACAATTCCGCGACTCTCTCCAGACGCGCGGAACTGTTCGAATTTGGCGCGATTCTATCAAATAAACGTTACATTTTCACAGTTAATGTCTGTCCCGGGCCGTTCCTGATTTCGGGTAAAATCCACCGCGCAAATCGTTGATTGATACAAACCCAGATTATTTCCTATGAGCAGTACACCACAACCCGCGGCATCCAACTTCATCCGCTCGATTATCGATGCCGATCTGGCCAGCGGAAAACACCGCAGCATCGTCACCCGTTTCCCGCCCGAACCGAACGGTTATTTGCATGTCGGCCATGCGAAATCCATCTGCCTGAACTTCGGTCTGGCCCTGGATTATCACGGCAAATGCAATCTGCGCTTCGACGATACCAACCCGGAAAAGGAAAACGAGGAGTACGCGCTCTCCATACAGGACGACGTGCGCTGGCTGGGCTTTCAGTGGAATGGCGAAGTGCGCTGGGCATCCGATTATTTTGAGCAACTTTATCAATACGCGGTGGAGCTGATCAAAAAGGGATTGGCTTATGTGGACGATCTCACCCCCGAGCAGATGCGCGAATATCGCGGCACCTTGACCGAGGCCGGCAGGAACAGCCCTTATCGCGAGCGTTCCATCGCAGAGAATCTCGATTTGTTCGCACGCATGCGCGGCGGCGAGTTCGCCGACGGCAGCCGCGTGCTGCGCGCCAAAATCGACATGTCCAGCGGCAACATCAATCTGCGCGACCCGGTGATCTACCGCATCCGGCGCGCACACCACCTGCGCACCGGCGATGCCTGGTGCATCTATCCGATGTACGATTACACGCATTGCATTTCCGACGCGCTGGAAGACATCACGCACTCGCTGTGCACGCTGGAATTCGAGGACCATCGCCCGCTCTACGACTGGGTGCTGGACAACATTACCGCACCCTGCCATCCGCGCCAGTATGAATTTTCGCGGCTGGAACTGCATTACACCATCACCAGCAAGCGCAAGCTGCTGCAGCTGGTCAACGAGAAACGCGTGTCCGGCTGGGACGACCCGCGCATGCCCACCATCATCGGAATGCGCCGCCGCGGCTACACCCCGGAAGGCATACGCGAATTCGCCAAACGTATCGGCATCTCCAAGAGTGACAACACCGTGGACATGGCCGTGCTGGAATCGGCTATTCGCGACGATCTGGAAACCAAGGCTGCGCGCGTGATGGCGGTGGTCAATCCGCTGAAAGTGGTCATAACGAATTTCGCGGCGGGGCAAACCGAATCCCGCGAGGCCGGTTTCCATCCGCAACATCCGGAGTTCGGTGCACGGGTCGTGCCTTTCGACAGGGAAATCTGGATCGAAGCGGATGACTTCAGCGAGGCTCCGCCGGCGGGCTGGCAGCGTCTTACCGCGGGCGGCGAAGTGCGTCTGCGCTACTCCTACGTGATGCGCTGCGATGAAGTAATCAAGGATACCGCAGGCAACGTGGCCGAGCTGCGCTGCTCGATCGACCCGGACACGCTGGGCAAGAATCCGCTGGGACGCAAGGTAAAGGGCGTGATCCACTGGCTATCCTGCGCGCATGCGCTGGCGGCGGAGATTCGTTTGTATGACCGGCTGTTCACCGTGCCCGAACCGGATGCCGACAGGGAAATGGACTTTTCTGCTTACCTCAATCCGGATTCATTGAAAGTGGTGCAGGGCTGGGTAGAATCCTGCGTGAAGGATGCCGTTCCTGAAACCCGTTACCAGTTCGAACGGCTGGGCTACTTCTGTACCGACCGTCGCGACCACCGTCCCGGAAGACCGGTGTTCAACCGCACCGTCACGCTCAAGGATTCCTGGACGAAAGGGTAGTCCGTTTTCCCCGCAACCATGCGCCTGCCAGCATCAGTATGATCAGCAGCCATACCGCCGCATTGCCCCAGCGCACATACGGCGTGGCTCCCTCGTAGCCCTGTGCCGTGCCGAGCAGCACCGCCTGCTGGTGTTGCGGCAATTGCTGCAATACTCTGCCATCCACTCCTATGATCGAAGTGACGCCGGTATTGGTGGCGCGCAGCATCATCCGGCCGGTTTCCAATGCGCGCATTTGCGACATCTGGTTGTGCTGCGCGGCTGCAAATGAATCCCCATACCACGCGTCGTTGGTGAAGTTGGCCAGCAGCGTGGCCTGCGGCAGGGCAAGGATGATTTCTTCGCCGAACACGTCTTCATAGCAGATGTTGACAGCGACATGCTGCCCGGCAACATCGAGCGGCGCTTGCAGCTTGTCGCCGCGTGCCAGATCGCCCATCGGGATGTCGAGCACGTCGTTGATGAACCAGCCGAGCAACGGCCGCAGCGGAATGAATTCGCCGAACACCACCAAGTGGTGCTTTCGGTATCGCTGTTCGGGGTCGGCACCCAATGAAAATACACTGTTGTAATAAGCGCCGTGGTCACGCTCAAAGATTCCAATCAGGTCGTCTCCGCCGTTTTTCGAAGCATGATCGCGAAGTTGTTCAACCAGATTTTGCGGGACCTCCCGGCGCAGCATCGGCAACGCGGTTTCCGGCAACAGGGTAAGACGCGCGGTGTTCTGCAACACTAGGCGGCGGTAGGTATCCAGCGTTCCCGCCAGAGCATCTTCGTTGAACTTGATGTTCTGCGCGATGTTGCCCTGTACCAGCGCCACGCTGATCGGTTGCCCGACCGGCTCCGTCCAGCTTACCCGGTGCAGTGCTGCGCCTGTTCCCCATAGCGCAGCCAGCATCAGTACAGGCATATATACAGCCCGGGAAAGCGCAGCCGCCGGGGCACGAACCATGTTCAGCCACGCGTATGCCAGCAAGCCGGCACTGGCCCCCGCCACCAGCGACACGCCATATACGCCGAACAGCGGCGCATAACCCGCCAGCGGACTGCCGCTGTGCGCATAACCCAGGGTCAGCCAAGGGAAGCCGGTAAAAATCGTGCCGCGCAGCCACTCCACCGACACCCATGCCGCCGGCATCACCAGCATCAGGCGCAAACCGTTCGCTGCCGAAAATCGCGCTTGCGCATAACCGGCCAACGCGGTGAACAGTGCAAGAAATGCGCTGAACAGCATCGTGGCCGGCAACGCCAGCAGCATGGACATGTCGCCGTAATCGTGCAGTGCCACATAGATCCAGCTGATGCCCGCACCGAACAGACCCAGGCCGAACGCAAAACCCAGCCATGCCGCGTTGCGTGGCGTACCCGCATGCTGCCAAAGCGCAAACAGGATGGCAAGCGCGAATACCGGGACCGGATAAATGCCGAACGGGGCGAAGCCGAACACGCATGCCGCGCCTGCCAGGAACGCCGGCACATAATTTTTCTTCAACAGACTCATATGGAATATCCCGCCGCCCGATGTGTTGCAAAACGCGCTCAGCATAACCGATGCCTTGGACGTGCTGTCAATTTCTCCGGTCTGTGATCGAATGTGTGGGTACAGGATGAATTGCGCGATCTCGCCGTCACCGCGGCTTGTGCGGAACGGGTTCGGATGTGTCGCGATGGAAATCCGGTTTGGCGAATGGAAGTGCAGCAGCGCAGTCGCCGCCGCCTCAATCCGCGCGCAAAAGAAGCGGATCCACCACCTGTTGCAGCCGCTCCTTCGTCCAGGCCGGTTTTGCATCGTCCCAGCCGTTATCGGCCAGACGGCCTTTGCGATCGATGACGAAACTGACCGGGATGCGCCAGATCCTGCCATAGTCGCCCGCCCACGGACTGCCGAGCAGTCCCACCGGAAAGCTCAGGCCCGCGGCAACCCGTTTCACCTTGGGCAGATCTTCGGGGCCGTCGAGGCTGAAGCCCAGCACACTCAGGCCTTGTTGCGCATGGTTCGCGGCATAGGCCGAGAGCAGCGGCAACTCCTCGCGGCAGGGATCGCACCAGGTAGCCCAGAAGGTGGCAATCACCACCTGACCGACCAGGTCGCGTGTCGCGATGTTGCGGCCATCCAGGGTGTGCAGCACCAACGGCGGGGCCGGCTGGCCTACCTCCAGGTCCTTTGCGTTTGCCAACCCGGGCAGCATGCCAACAGCCGCCGCGATGCCCGCTCCGACTGCACCGCGCAACAGCGCGCGGCGCCGCAAGTCCGGGGAAGGCTCGGGCTGCTGTGCGGGGTTGCAAGCCAAATTTGATTCGCGGGCCAATTCAGCGTTCCATATGCGATAGCTGGACAATTAAATCAGACAATGCGCTTATCCGAAAGTGCCCTTACCCCAAACCGGCCCCTGCCGGTCACAAGGCGTGGCTTATCCCGACCGTGGCCGTGTAATGCGGAAACAACTGGTAACCGTCGAGATTGCTGTATATCGGCAGCTGCACAAAGGCATACATCTGCGTGTTTTTCATCACATTCGCGCTGATGCCGGGACTCAGGTACGCAACAGTGCCGGCCGAATCGGCCGAGTCCGCAAGTGCCCCCATGTCCGCATACCTGCGGGTGATGTTCACCTGCAATTGCGGAACGATGCTGGGATTGGCCTCATAGCGCACGCCAAAACTCACACTGGCCAGATTGCCGGGACGGTAATCCTCCCCGGGCTGGTCGAGAGCATGCAACATTGCCGCCTGGAATTGGCCGTTCACAAAGGCATCGAAATTCTGGCTCACCGGTTGGTAGTAGTAGGCCCCGATGATCAGGTCGGTGCTGCCGGTGCCGGCCTGAAGGCTGGTGTCGAGGAGATTATCCGGGGACGGTTGCTGCGAGTTCGGACCCGTGTTGAATGCGGTGGGGTTGCGCCCTGCCACGCCTGTACCACTAGCATTGGGTCCGCCATAATCGCCGGTGGGCAGTTTCACGCCGAGCTGAACCCCGAGATTGTGCGTAGGCAGCAGGCCCTGAAAGCTGGTGATGAATTTGATATCCCCCAGGCCGGTTACGGTTGCGCCGCTCACCAGGTCGGGGGTGAGCGGGTTGGACGCAGCGCCATAGGTCGTGTGGCTGCGGCCTATGTAGGGCACCAGCAGCTTGAAATTCCAGTTTGCGCTGGATGCATAGCCCAGACCCAGGGTGATGTAACGGTTGATGGTCTGCTTCTCGACTTCCTGATTGCCGCCGGCATCGTTGATCGCGGCCACTTGTGCTGGCGATATCGTGCCCGTGCCGGTGCGCAACTGGTCCTGGTTGATAAATGAGTAGTCCGCGCTCACCCTCCAGCCTGTTGTGGCCGAATATCCCATGGCTGCATCCGTGGACAAGGAGCAGCCGCATGTGGCGCAGGCAAGGGCATTATTTGTTGAGGTGAGCGGCAACAGGACCAGAGATGCAGCTATCCCGATTCGGATGGTTTTTCGGATAGAGAACGGGTTATGCGTGACATTCATGGCTTTGGATTCCTTTTAAGGTCTGATTGAGATCGGAAATTTTAAATTTGGCTATTGATTTCCGCCGCTTGCGGCATATTGCTGCAGGTCATGAGCCATCGCGTGTCAAACGAAACAACGCATCTGTTATTTTTGAAAAGCAGTGCAAATATCAGCGTCTTCAACAAACAAGGCGGCACCAGCCGCTTGTTTTGCCGAGAAGCCGAGCGTGGTTTATTACATTTTCATATGCATGTGTTCGTGATCATCCGGCGGAACTTCGGTCGACGTCAGCGAAGTCACTTTGGCGCTGGCCTTGATTTTCACCACGCCTTGCTTGCCCACCCTGATGCTCAGCGTAAACGGCACCGTTTCACCTTCCTTGAGCGGGGCCTTCAGCCCGATCAGCATCAAGTGGTAGCCGCTCTCACGGAGATGCACCTGCTTGCCGGCAGGCAGTTCAATCGCCTTCACTTCGCGCATTTTCATCATGCCGTTTTCGTTGGTCATGATGTGCAGCTGCACAGTCTTGCAAACCGGGCTGGACGCCCCGATCAATGTCGCGGACTGCTTGCTGGTAATGGACAAATCCGCGCCAGCCTGCTCTTGTCCGGGTGCGGTGGCACGTATCCACCCTCCGCTGGTCTCAATGCCCGCTGTATCGCCGGCTGCATAACTGTAGCCGGCGAAGCTGACCAACAAAGCTGCGGCCAGCCAACTGAACCGATTTGAATTTCTCATGATTTCCTTCTGTTTGTTAAAAAATCGACGAACCCGGGCCGGCGCTACCAGGTCAGCGTCTTGGTATTGTCCTTGAATAATGCGCTGCCTGTCAGTTCGGGATTGCCGACTTTCAATCCCGGGAGCAAATCGGGCTCTTTGACGCTGTAATGCTTCATGCACATTGGGCAAACCAGCACAACGCCTCCCTTGCCCATTATTTCACCGAGCATTTTTTGCTGGCCGCCGAACTGGGCCGCCCTGGCTTTGGAGCCAATGAATACACCTTTGTCATTGAGAAATATGGTCAATGGATGCCCGCGCTCAAGCTGGTTCTTCCCGAATGAAATCGCCATGTTGGCCCGGTGCGGATTATCGGTTGTCAGGTTTATAAACAAGGGATCAGTGTCCCCAGCGAATGCGGGTGCGGCGATATTGCCGATGACCAATGCGAAAGCAAGCAACAAACGCGATAAGTATTTCATGTGTCTTTCCTTTTCAGTGGTAATCGGGAACCGGTTAGAGGAATTGTAGATATGGGCAATCTTCCTGGGAATGCGACATGATGTCGCACCCTGCAGCCCGACTCTCCGATTACAATTGCGCCATGAGCAGCACGATACTTTCCTCCCTCCCAGGTCACAGCCAGTTGCGCCGTCTGGTCGTGCTGCGCAGCATCGCGGTCGCGGCGCAACTTGTCACGCTGGCGATAGTCTGGAAAATCCTCAAACTGGCACTGGACTGGCTGCCGGTGCTGCTGACCGTTGCAACCCTTGCAGTTATAAACCTGTTCAGCTGGCTGCGCCTGCGCAACAGCAACATCGTTTCCAACCCGGAGCTGTTTGCCCAGTTATGCGTGGACGTGGCCGCCCTGAGCGATTCTGCTGTACTACAGCGGCGGCTCGACCAATCCCTTTATTTCGCTGTACCTGTTGCCGCTGGTGATCGCCGCAGCGACATTGCCGCCGCGCTACACCTGGAGCATGGCCGTGCTGACCACGCTCTGCTATTCCTTCCTGATGAAATTCTATGTGCCATTGCCGATGCAGCACGGCCAACCCCCCCCCGCGAGCGGCATGAACGACATGGGCAGCAAGAATCCCGGCATGGGCGGGATGGCGCAGGAAAGCATCTTCAGCCTGCATGTTCTGGGCATGTGGCTGGGATTCGTCCTGAGCGCCGCCATCATCGCCTGGTTTGTGGTGAGGATGGCGCAGGCGGTGCGTCAGCGCGACGAGACGCTGGCGCGTGTGCGCGAGGAGATACTGCGCAACGAACGTATCGTGGCGCTCGGCACGCAGGCGGCCAGCGCGGCGCATGAGATGGGCACGCCGCTGTCCACGATGGCGGTGGTAATCGGTGAATTGAAAAACGATGTCACTGACACCCAGCCCGCGTTGCACGAGAGCCTGGCCATCCTCTACGAACAGGTGCGCGCCTGCAAGCGCATCCTCGACAAGATCATGGCCAACGCGCAGGACAGCGGTGCGGCCCTGCCGCGAACTGCGGATGCATTGATGGCCGAATTGCTGGACGAATGGCAGTTGCTGCGCCCGGCCGCGGAATATCACTATCGCTGCAGCGGCATCCAACCCCCGCCTTTTCTCAATGCTGATGTGACGCTGCGCGCCGCGTTGATGAACCTGCTCAACAATGCCGCGGATGCCAGCCCGCAGTCCATCGAAATAGATGCGCGCTGGAACAGCTCCAATTTCACGCTGGAAATCCGCGATCATGGCAAGGGATTGAGTGATGAAGCCGCTCTCAAGGCAGGCTCGGCATTCTTCACCACCAAGAAAGAAGGAAGGGGACTGGGCCTGCTTCTTGCCAATGCGACCATCGAGCGCATGGGCGGAACGGTGCGCCTGTTCAACCGCGAAGAAGGGGCGCAACAACCGAACTTACCCTGCCTGTCATCGCCGGATCGGCAGCCGGGGCAAGCACATGACCCGAGTGAACAGATGATTGCGCCTCGCGAGGAAATTGCGTCCCTGTTGCTGGTGGATGACGACGCCACCTTCTGCAGGGTGTTAAGCGCCGCCCTGGAAAAGCGCGGCTTTGCCGTGACAGTCGCGCACAGTGTGGAAGAAGCGATTCCGCTTGCGGAAGCCTCATCGCCGGAATTCGCCGTGGTCGATCTTAAAATGGGTGGCGCGCCGGGATTGGTGCTGGTCAAGGTATTGCACGGGCTCGATCCGAACACGCGCATCGTCGTGCTGACCGGCTATGCCAGCATCGCCACCGCTGTCGAGGCGATCAAACTGGGCGCGACCCAATATCTGTCCAAACCGGCCAACGCCGACGAGATCGTCGCGGCCTTTGATCACGCCCCGGACGGCAATGCGCCTCTCAAGGCACAGCCCGCGCAGATAGAGCGTCTTGAGTGGGAACATATCCAGCGCGTGCTGCAGGAACACGAAGGCAACATTTCCGCCACTGCCCGCGCACTCAACATGCACCGCCGCACCCTGCAACGCAAACTCGCCAAACCACCGTTGCGCATTGCTTAGACCGGCTGTTGCAGTTGCAGCACCCGTTTATTTCTCCCAACACGCTGCTTTGTGCTTAAATCGCACCCTGCACAACTGCCCGCAAACATTCTCATGGAAAAAATACGCCTGTCCAAACGCATGTCGGAACTCGGCCTGTGCTCCCGCCGCGAAGCGGACAGCTACATCGAAAAGGGCTGGGTTGAAGTCGATGGTCAAATCGTCAGCGAACTGGGCAGCAAGGTCTACCCTGACCAGCAAGTAAAGTTGCGCACCGCCGCGCAAAACACCCAGCAACAGCGCGTCACGTTTCTGCTCAACAAGCCGATCGGGTATGTCTCGG
>CAVWTZ010000109.1:0-47354 GCA_963757485.1 uncultured beta proteobacterium
TCACCGGTACGGCAACCGGCCCGATGTATGTCGCCGTGCATACCAATGGCGGTGGCGGATCATTCTCGGCCTATGGTCAGGCCATTGCCAGTCCAAGCAATGGTGTGACCTATAGCGTTACCGGCGTACCAGCCGGTACCTGGTATGTAGCCGCCATCGTGGACCAGAACAATGACGGCGAGATCGATGCGGGTGATATCAGCAATGCAAATGGCAATGGCAATGGTGGCCCTGCCGTCATCTTGTCCGGTACGGGAGGATCAGCAACCCAGAACCTGACGCTGCCCAGCGCCAATGCCACCGTGGCCATCGGCACGGATCACCAAAGTAGTGGTACTCTACCTGATAATTACAGCGTCAACCAGTTCGTGAATGACGGGATTAAGCATGTCGTGGCGGTAACCATGTTCTCAGGTCCCAACGTGGCGGTGCCGTTCGATATGGGAGACGGTCAGGGCAATGGTAATTTCAGCAACTACGATTACATAGGCACGGCGGTTCCGAGCACGTCGGATGTATACCAATTCCTGGTCACGTACTCTGACGGTACTTCCGAAGTATTGTCGGGCAGCCCGACGGCAGTGTTGAGTTCGTTTGCCACGGGTTTGACGGTGACTCCTCCAACAGGTAATCTGACACCGACATTCTCATGGACTGCGCCGACCGGTGCAGGAGTGCCAGCTTCGTACTTGTTTTCCGTAAACGTGTATCCGCAAAGTGGTGGCGGAGGTTGGTACTACCCAAGCAATAGCAACGGCGTGCCAAGTAGCCAAACTTCGGTAGTCTATAACGTAGATAGTACGGGTCCGTCTTTGGTTCTTGGGACAACCTACACATTGCAGGTCAGTGTGAAAGATGCCAATAGCTACAACTCGGCAAGTGCTACTACAACCTTTACGCCATAACAACGTCAGGTAAGTACAAGAAAAAGGGGCCTTCGGGCCCCTTTTTTTGCATGCTTATACTGACACAAGACTTTCGCGGCAGTGCATCAGCAGTCAACTCATGCAGTGCCGGGAACGATTACGATAACGAGCAATGTCCGCTGACCGGATATATTCGGTGGCGCCTCAGGTGTTCTGCACCACGATCTTCGGGAAGGCCGCGCTGTGATCCTGCGCCATTTCGGCAACCTTGACCGCGATGCGGCGTGCGATCTGCTTGTACACCCTGGCGATGCTGCCGTCCGGATCGGCTGCCACGGTGGGATTGCCGGAATCCGTTTGTTCGCGGATGCGGATGTCCAGCGGCAGGCCGCCCAGGAATTCCACGTTGTAGTCGGCGCACATCTTCGCGCCGCCGCCCGCGCCGAAGATGTGTTCTTCGTGGCCGCAATTCGAGCAGATGTGCGTGCTCATGTTTTCCACGATGCCGAGGATCTTGATGCCGACCTTCTCGAACATCTTGAGTCCCTTGCGCGCATCCATCAGCGCAATGTCCTGCGGCGTGGTGACGATCACCGCGCCGGTGACCGGCACTTTTTGCGCCAGCGTCAGCTGGATGTCGCCGGTGCCGGGCGGCAGGTCCACCACCAGGTAATCCAGGTTGTCCCAGTGCGTCTGGTGCAGCAACTGGTCGAGCGCCTGCGTCACCATCGGGCCGCGCCACACCATCGGCGTATCTTCGCCATCGATCATGAAACCGATAGACATCGCCTGCAGGCCGTGATTCATCATCGGTTCCAGGGATTTGCCATCGACCGATTTGGGCTGGCCGGAAATGCCGAGCATAGTGGGTTGCGAAGGGCCGTAGATGTCGGCATCCAGTATGCCGACGCGCGCGCCCTCGGCAGCCAGTGCCAGCGCCAGATTTACAGCAGTCGTGGATTTTCCGACACCGCCCTTGCCGCTTGCGACGGCGATGATGTTCTTCACGCCTTCCACCAGTTTCACACCGCGCTGCACCGCGTGCGGCACGACCTTGCTGGTCACGTTGACGCTGATCCTGCCCGCGCCCGGCAATGCCGCCTTGAGCTGCGCTTCAACCATCGCGCGTATCTCGTCCCACACGCTCCTGGCCGGATAGCCGAGCAGAATATCCAGCGACACATCGCTGCCGCTGATCTTGATGTTCTTGACGGACTTGCCGCTGACAAAATCCTTTTGCGTATTCGGGTCGATCAAACTCTTCAACGCATTTTGCACATCTGTATCGCTAAAACTCATCACTCGCTCCTGTACTCAGATAAAAAAACTTGGATTGGGATTTTAAACTATGTTGACTGTTATTGTCGGGTATATTTCCGGTAATTTTTTTGCGCCCGTGAGAGGTTTCCGGCTGGCCCCGGCGGCGGCCCGCCTGTCTAGGTAATCCTGGCCACAATGCCGGCTGGCATGCGGGACTGCTGCTGCAACGTTATTTCGCCGGGTTGCGCTGGCATGGTTTTGCATTGCTCCGGGTCGGGCGGGATTTCGCTGCCCGTGTAGAAAACTATCTGCGCTTGTATAAATCATTTGCTCGCTGAACGATCAGCGAAAACGGCAAATCGGTCAAATTGCCGTAGCGCTGCTGCGCCGTCGCCACCAGCGCCGCCACATCGTTCACTTCGGCATTTTCATCCAGCGCGAATTGCAGCCCTTTCAATCCGCCGCACTGCATCCGCATTTCCTGCGCATGCGGCAGCGGCCCGTCGATATGCGGCTTGCCGAGTGCAAACGCGAAGTTGTGACGAAACAGATCACGCAATGCGTTGCAGCGTTCATGCGCGAATGCATCGTTGCAGGCCACGACTTCGCGCTCGGCGATATTATGCTTCGCAGCCATCGAACATGCCGCGCAATGGGTCAGTATGGATTTTTCAAACGGGCAATTGCGCGGAAGCGCTGATGTCAGCGCCTGGCGATAGGCTGCTTCATCCATCAATCATCCTGGGGATTGGGAACCGCCTCGCGTATTTGATTCAGCAAATCCTCGGCATGCAATTCCGTTTCGGCAAAGATCACCTTGATCGTGCATCCCGCATTCCTGCCCTGTTCATCACGCACAAGTTCACTGCGCATCTGTTTGGCCCGGTTCGATGCCTCGCGAAATGCGTCGTGCTGTTCCAGTTTTTCCAGACGACGGATCGGCTTTTCAAATATCTTGTAAACGAAATAAGGCATTTGTATCTTTCATTTTTGATACCAACGGGGCCAATGCATATTGCCCGGTCAGGATTTGCTGTGCGGCTTCAGAAAAGTGACCACATTCGAACCGGGTGCGTTTTTGCTGGCGCAGCTGCCCTCCCCGACGCCGGCGTCCTGCTCGGCTTCATGCAGAATGTTGATCACATCGACATAGTGTTTTTGCTTGACCATCATCAGTGCCGTGAACCCGCCCTCGTTGCGCGCGGTGACATCGGCGCCCGCTTTCAGCAGCGTTTCAACCACTGCGGTCTCGCCGTAGCCTGCCGCCAGCATCAAGGGGCGAATACCGTAGCTGATGGGCATTTCCACGTTCGCTCCGGCTTCGATGAGAGCCTGCACCACATCGGCAAACCCCCGGTCCTGCTCCGCGTTGTATGCCGCCTTCATCAGCGGCGTCCAACCGCGCTCATCGCATGCATTGACGTCTGCACCGGCTGCAATCAATGTCCGCACCATGGCAAGATTGCCGGCGTGGGAAGCCAGCATCAGCAGCGTGGAACCCTCGCTGTCGCGCGAATTGACATCGGCCCCGGCAACCAGCAAGCGGCGGGCGGAATCCATATCACCCGTTCTGACCGCGTCGAATAACTCTGCAGACATGCCATTCTCCTTTTGCGATGTTTGGGTAACCCCTCTTTCAATTATTCTTGGCACCCTGATCAACCCATTTCTTCAATATCTCGATCTTGTCCCTGGCCAGGCCGCCGGCCATCCCGAACGGCATCTTGATGGATTCATGGACCCGGCCCTCGATCACCTGAATCAACACGCTGGTAAAACTGTCTCCCGGCTTGATCACTGCCCCGAACTTGGTGCCCTTGATCAGGCTGTCGTAAGTGCGCATATCCAACCCGCTTTTTTCGTAGCCCTTGCCTCCCGGCTGGTGGCAGCTCAGGCAATAGTCATGCAGGATCGGGAAGACATCATTCCTGTAGCTGATGTCTCCCTGCCCCTGAACAGGCGCTGCCAGAGCAGGAACGGTAAGCAGCGCAAAAACCATACTGCCCAGTAACATTTTGCTTTTCATGATTTACTCCTTAAGAGATATAACTGCCCGAAAGATTTCCAATCCCTGCTCTGCGGTGCTGTTGCTGTCTATGAACGGTCATCCGACGGCATCGGCTATTTCAGACGCGACCAGATTTGCCTCTTCACAACGTAAAGCAACAATGTCAGCAACACCAGATATCCGATTACATAATATCCCAGCCTGTGCCGTTCCTGTTCATGGGGGTCGGCTGCCCAGTAGAGAAATGACACGATGTCATGCGCCGTTTTCCTGATTTGTTCCTTTTGGGCAGGATCGGTCGCCGTGCTCATTCCAAGCGGATCGGGCATGTGCGTTGCGGGGAAGATACTATTGTGTGTCACCCCGTCCGGCGTGTTGTAATAGCCCAGCAGGTAGGAGTACACATAGCTTGCCCCACCCTCGCGCGCATCGGTCATCAGGCTCAGATCAGGTGGAACCTTTCCAAATGTCTGCTCGGCTGCCTGGTCGGACATCAGGCTATTAAGCGGGCTATCCAGAGGCTGGTCACCGCGCATGGCATCAATTTTTTTCCTGTCAATGCCCAACTTGAGCAGATCGAGATACGTGATGTATTTCAGCGTGTGGCAGGTATGGCAAGTATTCATCAGGTCGTCCATACCGCGCTCGATCGATGGCATATCGGTATCAACCTTGATATTCTGAAGCGTTGCTTCTTCGGCCCATGCCTGTGAAGTGGAGCAACACAAAATCAACAAAGCGATGAATTTTTTCATTTGGCATCCCCACTGCGACGGCGCGGCTGCAGTTGGCTTTTTTCCTTGGCCTCACCTGCAATCAATGCCTCCACCTCGCGGGGCAGTCCCCGCTTGATCAGCCATTTCTCTTCCATCTTGGACATGAAAGGAAGCAGCACGAACAGCGCAAAGTAGACAATTGTCGCAACATGCCCGATCAGGAGCGTCTGTTCGGACACCGGGTGAGCACCGACATAACCCAGTGCCAGCATATCCGCCACGAACACGTAGAACATCGCTCTATACCACGGGCGGTAATGTGCCCCGCCGGGAATGCGCGAACGGTCCAGGTAGGGCATGAAGGCAAATACCATTACCGATAGCCCCATCGCGACCACGCCACCCACCATGTTTGGCACCGAGCGCAAGATCGCATAGAACGGCAAAAAATACCATTCCGGAACGATTTCGGCCGGTGTTTGCATCGGATTGGCCGGAATGAAGTTGGCCGGATCCATCAGAATGTTCGGAAAAAAGAACACGAAGACGCTGAACACGATCAGGAATACGCCCAGGCCGTAAAAATCCTTGCTGGTGAAATACGGATGAAACGGAATATTGTCCTTGGCCGCCAGATCGATGCCGCTCGGATTGCTGCTTTTGACGGTATGCAGTGCGATCAGGTGCACCATCACCCCGCCGATGATCAGGAACGGAATCAAATAGTGCAGCGCGAAAAAGCGCGTCAGCGTTGCATCGCTTACGCTATAGTCGCCGCGCAGCCAGGTCACGATTTGCTCACCGAAGTAAGGGGTGACCTTGAACAGATTAGTGATCACCGTCGCGCCCCAGTAGGACATTTGACCCCACGGCAACAGATAGCCCATGAAAGCGGTTGCCATCAACAGCAGCAGCAATCCCTGCCCGGTCCACCACATCAGTTCGCGCGGCGCGCGGTAGGAGCCGTAATAAAGGGTGCGCGCCATATGGATATAGATCACCAGAAAGAAGGCCGATGCACCGGTGGCGTGCATGAAGCGCAACAACCAGCCGTAATTCACGTCGCGCATGATGTGCTGGATCGAGTCGAACGACAGCGCGGCATCCGCCTTGTAATGCATGGCCAGAAAGATCCCGGTGGCAACCTGCAGCACCAGCACGAAACCGGCGAGGAAGCCGAAATTCCACCAATAGCTGAGATTGCGCGGGGTGGGATATTCGGTCAGATCATGTTTGACGAAATTGCTTAGAGGAAAACGCTGGTCTATCCAGTTGATGATTCTGTTTTTCATGGTCTTCTCCTATGCCTAGCCGATGACGATCTTGTCCGCAGCAGTAAATCTATAGGGCGGCAAGTACAGATTTTTCGGTGCCGGGCCGCGCACGACCCGGCCGCTGTCGTCATACTCGCTGCCATGACAGGGGCATAACCAGCCAGCCTCATCCTTGTTCGGCACGCACCCCATGTGCGTGCATATCCCGATCACGACCAGCCATTCCGGCCGCTGGACCCGCTGGCTGTCAGGCTCGGGATCTATCACGCCATTGGTGGCTTCCATCGCCTTGATCTCTTCAGGGGTGCGATGAAAAATAAATATCGGTTTGCCCTGCCAGGCGACCGTATGCATACCGCCTTCCGGAATCCCGGACAGATCGACTTCAGTCGTGGCCCTCGCCAGCACGTCGGCACTCGGATTCATGCTTTCGACAAAAGGCAGGCACATAACCGCTGCGCCGGCCACGCCCACGGCAGCGGTTGCCTTGATCAAAAAATTGCGGCGTTTGGAATCACCCAATGTATCGCTTTCAGCCATTACCATCTCCTGATTGATATTCAAAAACTGTGTTCCAGCTATTTTTCCACTGTCTTTTGCAGAACATCACGAATCGCATTCGGCGTTTTCATGATGTTCATGAAGCTGTTACTTCCCATCATGCTCAAGTCGGGAAAATTGATTGCGATGCGAAAGCGGGCATACAGCGCGTAAACCTTGCCGCCGGAAACCAAGACTTCGTAGGGCAGATGCGCGGTGGACCTGATATCGTGGAAGTCGATTTCGCTCATGATGAAACGATCACCCATGTATTTGTCGGCTTCGGTCGGGGCTTTCATCGCAACACCAAATACAGTCTCCTGCTTTCCCGGAATGTCCACGCGATATACCTTGGTGACGCCGTTGTTGTTGGTGCTCAGCTTTGCATCCACCGACTTGACAGCCTCTTCGTAGCTGGGATATTCAGCCAATAAACTGGGTTCGTTGAAATATTCCATGCCGAACATGTAATGATATTTGCGCAACTGGCCGGCGGTCATGCCCTGCGCAGAACCGAATTCCTCTGCCTTGCCCAGCGCAGCGGCCAATTTGGCGTAAACATCGCTCAGGTCGTCCTTCATGCGGTACGCATTCGCCATGTAAACGGGGTTGGTATAACTTACTTGTATTTCGTCCTTCACTTTGGTGATCGCCACTCGTTGTATCGCGCCGAATCCGCCATGTTCCGATTCCGCAGCATTCTTCTTCAGCGCGTCGTTGGTGACAATCAGAATCTCGGCACCGGCATACGGCGAATAATCGCCAACAACGGCAAATCCGCCCGCAAGCAATGCCGCTTTCGCCTGTCCGGCCTTCTCGGCAATCGTTCCCGTGCCTGTTGATGCCAGCACGAACGGTTTCAATTTTACATCATCGGCCATCGCATTACTGATACCCAACAGCAGCAATGCCAATAACAGAAATTTATTTGGTAACAATTTGTTCATCATGCTCTCCTCCACAGCGCGTTTAAGTACGGATATTAGCTTCTCGTTTCTTCCGGATTTCCGGGGTTGAACCAGGCCAGTTTCTGCCTGAGCGTGACGACACCGCCGACGATGATCAAAGTCGGCGCATGCAACTCTTTAACTTCCGGATTTTCGGGCAAGGTCGCGAGCGTACCGGTAACGACACGCTGATTTTTCGTGGTGCCCTGCTGCACGATCGCGATGGGCGTATCGCCCGGCAAGCCATGGGAAATGAGTTCGGCGCATAATGTTGCCAGCCCGTGCAGTCCCATATACACCACGATGGTTTGCTTGGGGCGGGCCAGCGCCTCCCAGTCGAGATTCATGGTGCCGTCCTTCAGGTGACCGGTAACGAATATGCACGATTGCGCATGATCGCGGTGCGTCAGCGGAATGCCCGCGTAGGAGGACACGCCGGAGGCGGCGGTGATGCCCGGAACCACCTGGAACGGGATCCCTTCGGCAGCCAGGGTCTCGATCTCTTCGCCGCCTCTCCCGAAAATGAACGGGTCGCCGCCCTTGAGGCGCAACACGCGCTGGCCTTGCTTGGCCAACCTTACCAGCAACTCGTTGATCTCTTCCTGCCGCAGGGTGTGATCGTTGCGCTTCTTGCCGACATAGATGCGCTCTGCATCGCGTCTGGTCATGTCGACGATCGGCTTGGAAACCAGATTGTCGTAAACCACCACGTCGGCCTTCTGCATCAAACGCAACGCGCGAAACGTCAGCAAATCCGGATCGCCGGGACCCGCACCAACCAGATACACTTCGCCGCGCTGAATATTGTCTTCGCTTTCCAGCATTTGCAACAGCATCGTTTCCGCACTGCTTTCATCGCCGCTCAGCACCTTCTCGGCGATCACGCCTTCCAGCACGTTCTCCCAGAAGATGCGGCGCTTCGCCGGATTGGTGACGCGCTGCTTGACCAGCACACGGAATCGTTCCGCGAATCCGGCAAGCAGGCTGTAGTTCTGCGGGATCATGGTCTCCAGTCTGCCGCGCATAATGCGGGTCAGCACCGGCGATGCGCCGCCGCTGGAGAACGCCACCATCAGCGGCGAACGATCCATGATCGCGGGCATGATGAAGCTGCACAACTCGGGGTCGTCCACCACGTTCACCGGGATGTTGCGCGCGTGCGCCAACTCGGAGACTTGCCGATTGACGCTGCGGTCGTTGGTCGCCGCGATGACCAGCGTGATGCCTTCGAGATGCCGCGCATCGAATCGCGCAAAGACGGCATTTATGCCTTTCTGTTCCGCGAGCTCGGGTTCGATCTGCGGCGCGACCACGCGCACATTCGCACCCGCCTCCAGCAGCACGCCAGCCTTGCGCTTGCCGACCTCGCCGCCGCCCACCACCAGGCACAGCTTGTCGCGGACATTGGCAAAGATGGGCAGATAGTCCATGGTTACTGTACCGCTTTCAGGATCAGCGGCACCAGCGCTTCCGGCAACCTGATCTTGCCCGCCAGCGCGAATTCATGGGCTTGCGACGACATCTTCTGCCAGGTCTTGCGTATGATCGGTATCCACTTGGCTTCGTCATACTCCGGATGTTGCGCGACAAACCCTGTCATGTAATGTTCGATGAACACCAGATCGACCACGTCTTCCATCAACTGCGTCTCCGGATTGACCTTCAGCCCTCTCTTGCTCACGATTTTCCCGACACGGTCTGTCATCGCGTCGTCATAACCCGCTTCCCGCATGATTTGCCCGGCCGTATCGGCGTGAAACCTGTACAGCGCGGTGCGCCATTGCAGATAACCCTGCTTGTCCATGGGATAGCTGTTGCGCGGAATCTTCCAGCGCTGGATATGCTGGGCGCGCACGGCGAGTTTGACTGCCTCCGATGCGTCGGGAACATAGCGCTCCTGCATGTCGCTCATGCGCTGCGCATAGAGCAATTCCTTGGGATACTCTTTGCCATCGGCCATCTCTTTGTTCGGGTCTTGTGAATTGGCATGGTCGAACGCGGCGATGGCCGCCTGATAATGTTCATTAGTCATAGTTTCCGACGGTTGGAAGGTGATGATTCGGAAGGCGTGCACAATTCCAGCTGTCGTTGGATAAATGCGACAAAACGGGTCGCCCAGTAGCAACTTCCGATGGTGCGCAGATGGGTATACGAGGCCAGCATGTTGTGCAAGACCAGGCCGTCCCTGTTTCCGTCTATGCCGTAGCCGCGCTCGACACGGTAAGCGAAGCGGGTTTCCGGCGGAAGGTTCTCCAGGCTGGAATAGTGAAATTCGTGCGCCTTGATCTGTTTCGCCGGTGCATTCGGGCGAGGCCACGGATGTGCTGCGTCTTCCCTGAGATGCACGTAACCGCGTCCGATGGGCTTGTCGTGCATCTTCACATCGCCGGGGATCGCGCCAACCATCCGGTAAGTGCGCCCCTGATATTCGATGCCGCGCGACAAATACATCAGTCCGCCGCATTCTGCATAGGTTGGCATGCCGTTTTCGACGGCCTGCCTGATCTCGGCACGCAATGTCGCGTTGGCCTCCAGTTCGGCCGCACAGGTTTCAGGAAAACCGCCGCCGATGTACAGCGCATCCACTTCCGGCAGGTGTGCGTCGCGCAATGCATCGAACGGCACCAGTTGGGCACCGGCAACTTCCAGAGCGTCAAGATCGTCGGCGTAATAAAACCCGAAAGCGCGGTCGCGCGCGATGGCGATGCGAACTTTGTCTCCGCGAGGGAATTGAGTCACGCTGGCCTTGTGCGGAACATCGAGCGGTTCCTTTTGCGAGAGTGCGAGCAGCTTGTCCAGATCGACCTGTTGCGCGATGGCTACGCCAATCTGCTCGATCTTTGCCGCCGCCACATGCGACTCGTTGCTGGGCATCAGTCCGAGATGCCGCTCGACGATGCTCAGGCGCTCGTCGTGATGGACCGCGCCGACAACCGGCACATCGGTGTAGTGCTCGATCACGCTGCGCAGTTTGGACTCGTGCCGGCTGCCGCCAAGGTTGTTGAGAATGACGCCGGCGATATTGACATCGCGGTCGAATGCCTGATAGCCGAGGATCAGCGGCGCAATTCCCCTGGTCATGCCGCGCGCATCAATGACCAGAAACACCGGCAGGTCAAGCAGTTTCGCCAATGCGGCGTTGCTGTTGCTGCCATCCAGCGCGAGACCGTCGTACAGTCCCTTGTTGCCTTCGACGAGATTCACTTCCGAACTGTGGCGCGTGAAGGTGTCGACAATTTCGTCGCGCTCCATCAGGTACAAGTCGAGGTTGCGGCAGGCGCGCCCCGATGCCTGGCTAAGCCACATCGGATCGATGTAATCCGGGCCCTTCTTGAACGGCTGAACAACGTGCCCGCGGCTTTTCAACGCGGCGCACAAACCTATGCTGACCATCGTTTTTCCGGAAGACTTATGTGCGGCTGAGATCAACATCCGATTCATGGCAGGCTAATAATCGGCTGTCCTTTTATGCTCGTTGCGGAGGCTCTTCATGCGGCATGAAATTCAATGCGTGGACGCCGACAGTGGTAATCAGGAAGGCGATACTCAGGCCGCCGAAGCCCAGCAGGAACTCATCGAGTGAAGGTTGATACTGCCCGATCTGCCCGTCCCCAAAGCTGCTGGTGACTTCATAACCGGGGAAGATGTCCAGCGGGAAAGCCTGTCCGCCGATAATGAAGACATAGAGCAGCGCAAAACCGCCAACTATGACCATCAGTGAAGCGAGAACGACAAATTTTGTTTTACCCAGGCTGGGATGAAATATCAGCAACAACGGCAGGACACTTCCGAGCACAACATAGCCTGCCCAGAACATCCAGGAGTAAATGCCGCCATTCAGCAAAATGAAATGCTCGAATGCGGTTTGTTTCGCGAAATAGAGATTGGTCAGGTGGTAAATCGCGACCAGGTACAGCGTGCCGAGCACGAAGATGCCAAGAAGAATCTTCATGCGATGCAGTATTGCCGGATCCTGTATCCTGTTGTTCCAGGTATACATCGCCGACTGCACAACATGGAACACTGCCAGTCCCCAGGCGAAGGACATGACCAGGAACATTGGCGGCAATATTGCCGAATCATAAGCTTGCCGTGCGACGAGAAAAGCGAAGATCAAGCCGGTGCCGCTGGTCAGAATGATGCGCCAGCTGAACACAACTAGGCCGGCGGGCTTGATCCAGCGATTCATGCGCCGCTCCAGCAAGGTCCAGGTATACAGAGCGACAAATGTAAACAGCCCGCTGTACAGCACAATATTCCACGCAAATACCGAGGTCAGATTGAAATGTGTTGCAGCGACGATAATGCGGTCCGGGCGGCCAAGGTCCAGCATCAGCACGGTCAGGCCTCCTGCCAGCAGTGCAATGGAGAGCATGCCGGCCAGAGGTGCACGACCCTTGTACGCGGCTTTGCCGAATACAGAGCCGATGGAGGCAATGTTGAGCACGCCGGAAGCCGCGACAATCATGAATATCGCGAACACGTGCGGCATACCCCAGACGATCTGGTTATTCATTCCGGTGATGATATGGCCGTGTTCCTCCATCATGTGCGCCGCATACAACCCCATCAGCGCAACAAGCCCGCCCGCGGCAAGCAATGCGTAATACAGTCTGGTCTTGAACCGCAATGGAGAATGGCTGGCCATTTGTTTATAGTCCCTGGTAACGGAGGCCGGTGTCCAGTCCCAGATCGGCGCGTATCTGGGTGGAAGCCACCGTGCGTATTTTTTTGGCAATTTCACTGTCCGGGTCGTTGAGATTGCCAAACAGGATGGACTTGTTCTTGCAAGCTTCGGCACAGGCGGGAATCTTGCCGTTATCGACACGTTGCACGCACATCGTGCAGCTTTCCACGGTGCCCCTGCCGCGCGGTACATCCGGTTTCTGGTCGTGCAGCGGTTCGTGAACGAAGGACCGTGCCTTGTACGGGCAGGCCATCATGCAGTAACGGCAGCCGATGCACAGATGCTTGTCCACCAGCACGATGCCGTCGGCGCGCTTGAAAGACGCGCCGGTCGGGCAGACATCCACACACGGCGGCTCCGCGCAATGCTGGCACATCATCGGCAAGGCAAGCGAACGGCCGGTGCGCATGTCCTTGAGTTCGACCTTGCGTATCCATTGCGAATCGGTCGGACCCAGCCCGCCGGACAAGCCGTTTTCCTTGTTGCAGGCTTTCACGCAATCGTTGCAGTCTGCACAGTTCCCGGTGTCGATCAACATGCCCCAGCGCACTTTGCTCGAAACCGGCTCGGTATCCCCGTGCGCCATATCAAACAGCAACATTCCCGGAGCGATAGCGACTGCCGCCGCCCCGACCGATGTTTTCAGGAACTGTCTGCGTTGTTCATCCGTATCGTTCATTTGGACTCCTCCTGAACCAAAGCGGTGCTTCGCTTGCTGGAGTGGCATTCAAAACAATCGATCTTGACCGCCTCGTAACGGTGACAGCCTTCGCAGAAACTGTCGGGGCGACCGATCACACTGTTGTCGCGCAGACTGGCATGGCACTCGACGCAGTTCTTGAGGCTGTACTTGCTCCCGCGTATGCCCTGGTGCACTGTTTCATCGCGCTGCTTGAAAAGCACCTTCATGTGATTCACACGCATCCATTCCGTCGGCGCAACACAGTGCCCGCCCTTGCCGATATCGAGCTTGGGCATGCCGTAGCTTTCTGTTGCGCCGGCAGATGCACAGATGCAGAGTGTTGCCAGCAGCGCGATCAGCTTTAACATCTTGTTACTCGCCCAGGCCCATCTGGATATACCCCGTCGGGCACACGTCGGCGCAAATATGGCAGCCGATGCACTTGTTGTAATCGGTATCCACATAACGCCCGAGGGTGGCCTGGTTCTTCTTCACGCGGAACACGGCGGTCTGCGGGCAATACACGACACAGTTGTCGCACTCGAAACACATGCCGCAGCTCATGCAGCGCTTGGCTTCAGCTACCGCCTCATCCTGGCTGAGCACGCCCAGGCGATCCTGGAAATTGCCCAGCGCGGATTCCTTGCTCAGCGTGATGATATTGCGCTTGTTGCGGGCCACCATGGAAAAGTGGCCGAGAAACAGCTTCTCGTGAGGAATCACATAGCGGTCCGAACGATCGTCGAAATTGTGCACCGCGACATTGGAAGCACATGTCCCGCGCAACGGCTCGTGGATCTCCTTGACCTCCAGCCCTTTCTCCATCATCTTGCGCATCAGGTCAAACTGGTGAGCATCGATTTTCGGGCGCTTTTCCAGATCCTTGCCGAGCAGGTAATTGTGTATGCCGTCCGCCGCGATCGAGCCATGGCCGATCGCAGTAGTCAACAGGTGCGGGCGTATGATGTCGCCGCCTGCGAAAACCCCCTTTTGTCCGGCCACCAGATAATTGCGATCCGTCGAGACCGCGCCCTTGCCGTTGTTGAATTCTTCCAGCCCGGTAAAGTCGACCGCCTGGCCGATCGCGGACACGATCAGGTCAGCCGGAATATCCCGCTCCGTGCCTTCGATGTTTTTGATCTCGAGTTTTCCGCCAGCCATCTTTGCTTCACATTGAATGACCCGCAAGGCCGTTGCGCGGCCATCCGCACTGCGCACAATGCCGATTGGAGCCAGCCCGCCATGTATCTCGATGCCTTCGGCCAAGGCCTGCTCGATCTCATGCTTGTTGGCCTGCATCTTGTCGATGGGGAAAATCGACGTTAGCGTCACATCGGCGCCCTGCTTCACCGAAATCTCGGCCACGTCATGGGCCATCTGGCCCGCTATCGCCTGTTCGAAATCGGTCGGCTTGGACTCTTCCAGATGGCCGAGGCGCCGCGCAACGGTCGCCACGTCGATCGACGTGTCGCCGCCGCCGACCACCACCACGCGCTTGCCGACATGCTGCAGACGACCGTCGTTGAATGCTTTCAGGAAGGCTGTCGCAGTCACCACATTGGGTGCGGCACTGTCCGCAAGCGGCAATGCGCGTCCCGCCTGTGCACCCATGCCCAGAAAAACGGCATCGAAATCCTTGCGGAGCTGCTCCAGGGTGATATCGGTCCCGACGCGGCAATTCATTCTGGTCTTCACGCCCAGGTCGATGATGCGTTTGATCTCCGCGTCCAGCACTTCGCGCGGGGTCCGGAAACCGGGGATCCCGTAGCGCATCATGCCGCCAAGATGTTCGTGTTCGTCGAACACGGTCACTTCATGGCCCTTCAACGCAAGCTGGTAGGCACACGACAAACTGGCCGGTCCGCCGCCGATGACCGCCACTTTCTTGCCGGTGGGCTTGGCGTCGGTATGGAATGCCAGGTTGTTGGCGATCGCATATTCACCGAGAAAATGCTCCACCGAGTTGATGCCGACATGGTCTTCCAGCGCATTGCGATTGCAACCGGTCTCGCAAGGCGCCGGACAAACCCGGCCCATCACCGACGGAAACGGATTGGCTTCGGTCAAACGGCGAAATGCATATTCCTGCCACGGCATCACCGGCTTGCCATCGGCACCCAGCGGAACCTTTTCGGTGCCGCGAGCGATGGACAGATAGCCGCGGATGTCCTCGCCGGCCGGGCAGCTGCCCTGGCATGGCGGCGTGGACTGGATATAGGTCGGGCATTTGTGCGAGAAGCTGGCCTGCAGGATCTTCTCGTTCAGGCGGCCGATTTTATTGTCGCCGTCTTTATAGCGGCGGAACGTGAGTGGTTGAGTAGTAGTTTCAGTTGTTGATGACATTGCCAGCCTCCGATTAATTGTTATTTCGCACCCAGCCTGATCGCGTTGCTGACCAGCTGGTGAACACCGCCAACCATTCTTCTATCAAATCCGTAAATCGGCATGACCTTGCTGAACTGGGTCTTGCAAATGGCGCAGATCACCGCCAGAAAATTCACCCCTTGCTCATCAGCGACCTGTTTCAATACTTCCATGCGCGGCAAAGCACCCTTCACGCGCAGATCCATCAGGTCATCGGTCAGCAGCCCGCCGCCACCCCCGCAACAGAAAGTTCTTTCGTGCGTGGTACTTGGATCCATCTCGACGAAATGGTTGGCCACCGACTTGATGATATTGCGCGGGATGTCGAACTGCCCGCCGGGATAACCGCCCATGCTGGAACCGCGCGCCACGTTGCACGAGTCATGAAAGGTGATGATGTGCTTGTCGTTGGCTTCCTTGTCGAAAGACAGCGCTCCGCGCTCGATCAGGTCCCAGGTGAATTCGCAAATATGGGTTGGTTGCTTGTAGCGGTGATCGAGCTGCTTCTGCAGCATCTGGGCAAACTTGTCGTCCGGATCGGCGCCCTCGCCGACGCCGCTCAGGGTATTCCAGAAACTGTAGGCAACGCGCCAGGCATGGCCGCATTCGCCGACCACGATACGCTTCACGCCCAGATCCAGCGCGGCCTGGCGGATACGCAGCGCGACCTTGCGCAGCTGCTCGTAATTGCCGATAAACATGCCGAAGTTGGCCGCCTCGGACGACATCGACGACAGCGTCCAGCTGGTCCCGGTCGCGTGGAATACCTTGGCATAGCCGATCAGGCTGTCGATATGCGGCTCGGCGAAGAAGTCCGCCGACGGGGTGATCAGCAATACTTCCGCGCCCTTGACGTCGATCGGGAAACGCACGTCGATACCGGTGGCCTCCTTCACGTCCTCTTCCAGGCCTTCCATCGTGTCGATCAGCGCCGGGCCGGGCAAACCGAGGTTGTTGCCGATCTTGTGCACCTTGCCGATGATCTCGATGTCGTACTTCTGGCCGTAGCCGACGGAATCGAGAATATCGCGGGCCGCCATCGTGACTTCGGCGGTATCGATACCGTAGGGGCAGAATACCGAACAGCGCCGGCATTCGGAACACTGGTGATAATAATTGTGCCACTCGTCCAGCACTTCGCGCGTCAGGTCGCGCGCGCCGACCAGTTTCGGGAACAATTTGCCCGGCAGGGTGAAATAGCGCCGGTACACACTGCGCATCAGGTCCTGGCGCGCCACCGGCATGTTCTTCGGGTCCTGCGTGCCGATGAAGTAATGGCATTTGTCCGAGCACGCCCCGCAATGCACGCAGGCGTCCATATACACCTTGAGCGAACGATACTTGCCCAGCAGTTCGCCCATTTTGGCAATGGCCTTGTCGTGCCAGTCGTCCACCAGTTTGCCGGGAAAACCCAGTGCCTCGTTCATTTTTTCCGTGGAGACGAAAGGGCCGCTCCCCTCCATCGCACCCGGCTTCAATGCGGGAATGATCGGAATGACACGGTAGGCAGGTGCGGTGATCTCAGCCATGCTAACCCTCCGATTCCAGTTTTTTGGCCCAGGCGGCGATATGGCGTTTCTCGCGCGAATCGTCCACCTGATTGCGGCTGGGCGAGAAGAACAATCCGGGCGCGTGCAACAGCTTGCTGATCGGGAAAATCATCATCAGGACCGCAACCAAAAAAAGGTGCAGGTACAGCAAAGTACTGGAAGGCAGGGCCTGCAGGTCGAAATGCATCAGACCGAGCATGAATCCCTTCACGGCAATCACATCGCCATGCACCAGGAATCTCATCGTCAGTCCGGACAACCCGATCGCCAGGAACAGTGCCAGCATCAGGTGATCGGAGGGCGTCGAGATATAGCGGATACGCTCGACAAAGATGCGCCGCGCCCACAGCCCCGCGACACCCAGCACCATGGTGATGCCGGCGTACATGCCGAACGGTTGAATCATCGCCACCAAAGGCCAGACCGGCTCGGTGAAATAGCGCAAATGGCGCAACAGCACCAGGGCAAGACTGGCATGGAACAACCATCCCGCGCCCCACGTCCACAGATTCGCCTTGAACAGGCTCTCGAACAGGACCACCTCGCGCATCATCCGCAACACCACACCGCCGGATGTGGTCGGCGCCGGCGTGGTGGGTATCTTGAGCGGTGCGGGAGTGCGGGTATAGACGCTGATACGGTACAACGAACCCACGACAAAAACCAAAGTGGCAAAGTAGAACAGGATTGCGAATAAGGTGCTCATCATGAGTCGGCTGTAATTTATCCGATAATTGACCGGATCAGACGCAACCTGTCGGCTTGGGCAACCCGGCGATCTTGCAAGCCTGCTTGCCCGGTCCGTATGGGAACAGTCCGTACAGATACTCGCTGTTGCCTTTGTCGGCCCCGAGTTTTTTTCCGATCGCCTTGGTCAGCACGCGAACCGCCGGGGCGATCTGGTATTCCTCGAAATACTCGCGCAGGAAATTGATGACTTCCCAATGCTGCTCGGTCATTTCGACATTTTCAGTCTTTGCGATGTACTCGGCGACATCCTTGTTCCAGTCTGCCAGATTGACCAGATAGCCCTCTTCGTCGGTTTCATAGGATTTGCCTGCGACTTCGATGGTGGACATGTTAATTCTCCTTAATATCAATGAAAGTTAAAGCCAGGATTGGCAGTTTTTATTGGTCGTGGTGAGCTCGACAAAGCCGCCGTAATCCACCGGCATGATTCCCGCGATGATGCGATCACCAAACCCGCGCGCCTCAAGATCGGGCTGCAATACATGTATCTTGAAACGCTTCATCGCATCGCGTATTTTATCCTCGAATGCGTTGCCGGATGTGGCAGCGTAGACCGCATCTTCGATAAGCAAGATGTCCCCGGACAGTGCAACACGCAGGCAGCTGTCCAGCGCGCTGTTCATCATTGGCGATTTGTTGATGATATGTAGCATTTAGATTCTCCCTATAGCCAGCGACTTGGCTGGCGTAGTTGGACAGCCTAGTCGAATGGCTAGTCGAATGGCTAGTAGTTTCATCAGAAACTCAAGACCACGTCTTGCTGGTCCATCAACGCGCCCATTTCTGCACGCCCCATCACGGTCACATCCACCAGCAAATCTTCCTCGCTGAGGCCGCGCGCTTCCATGGACTCTTTTTCGACATAGAGCTTTTCGATGTCATAACCTTCCAGCGCACGGTATGCCGGCGAAAAATTCTTGGTTTCAATACCCTTTGTCTGCTGGCCCTTTTTCAGCTGATACACGCCATCATCCAGAAAAACCAGTGAAACATCCTGGTCGAAGGCGGCGGTGATCAGCACCACCTCAAGCGACTCCAGTGCGTAGATCGTGCCGTAGGGGGCTTTGCGGTTGACAAACATGAATTTCTTGACATCACTCATCCCGCTCTCCCTAATCCCCGAACACGATCAAACGATCTGTCTTGACGCCCGCTTCAACCATCTGCCCCAAGCCGGAAATCCTGAATCCTTTCGCCAGGTTTTCCTCCTTGATGCCGCGGCGCAAAGCCGCTGCCACGCAAACAACCAGATCCACGCCATGCTCCTCGTTGAGTTTGCCCCAGCGATTCACGATATGCCGGTCGTCCTGGGGCGGCTCGGTCAGTTTCGACGCATTGTTCACACCGTCGTGATAGAAGAACACGCGCCAGACTTCATGGCCCTTCTCTATCGCCGCCTTGCAGAACAAATAGGCCGAATCGCTGGCCTGATGCTGGTAAGGCCCCTCGTTAACCACTATTCCGAATTTCATCCAGCCGCTCCCGGTTAAAAGCGAATATGCGTGGAAGCATTGAACGTGGAACGTGAACCGCGCCAATCATCGATCAGGTATTTGGTAAACGGCAGCTCGGTTTTCTCGAAGAAGCGCGGCCAGCCGATACGGTCTATCCAGTCTGCCATGCGCTCCCATGGACGCGCATCATCCTTGTACACGCTCAATATCCGCTTCACCACTTCGCTGACTTCCGGCCATCTTGGCGGATTGTTGGGCAGGCCGGACGCAACCATTTTCATGAAAGTCGGCTTGCCGCGTGCATTGGAATTCTTGCCGCCAACCCAGATCGCCAGCTTGGAATACTCCGGATCATTGATCTGCATCGGCGGGCAGGGAGGATAGCAGGCACCGCAGCACATGCATTTGGTCTCGTCGATCTCCAGGGAAGGCTTGCCGTTCACCATCGCCGGACGTATCGCCGCGACCGGGCAACGCGCAACCACTGTCGGCCGCTCGCAAACGTTGGCAACCAGATCATGATTGATCACGGGCGGCTTGGTATGCTGCACGATGATCGCCAGATCAGCCTGACCGCCGCAGTTGATCTCGCAGCAGGACGTGGACAAATGGACGCGATTGGGCATTTCCTCGCGCTTGAATTCAGTGATCAACTCGTCCATCAAGGCCTTGACCACGCCGGATGCGTCGGTACCAGGAATGTCGCAGTGCAGCCAGCCTTGCGTATGCGCGATCATCGAAATGGAGTTGCCGGTTCCGCCCACCGGGAAACCGTGCTTTTCCAGCTCGGCGATCAGTGGATTGACCTTTTCAGCCTTGGATACCATGAACTCGATATTGGAGCGAATCGTGAAACGCACATGTCCTTCAGCGTATTTGTCGGCGATATCGCAAAGCAGACGGATGGTTCCCACGTCCATCTGCCGCTGCGTGCCGGCACGCACCGTCCAGATCTCGTCGCCGCTGTATGCCACGTGATGCAGCACGCCGGGACGGGGACGGTCATGATATTTCCACTTGCCGTAGTTCTTCGCCATCAAGGGATGCAGGTACTTCTTGTTGTCCGGGACCCCGGTTTCTTTAGGCTTGCGCTTTGCGGCAGGTTTCTCTTGAACTGCTTGATTCATTTTATATCTCCTCAGGCGGCTTGCTTCTTGGCGTTGATCTTGGCGACTTCCTCATCCCAGCCATCGGTACGCACATATGGATTGGTGCGCGGCGTCGAGACCATGTTCGGATCAACGTCGATTTCAACACCCTCCAGGAAATTGATCAAACCGATACGCTCGATCATTTCGCCGGTGCGCTCGTGCTCCAGCGCGTTTTCCGCGAAAAAGTCGATGGTGCGCTGCGCCAGGTCGACCAGTTCCTGCACCTGTTCCTCCGTGTCAAGCTTCATGAACGGAACGATCACCGTACCCATCAGGCCGCCGATCTTCAGGGTGCTCTTGCCGCCGATCAGCACGGTTGCTCCCTTGTCTACACCGGTCGCCAGCGCACCGGTCATCACATTGATGCAATGCATGCAGCGCACGCAATCATGATTGTCGATCTCGATCGCGTGTGTGTCATTGATCGCTACGCTGGAGATGCTGGAACCCTTCCTGACATCCTTGATCTGCTTGAGCTGCAAGGTCTTGGTCGGGCAACGGGCCACAACGTCGTTCACCAGCTCGTCCATGCCATGCTTGGCAAACCATTTCTTGGCCATCGCTTCATCGGTGCGGATGTTGTCGCGCCATGTTCCGATCACCGCCATATCCGAACGCTGCACGGAATTCATGCAGTCATTCGGGCATCCGGAGAACTTGAACTTGAATTTGTAGGGCAGGGAAGGACGATGGATATCATCGAGGAAAGTGTTCAGCACGCTGCGTTGCGCATTGGCTTCATCGTAGCAGGACTGTTCGCAACGCGCCGCGCCCACGCAGGACATGGAGGTACGCACTGCCGGTCCGGCGCCGCCGAGGTCGAAGCCCATCTCGTTGATTTCGTCGAAGGCATGCTGCACATTTTCTGTGGTGGCGCCCTGGAACATGATGTCACCGGACTGGCCATGGAATGCAATCAGGCCGGAGCCGTGCTTTTCCCAGATATCGCAAAACTGCCGCAATGTAGCGGTATCATAGTGCATGCCTGCCGGCGGCATCACGCGCAAGGTATGGAATTCGGCGCAGTCCTCGTAAACCGGCTTGCCGGCTTCATCCTTGAGTTCGGTAAAGCGCGGGATAATGCCTCCACCATAACCGAACACGCCGACAGTGCCACCTTTCCAGTAGCCCTTTTTGGTCCGGTACGAAGTTTCGAGCTGTCCCAACAAATCCACGACATAATCTTTATTCTTGGCCAGTTCTTTCAAGCCGGTCACAAAACTGGGCCACTGACCAGACTCAAGCTGGTCAAGGTTCGGGGTATCATGCATTTTCTTAGCCATAACAATTCTCCTGTTTAGTCGCGTTGCCTGGGGCTTACTGCTGGCAAACGATTTAATGACCCGGCAGAGGCGGGGATTGGTGATCCATCTGAAACTCTTCCGCTATTGTACTGCGGCAGGTACGCATTTATTGCTGTATTAGAATACTACGATATATTATCTGGTGCATTCCATCACCCTTAGCGGCTATCTTGAGTAACCCTTACGGGTAGTGTCCCGGCTTCCCTAGTAGTATTCCAATATCAAGCACATTAACGGTAGACTTAGCCTGTATATAATAACTCATTCAGAATACTCTGAAAGAGTATTGCGATCTACTTCCGACTGGGCCAACTACAATGACACAAATCAGCGAATTAGCGAAATTCAAGGTTCCCTTGGGAAGTCAGGAAATTGAACTGCATCAGATAGATCACGTCGAAGGCGGGATGAGCCTGTTGCGCATTCGTATTCGAGAGGGCAAACGTTTCACTATTTTCGATATTGATCCTGACACCGCCCGACATTGGGCTGTGGCTATGCAGCGCTGGGCGGATAGCCAGAAACTGGCGGCAAATGACTGATAGGAACATTTCCGAAATGATCGATATGGTGTTCGATCTTGAGGGCGGCACACTGCCCGCAGCGTATCGCATTGCGCTTTGGAACGCTCTGCTGGATCAAGTGCCCCGACTCGCTGAAGAAAAGCACGTCGGAGTGCTGCCGTTACGCTCAACAGCAGGCAGCGAGGGCATGCTGCTTGCCAAACGCGCCAAACTGGTAATGCGTATGCGAGCAACGCTTGCCGAGTCTGCCGCATCCGGCTTGACCGGACAGCAGCTGGATATAGACGGAAGTACGCTGCGCGTAGGGAATGTAAAGAAACGGCCGATCCAGGCCTACCCCACAATTCATGCCGAACTGGTAACAGGTTCTGATGATGAAGTGCTTTTCGTGGAAGACATCAGAAACCAGATGGAAGAGCTGGGCGTCGAAGGAAAACTGATTTGCGGCAGGCGCGTCACCGTCAATGGCGGTCAGCGATCCATCCACGGATTCAGCCTGGTATTGCATGACCTGAAACCCGAAGCGTCGCTGCTATTGCAATATGCCGGACTCGGCATCGACCGTCAATTTGGTTGTGGTATTTTTATACCGTATAAAGTCATTACGGGTTTAAGCGAAGATTGAATGTTTTGTTTCTTATTTGATGGAGGTCAAACATGAGCTATACAGTTGCAGGAAAAGAAGTCGAAACCGATGACGATGGTTACTTGCTGGAGCCTGATTACAGCGATGAAGTTGTAAACATCATCGCTGCAGCGGAAGGCATAGAGCTGACGCCCAAGCATTGGGAAGTCATCAATTATATGCGCGACCAATACCGCGAACATGGACACACGCCCAATTTCCGCAATATGCTGAAGGGGGTCAATGAATTCTGGCCGGAGGCGGACAGCAAAGCCTTGTATGATCTGTTTCCGACCGGCCCCGCCAAACAGGGTGCAAAAGTTGCCGGCCTCCCGCAACCCTATGGCAAGGGCGGATACTGAAGTCGCGGCAATTCTCACATTTTTACGGGACAACCAACATGAAAACTCAAGACTTGCACGCGAATGTCAAGCTCGATATGCGTGGCCTGACCTGCCCCGCTCCGCTGCTTGGAGCCAAACGCGTGGTCGACGACCTTAAGACGGACCAGATATTGTTGCTGTTATCTGACTGCCCCGGCACCAAGGATGATCTTTTCTCATGGGCGGAGCAGACTCATAACAAGGTATTGAAAACAGAAGCGATGCCCGATGGCGGCACCGGCTACTACCTGATGAAGGGCAAAGGAGCAACGCAACAGGCGAATGTGATACTCGATATTCGCGGTGTTCATTGCCCGGGACCCATCGTGGAAGCCAAGAAGCTGCTGAACGGCATGAAACCGGGTGAAATCCTCAAACTGATCAGCAACTGTCCCGGCATCCGCTCCGACATCGTCGGCTGGGCCGATGCGACCGGCGTAAAAATCATCAGCACTGCAGAGGCAGCCTCCGGCGAGTATGAATTTTTCCTGCAAAAGGGCTGATCGGCAGCGCCGGGTTACCTGACATGCGCATCAAAAGCCAATGGTTCAAGAGTGAACGCGCAAAGACCCCGCAGGAAATCGCCGGCGCAATGGCGTTTACCATCTGGCGTATAGCCGACAACGCGCTCAGGAATACCCGCAGGGCGAATTTCGAGATCGCGATCGGCCCGCAATACTTCTCGTTTATCACCGAATTTCTGGTATTCCTGATCCAGGTCGCGGACCGCATCGCCTATCGCCAATTATCCGCAGAAGACCGCTTTGCATTTACCAGCACACTGGCCAACCGTGTGGCGGAAACCCTGGCGGAAAACCAGAGCCGCCTGATGGACGACAGCGTCACCGATTTCAAACAGCTGTTCATCGACAAGTTGAACCAGCGCGCGGGAGAGTATGCCGAATTCAACTACGGGATTGATGGCCCCGAATTCGCGTTCACCCGCTACCTCGCGTTCTGCATGCGCGAAGTCATGGACGAGAAGGATGTCGAATGGGTAATCGATCAGATCATGAGCATCGAAGCGCCCAATGCGGTGGACATGGTCGAGAAGACCATGAAAGACCTGTACACAAAGGAACCACCACAGACGCGCGTCCGCAAGGTCACCACAGGTGATTGAGTCGCCCGCGCTTCACGACAATCCCGCAGCCGCCCAGATGCAAAATCCATTTGACCTAAAAAACAATCCTGCGTATCTGCAGTGGCGCGAACACAAGCTGGCGCATGCGATCATCGACACAAACGAGTTGATCGTCGAAATCAGTGATCCGCACAAGCTGAGCAAGGCCGAACATGCCGCACTGCTGGAACGCTGCCGGCGCAGCAACATGGCGATTTACGCAACACAGGCTGAACGGATTGATGAAAAGGCCGTGCAGCAGTTCGGACTGCAGTTCGGGCTGGCCAGCCTGGATGCGAACTGGCTCGCGGGGGAACAGGGCATCACCCGCGTGACCGTATGTGCTGATGACGGACAGCGCCAGTCTTACATTCCCTATACCGACCGCGCGATCAAGTGGCATACAGACGGTTATTACAATACGCCCCAACGCAAGGTGCGCGGCATGATCCTGCATTGCGTGCACAGCGCCGGACAAGGCGGCGAGAATCGATTGCTCGATCATGAGATCGCCTACCTGATGTTGCGCGATGAAAATCCCGAGTTCATACGCGCGCTGTGCGCGGCGGATGCGATGACGATACCGGAACGCACGGATGAACAGGGCGTAGCGCGCGCCGCGCAGACCGGCCCGGTATTTTCGGTCGATCCGGCAAGCGGCACGCTGCACATGCGCTATACCGCACGCACCCGCAGCATAGAATGGAAACAGGACGCGAGCACGCTGGCAGCGGTCGCCGCGCTGGAGAAGCTGCTTGCCTCGAACTTGCCGCACATCCACGGCACCCGGCTGGAACCCGGCATGGGTTTGTTGTGCAACAACGTGCTGCATGACCGCGCGGCGTTCAGGGATATGCCTGACAGCCCGCGCCTGCTGTTTCGCGCGCGCTATCACGAGCGCGTCGCGGCAAACTGATCACTGCCTCCAGACTTCATTCGTTAGCCGTTAAAAAACCCGCCATCTTGCGATGGCGGGTTTCCAATTTGCAGCTTTCAGATTACTACCGTTACCAGCCGTAGGAAATGCCGATCGAGTCTTCTTTCATGGTCAGGTTGGCATTTCCACCGCCCAGTTGCGGTGGGATCGATCCGGAACCATTGACGGTCTGACTGAACGCGTGAACATAGGCTACCGTCAATTCCGACTGGTTTGCCAGCTTCCAGGTTGCGCCCAGCGACAGGTGGTTCTGCACCACTGCCGGAGCCAGGATGTTCAACAGCGTCTGGTTGTCCGGTATCGGCTGGTCGCAATGATTCAGGCCAGCACGCAGCGTCAGCGTGGAATCGTAGGCATAGCTTACCCCGAGTTTGTAGGTATTGATGTTCTGCCAGCCGAAACCGGGCCCCCCGGCTGCGCCAAGGAAGGGGCCTGTGCCGCCAAACGTTGGAGGCAACGAGGTCAATTGGTTGCTGACGGAAGAAACGTCCGAATAGTTGGTGCGCACCACATCGAACGCGACCGTGGTGGCCGGCGTGGCCTTGACTGCGATACCCAAACCGTAGTTGGACGGTATATCGAAGCTGCCCTGGTCCGCAAACAAGCCGCTGTAATTGCTGAACTTGCTCATCGAGGTCTTGCTCTGGTAGGTAGCACCCAGCGTCACGGTAGGAGTAACTTCGCCGGTCCAGCCTATCCTTACTCCGTAGCCGGTCGAGGTGTCGGTGCCTTTATCGGTGACTGCGGAAGGATTGCTTGATGCATTGCCTGGCGCAGGTCCGGCAAACGGGCCCAAGCCTGTCGCGCTGAACATCTGGTAGGCCAGGTTCAGCGAGACGCCCACCGCATTGGTCGGGTTGATTTTCATCGCCCAGGTCGGTGCGACGAACAGTTGCTCCAGATTGATGCCGAGGTTGCCGCCTGCCCCTACTGCACCGAGCGGGTTGGTGTTGTACTGGGTGTTCATGCCGCCGTTGCCATAGACAGAGACGCCGAGCGAGGTGTCCGAGCTGATCATCTTGTTGTAGCCAAAGTCGGGAATGAAGAAGTTGCTGCGGCCATTGCCGCTGTAAGTACCATCCATCGAGCACCCTGCACCACAAACATTACCTGTGATCTGTGCACTGCGATCCGGCTTGAACCAGGTCAGTGCGAAATCGACACGGTCGCCGACCATCACCATCCCGGCCGGGTTATTCGCAGCGGCAATGGCATCCAGCGGCAGCGCGATGCCTGGCGCCGCCCATCGCTTCGTTTTGTACGCCTACACCGATGCGGAAATAACCGTCGGTGGCATGCGCCAGCGGCGATGCCATGATGCCGGCAGCCATCATCGAAACTACAATCTTATTCATTTTCATTGCAACTCTCCTCGTTAATTATAATAATTCAAACCCCGTTGCTACCCGACCACTAAATAAACAAACAGATATCGGTATCGCCCGCAAACCCCATGAACATCGCGGCGCCGCCGTATTCGCACTGCTCGATGAATTCGCTCTTGTCGAATTCGAACAGATCGACGGTCATCTGGCAGGCAATGAATTTCACCTCGGCCTCCAGGCACAGGTCGCGCAATTCCTGCAGCGAGGCTACACCATGCTTCTTGAGTTTCTGCTTCATCATCATGGTGGCCATGGACTCCATGCCGGGCAGCATTTGCACCATCACCGGCATCGGCACGGGCATCGGCATGGCCGGGTTGGCCAGCGGGCTGATCATCACATTGGACAGGTCCTTGCGCAGCAATTGCAGTCCGTAGAAGGTGAAGAACACCTGCACTTCGTAGCCCAGAGCAGCGGCGGTCGAAGCCAGAATGAATGGTGGATAGGCCATATCCAGCGTGCCTTTGGTAGCGATGATCGCCATTTTCTTGCTCATGTTTCCCCCTTCGAGTATGTTTTTTGGTTGGAAATAGAAAACAGCCTTATTTTTTCTTCATGTAAAACGTGTAAACGCCACCCGCTTCTTCCGTAGCAAGCAAGCCATTGCCGGTTTGATCGGCAAATGCCTGCATGTCTTTTACTGCGCCGCAATCCGTCGCAATCAGCTTGAGCACTTGCCCGGAAGCCATATCGGCAAGTGCTTTTTTGGTCTTCAGGATAGGCAAAGGGCAGGACAAGCCACTCGCATCAAATTCTTTGTCAAAGTTCATCTTTATCTCCTGCAAGTTAATAAAATTATCGCCAACATCGCATCGGCTCTAAAACATACACAAAAGTATTACACGCGTGTTACCAATTGATTGAAGCATTATAGGAATATGCTGCCAAGCAGTGTCCATACCCACTAAGAGATTAAGGGATAACCCGTTAGGGTTATTCTTCAAATTATCCTTCATCTCTATTCAATTCTGCCCAATCAATAGAAGCTCAAATTACTCCCATTTAGGTCACAGGTAAACAAAATTCACTTCTGCTGATGGTATCGGACAACACCTGCTTTGGTTCCGAAAGAGTGCGTTTAACGATTGCCTGAACCATGAACGTTGGGCTGCTTCGTTTGGTGTCTGTTCGATCGACCGCCAGCGGGTCATCGGCCCATAGCAATGTTGAATTAAAGTAGAATCCCGAATGGTGCGAGCGGCAAGCGGCTGCACTCACGCATTTGTGTCACATCAGCCGGCGAATTGCGAGTCGAAACATAACCATCCGTGCAACAGAAAGCAAAGATGAAACCATTTTATTTTTTAGCGATGCTTGCCCTGCTTTCGACCAACTCGGCTTTTGGCGGTGAAGCCGCCATCAAGGCCGAGATGGCCAAAAAATTTCCATATTCAAAAATCATCAGCGTCAGCAAAACACCCTATTCAGGCCTGTATGAAGTGGCGTTTGATGACCATTTGGTCTATACCGACGAGAAAATGATATATCTCTTCTCCGGCAACATTCTCGATATGCACACGCTCAAGAACCTGACCGAAGCAAGAGAAAAGCAGCTGTACGCGATCAACTTCGATGCGCTGCCGCTCGACCTGGCCATCAAGATCGTGAAGGGCAACGGCACAAGAAAACTGGCGGTTTTTGCCGATCCGAATTGCACCTACTGCAAGAAACTGGAAAAGGAGATGGTCGGTCTGACCGATGCAACGGTTTACGTATTCGTGTTCCCTATCCTGCCCGGTTCGGAAGAAAAAGCCAGAGCGATCTGGTGCGCACCCGACCGGTTCAAGGCATGGGAAGACAACATGCTGAAGGGGGTGGAGCCGAAACCGGAAAGGACATGCGATACCTCTGCGTTGACCAGGATTTCCACCCAGGCAAAAAAGCTGGGGATCACGCTGACGCCCACCCTGATCTTCGCCGACGGCGTAATCAAGCCCGGCATCATGACGCTTGATCTGCTTGAGGAACACCTCAAGGAATCGACCCTGTAAAGGCAGACTTGTTCGCCGGCATTGCGCTCACCGCCACGCCGGGCAACCACGCCAAATCTTCGCAAGGCGATTGAACATTCGGCGATGACGCGCCCCAGTTCAAGCGGCCCGGAAACTACTGAAGCGCATCCCTGACGATGCCGGAGAGCAGGTCATCCACTGCCTTGAGGGCTTCCCGCGACGCCGGTGAACCCGTTATGCCGGGCTTCCGATAGGCGATCCGCACTTCGCCCGGCTTGTCTGGAACCTCATAAACCGCGATGACATAGGGGCAAAACACGATGTTGTCCGGGTCGGCCTCCATCATCTTGCGCGACACCACGGCACTGCAAAACTCCAAGGCTTCGGCCTTCAGGTAGACCTGTTTGCTGTCGCCCAGATCCTTGCCGGTGCGCTCGAGCATCTCGCCGATATGGGCCACATTATTGACCACCATTCCACGGTCTGTGATCGCCATCACCACATCGTCCCTGACGTTTTCAAAGCTTCCCGCTTTGGTCGACACCGCCATGTAGTCCCCCGCCGCGCAGGCGCCATGTATTATTCCGGCGAACAGCAGGATTGTTGCAAGCATGGTTCGAAACATTATCCACTCCTTATACAGCCGAATACCATTGTACCTTAACGCCTTTTCAGGATAGGTCGCGGCAGTCCGGCAGCCCGCTAACCATGATGAGCTATTGTCTTGTTACCCATTAGGGTTATCGCGATATGATTTGCAAAGAACTAGTATCAAACTGTAGCATTCGAACCGACCGATTGTTGCCTTAAGATTTCCCCGCAACGCAATCGAGTCAAGAAATCGTTCTGTTGTAGTCAGGCCGTAATCAGCAAAACAACAATCGACTTGAACCGGCCCGTCACGAAATACCCGGCAAAATATATTGTAACAAGGGTAGATATAGTATAAGTTTTGCCGAGGGCGAATGTCCGATCAAAAAAGGAGGAGATTTTAATGCGCATCAAAACAACTATTTTGTTTTCCCTTATCGCCTCTCTGGGCTTGGCAACTATGGCTTTTGCGGAAGATGA
The DNA here is from genome assembly GCA_963757485.1 of uncultured beta proteobacterium. GTDB lineage: Bacteria > Pseudomonadota > Gammaproteobacteria > Burkholderiales > Gallionellaceae > Gallionella. Next base: position 29,554 of record CAVWTZ010000109.1, read on the forward strand.
GGCGGATGGACGGAGTCTGGCTTTCGATACCAAGAAGGGAAATTGCCTCGCATGTCATGCAATACCGGGCGATCCCAAGGCCGAAGCAGCCGGCAATATCGGCCCTCCCCTGGTGAACATCAAACAGCGCTTTCCCGATCGTGCGAAATTGCGCGCGCAGATCTGGGATGCCACCGTCGCCAACCCCGATTCGGTAATGCCCCCATTCGGCAGGAACAAGATACTGACGGAAAAGGAAATCGACCTGGTTACTGATTACGTACAGGGTCTTTAAGCTGAATTAAAATTTAATCTGAAAGGTGTGCTATGAATCATTTGCGTAGAGCGTTTTTGAAAAACGCGGGTGCCGTTGGAGCGGTCGCTGTTACGATCGCGACAGGCTTGCTCAACCCCGGAAAAGTATTTGCCGCCGCATGGAATACCATTGCCTTCACCGCGAAGGACCTGTCCGAAGCGATGAAAAGTGCGGGATATGACGGGGCCGTCGAGAGCAGCGACATCGTGATCAAGGCGCCCGACATCGCTGAAAACGGCGCTGTGGTGCCGGTTGCAGCCACCAGCAACATTCCGGGGACCACCTCCATGGCGATCTTCATTGACAAGAACCCTGCCCCGATGATTGCCGATTTTCAATTCATGAATGGTGCCGAGCCTTACATCGCCACGCGTGTCAAGATGGCCAAGACATCGCTGGTAAGGGTTACGGTTAAGGCAGGTGGCAAGAATTACATTGCCAGCAGGGAAGTAAAAGTCACGATCGGCGGTTGCGGCGGCTGATCCAGCCTGACCGATTTTGAAAATTCGACTTAATTTGATTGTTTGACAATTTTGAAGAGGATACCACCATGGCTGAAGCAATGAAAATGCGTGCGACGATGGAAGGCGATGTTGTCGACGTGAAAGTGCTGATCCAGCATCCAATGGATACGGGGCTGATGAAGGACAAAAAGACCGGCAAATTGATACCGGCTCACTTTATCAATCAGGTCGTTGCCACCCTGAACGGCAAGACAGTAATTGATGCGCAGTGGGGTGTAGGCATTGCCCAGAATCCTTTTATCGGTTTCAGAATCAAGGGTGGCAAGCCCGGGGACAAGGTTGCTGTCAATGCTGTTGACAATCTGGGCACCAAATTTGATGGCGAAGTGGTCGTTGCCTGATTCACGGCAAGGGCTTTAAGAACATTTGATTCTTCCAACCAAGGGGAAGGTACGATATGAAACAAAAACTCACATCCATATTGGCGCTGCTGTTGATCGGAGCCAGTTTCTCTGTGTATGCGAGCCCTGCGAAAGACCGCGCGGCTTTGATCAAGTACTACAAGCAGAAACTACCCGATATCAAGTTCAATGACTATATCTATGGCGCACTGGCCATGAATCCGGACGCCAAGGCCCAGTACGATGACATCATGGCGTTCCCGCCCTACGCCATCGATCTGGACAAGGGAAAGAGCATGTGGGAAACGCCATTCAAGAACGGCAAACATTTTTCTTCCTGTTTTGAACATGGCGGCAAGAACGTAGCCGGCAACTATCCCTATTTCGATAACGCTGCCGGGCGTGTGGTGACTTTCGAAAACGCCGTCAACGCATGTTTGAAAATGAACGACGAGGAACAGCTGGAATACGGCGGTTCGAAAATGGGGTTGCTGACCGCTTACGCACGGAGTCTTTCGGACGGGATGAAAGTCAATGTCAAGGTAAAGGGCAAGGGTGCGCTTGCCGCGTACGAAATGGGTAAAAAATATTACTATACGCGCAACGGTCAGCTGAATTTTTCGTGTGCAAGCTGCCATGTGCAGAGTGTCGGAAAATTCATCCGCAGCGATCAACTTTCCATGATGATCGGCCAGGCATCGCACTGGCCGGAATTCCGCGGCGGCACGGACATCGTCACGCTGCAGGGGCGTTTCAAACAATGCCAGAAAAACGTACGCGCAAAACCGCTTGAAGCGAACAGTGAGGAATACAACGACCTGGAGTATTTCCTGACCTACATGAGCAACGGTCTGCCGATGCTGACGCCGGTGTTCCGCAAGTAAGTCCGCGCAACGGATTAACGCGGGCCGTCCGTCCGGTTAATCCGTGCGTCAAAACCTCTGCAGCCTTAAATCTCTTTCAGGAGCACCCTCATGTCCATGAACCGCCGCGAATTTATGCAGATGTTGGCAGTTGCGGCAGCCTCTGGCTTTGCATTGAACAGCCGCGCGGCGCTCTCCGCCGGCAATGCAGCCGATCTCTACGATTTACCTCCCTTTGGGAATGTTTCCCTGCTGCACGTTACCGATTGCCATGCACAGTTGCTGCCGATCTACTTCCGCGAACCGAATGTCAACATCGGCCTTGGGCAAAGCATTAACAAGCCGCCGCACCTGGTGGGCGAAAATCTGCTCAGATATTTCGGCATCAGGCCGGGAACGCCCGAGGCCTATGCATTCACCTATCTCGATTTCGATGCTGCCGCCCATACCTACGGCAAGGTCGGCGGTTTCGCCCATTTGGCGACGCTGATCAAGAAAATCCGTGCCAGCCGACCCGGCTCACTGCTGCTTGATGGCGGGGATACCTGGCAAGGCTCCGCCACAGCATTGTGGACAAAGGGCCAGGATATGGTTGATGCCGGAAAACTGCTGGGCGTAGATGTGATGACCGGCCACTGGGAATTCACGCTGGGTGCGGACCGTGTCAAGCACATCGTTGACAATGACTTCAAGGGCAAGATTGATTTCGTTGCGCAGAATATCAGGACCAATGATTTCGGCGATCCGGTTTTCCCGTCCTACGTGATGAAGCAGATCAACGGTATTCCGGTCGCGATCATCGGACAGGCTTTCCCTTATACGCCGATCGCCAATCCGCGATACATGACACCTGACTGGAGCTTCGGCATCCAGGACGACAATATGCAACTGGTCGTCAACGAAACGCGCGCCAAGGGTGCACAGGTGGTCGTGGTGTTGTCCCACAACGGCATGGATGTGGACCTGAAGATGGCAACCAGGGTCACCGGCATCGACGCGATCCTCGGCGGACACACCCATGATGGCGTGCCGGTACCCAGCATCGTCAAGAATGCCGGCGGCCAGACCATGGTCAGCAACGCCGGTTCCAACGGCAAGTTCCTCGGCGTGATCGATTTCGATGTCAAGGGTGGCAAGGTAGTCGATATCAAATACAAACTGCTGCCGGTATTTGCGAATCTGATAGCACCCGATGCGGAAATGGCATCCCTGATCAGCAAGGTGCGCGCGCCTTACGAGGCCAAGCTCGCGGAAAAGCTTGCCGTCACCGAAGGCACGCTGTACCGGCGCGGCAATTTCAACGGCACTTTCGACCAGTTGATCCTGGACGCGCTGATGGAAGTAAAGGGAGCGGATGCGGCCTTTTCGCCGGGTTTCCGCTGGGGCACGTCGCTGTTGCCCGGTGAAGCGATCACGATGGAACACGTCATGGACCAGACCGCGATTACTTATCCCTATACAACACTGACAGAAATGACAGGCACAACCATCAAGGCCATCATGGAAGACGTCTGCGACAACCTGTTCAACGCCGATCCCTACATGCAACAAGGGGGGGACATGGTGCGCGTCGGCGGCATCAGCTATACCTGCGATTTGCGCCAGACCATCGGCAAGCGCATCAACAACATGATGCTGAATGGCAAGGCACTCGACCCGAACAAGAAGTACAAGGTTGCAGGATGGGCGCCGGTGGGCGAAGGTGCAACCGGCGAACCGATCTGGGATGTCGTATCGGGCTACCTGCGCGACAAGAAAACGATCACGCCGCGCAAGCTGAACCTGCCAAAACTGATCGGTGTGGAGAACAACGCCGGAATCGCATGATGTGTCGCTGCAGCGTGCAAGAACGCGAACACAGTATCTTGGATTAATGCTTGATAATTTTTCGACAATCTTTTCGGGGTAAATTGATATGGATGCATCGGTTGTAATGAAAACCATTGTCTGGTGGGGCTTTGGTTTGGGTATCGTATTCGGCTTCATCGCCAACAAGACCAACTTTTGCACCATGGGTGCGGTTTCCGATGTCGTCAACATGGGCCACTGGGGGCGCATGCGCGCCTGGTTGCTCGCTATCGCGCTGGCGATGATCGGCACCAATGTGCTTGCCTATTATGGTTATCTGGATTTATCCAAGACTATCTATACCGGCAGCAGCTTCCCATGGCTCGCCTATATCGTCGGAGGACTGTGCTTCGGTGTCGGCATGACGCTCGCTTCCGGTTGCGCCCAGAGAACACTGGTGCGCGTCGGCGGAGGCAACCTGAGATCGGTCGTCGTGTTCATTTACCTGGGTTTTGCCGCATTGGTCACGCTCAGGGGCATTCTAGGCGAATTCCGCGTCAAGGTATTGCAGGCACCTGCTGTCACGTTGCAGTTCGACCATGGGCAAACATTGTCTTCATTGCTGTCCGGCATGGTTGGAATTTCGCCCAAGACCCTGCAACTGGCATTGGCCATCGTGATCGGGGTGGCCATCCTGATCTTCGTGTTCAAGGACAGCAGCTTCCGCAAAAGCCTGGACAACAATCTGGCCGGACTGGTGGTCGGCCTGCTCATAATCGGCGGCTGGTATCTGACCGGGCATCTCGGTTTTGGCGAGAACCCCGATACACTGGAAATGACCTATCTGGGCACTAATTCCCACCTGGCCGAATCGATGTCCTTTGTCGCACCGACCGCCTACACCCTCGAATACTGGGCATACTGGACCGATGCCTCGAATATCGTCACCTTCGGCGTTGCCACAATATTCGGCGTCGGCATCGGTTCTTTCCTTTACGCCATGATCACCAGGTCTTTTCGCTGGGAAGCGTTTTCCTCGGCACAGGACATGTTCTACCACATCATCGGCGGCACACTGATGGGATTCGGCGGCATTACAGCCATGGGTTGCACGATAGGCCAGGGAATCACCGGCGTGTCTACTCTTTCACTGGGATCCTTCCTGGCTCTTGCCTCGATAATCGCGGGCTCCGCGATCACGATGAAAATACAATACCGCATCATGATGCGGGAATCCTGATCGACGATTCCTGAACGAATTCGGGACAACTGACTGGCTGTCTGTGCAGTGAACCGTCCGTTGTCCCGCGCGTGCAACCACCGTTCAGCCGGGGGAAACTTCGTTCGGGCAGGGTTCAAGTGAATCTGACAGGACGAGTCCATGAAAACTATTGTTGCCGCCTTGTTGTTCGTACTCTGTACGGGAACAGCCTTTGCCGAAACGCGCGATGCCGAGCAGTCCTTCTTTGATTTGAAAATGGGCGACTTCAAAAGCGAGTTGGCCAATGCGAAGCAGGCAGGCAAGACTGGCATCATGATCATGTTCGAGCAGGCCGATTGCCCGTTCTGCTACCGCATGAAAAACACCATTCTCAACCAGAGCGAAGTGCAGGACTACTACCATAGGCATTTTCTGCTGTTTTCAGTGGACATCCGCGGCAGCCTCCCGATGGAGGATTTCAAAGGCAAGGAAACCACGGAAAAGGACTTCAGCATAGAACACCGCGTATACGGAACGCCGGTCTTCGATTTTTTCGATCTGAACGGCAACCTGATCACGCGTTTTCCCGGAACCGCAATCGACGTCACTGAATTCATGCTGCTGGGCAAATGCGTTGCGGAGGGCGCCTGCAAAACCATGTCGTTCAGCGCCTACAAGCGACAACTGGCGAAATGAAAAGCTGCGGCTTGCCATTGCTGAGCCGCATCAGCTGCCTGATCTTCCTTTCACTTGTTTTCACCCCTGCCCTGGCCGGCACGCTTACCCTGAAAGCCGCACTCGCCACCGCGGACTCGGCACATCCCGATCTTCTGATGGCCGAAGCAGACCGGGACAGTGCGGCGGCGGAGCGGGATATCGCCGGCGCGCAGCGGGATACCCGCATCGATTTCGAAGGGATGCTGCGCAGCGGCCAGCCTACTGTCGGGCCGACCGATTTCACCAGCGACAACCGCGCCCGTCTGACCGTGCGCAAGACACTTTATGATTTCGGGCGCAGCGACGACGCCGAGCGGGCTGCCGAATTCGAACTCAGGGCGCGCGAGGCCGATCTGACATCCACGCTCGACCAGCGCCGCCTGGATATCATGGCCCGCTATTTCGACGTGCTGTTGGCTGATATGCGGTACACCGTGGATAACGAACTGATGGCGGTATATTACGTCAGCTTCGATCAGGGCAAGGACCGTCTGGCACAGGGACAGATATCCAGTGTCGAACTGGCCGAACTTGAAACACGCTACCAGGACATTTTGCTGAAACGCAACGCCAGCGCAGAGCGACAGCGTCTCACGCGCGCCATGCTGGCCAATGCTATGAACCGCCCCGGGGTGTTGCCGGGCGATCTGGAAGACCCGCAATTGCCGGGCAACCAGCGGGTCCTACCCGATTACGAGACGCTGCTGCCGATCATGCTGGACAACAATCCGCAACTGCATGCACAACAGGAAATGTTGGCGGCTGCACAGCAGCGCATATCGGCTTTGCGCGCGGAAACCGGCCCGACGCTGGATGCCGAAATCGAGGCGGCCGATTACAGCCGTCCCGCGACCACCCGAAACAACTACAGTGCCGGACTGATCCTGTCCTGGCCTCTGTACCAGGGCAACCGTTCGGATTCCCGGATCGCACGCGAACTGGCGCGCTTCGACAGGTTGCAGGCCGGCACCGAAAAACTCAAGATGGATTTGACCCAGGCACTGCTGGAGACCTGCCTGGATATCAACCGGCTGCAGACTACCGCGCGCGACGCCGCCCGGAAATACACCAGGTACCGTGATCTCGAACTGGAACGCAGCCGCGGCCTGTATGAGCTGGAGCTGACAAGCAACCTCGGCACTTCGATGGCGGAAACATCGGATGCCAGACTGCGCGCGCGCCGTACCGAATATCAATTGGCATTGAGCTTTGCGCGTCTGGAGGCCTTGCTGGGCAAGCCATTGAATGAGGTTGCAACAATCAGGAGGAACTAGAATTGAAAAACTGGATAATGCTGATCTCGGCCATACTCTTCCCGCAGGCGCTGTGGGCTGCGGATGTGCCGGCAACACTGCAGTGGTCGCAACGGGTAGAACTTTCCACGCCGGTATCCGGCGTCGTAAAGGCGGTAAACGTTGAAGTGGGTGATCTGGTTAGAAAGGGCCAGGTCCTGCTGTCGCTGGACAGCACAAGTTATGAAGCCAGCGTAGCCGAAACTGAAGCCGCAATCACCCGCCTGAATGCCGAAGCGGAAGAGGCAAAACGCGATCTGGATCGCGTGCAGGAGTTGTATGAACGCACTATCGTGTCCACCACCGATCTGGATCAGGCCAAGCTGAGGCTGGTGAAAAGCCAGTCCATGCATGCCGAAGCACGCGCACGACTGTTGCAGGATAAGAAAGCGCTGGACGATACATCCCTGCGCGCTCCGTTCGATGCTGTCGTGATTCTCCGCCAGGCAGAGCCGGGACTGAGCGTGGCTGCCGGGTTACAGCCGCGGATGCTGCTGACGCTGGCGAGGTCGGGCGAGATGATTGCGCGCATGCACCTCGCCTCCCCGCAAATAGACCAGTTGAAGACCGGCCAGACGGTAACCGTAACCGCGGACGGAACAAGCTACACCGGCAAAATCAAAACGCTGGGGCTGGAACCCGTCCAGACCAAGGAGGGAGCGCTATATCCTGTGGATGTGGCATTCAAAATCAGGCAACCCTTGCGCGCCGGAGCCCCGGCATCGGTGAAACTGCCCTGACCGCATATATCGCCGCGCTTAAGCAATTATTCGGTGTCGCTGTAATCCAGCACGATGATCTTCGGCGCCCGGTCTATGCGGTATAAAGCCGGCAGCAGGACTATCATCGAAACGACCATGAAATGCGGGCCGAACAGCCAGAACACCATCGGCACCAAAACATAATAGGCTCACATGCCCATGCTGTAGAAATGGCCCGCGCGATTGATTTCCCGCCCCAATGACAGGAAAGGGAATAGCTTGTCAAGCCAGACTGTGCGGCCGGCTGCATCTATAGACAAAATAATATTCCCGTTATCGGCATTTCAGACATACGCTGCATATCCATGAACATCACGACACCCCTTGATAATAGATGTTTTGCGGGTGATTCGCCTCGGCGAAAAAGAACCAGCGTTCAGCCAGCAGCCCCGCATATTGCAGAATGAAGGCAGCACCGAGCAGCAAGGACGATGAATGAGTCACACTGATGAAAAGCAACGGCAACGGTATGCCGAAGGCGAGTATCAAAAATGCGGGCTTGACTGTGCGCAGGAACGCAGCGCTTTTGCCGTGAAAGAACTCGCGGGTGTTGAACGAGCCGCCCATTGCACCCTGTGATTTCTGCACGATGCGCGGATGCTTGATGCCGATAGCCGTTTGCAGGCTTGATGTCGGCCTCAACCGCGCGTTGCGCCACAGCGAGGCGCTGCGGCCGAGCAGCCCGAGCAGGGTGATGATGAATGCCCAGCCGGCAAAAAAGCCTGCCTGTGTCGGTGTGTAGTTGGTTGCAAAAAAAGTGGCGAAGAATGCGGCCAGCGTGAATCCCGAAGCGCCGCCGAGCAGCACGAAATTGATCACCGTCAGCGGCGTGTGCCATTCGCGCAGGAAACGCAGGCAGCCATAGATCATCGCGGTGCAGAGGAACAGCACGAAGGCCAGCACGGTGCCGATGCCGCCCGACAGAATGCTGAGGTCGACCGGCATTCCGCCGCGCAGTATGACCAGCACCGGCCTGAAATCCAGCAGGTGCGTCATGCCATACAGGAATACCACTGCCATGAACGCGGGCAGCGCGATGACTTCACGCGACAGCCATGAGGTGCGCCATTGCGTCGCCGTGCGCCAGGCGCGTTCCGGGTGGCCGAGATGGAGGAAAGAAGCGGCCAACCCCGCTACTAGGAATACCAGCACGAGCATGCTGCCATACCCGTAAAACGCATCGTTCTGCAGCGGCAATAGGCCGAACAGCGCATAGGATTGCTGCGTATACAGCGCAAGGAACAGCCCCTGGCCGACGCCGATCAGGGTGGTAAGAAAAATGACGGAGAAAGCTGGTTTCATAGATATTTCATTTGGCAATTACCAGGACGTGACATCGTCCAGGGTAGGATCGGATTTCTTCGGTTTGGGCAGCTTGCCGTCGACCTTGAGCGGGTTATCGACGCGTTCGAGTTCATCCTCGTGTATCTTGAGGCTGGTCTTGCGGCGCGGCAGGTAATGGTTGGCCGGATGTGTTCCCCATTCCGGCATTAGCGCATAACCTGCGCTGTCGCGGATCGCCTTGGACACTACCGATTCGGCATCATGCACATCCCCGAACAGCCGGGCACTGGTCGGGCAGGCAAGAACACACGCAGGCTTGCGGTCCCTTTCCGGCAGTGTCGTATCGTAGATGCGGTCCACGCACAGCGTGCATTTCTTCATCACCTGCTGCTTTTCGTCCAGCTCGCGCGCGCCGTAAGGACAGGCCCATGAACAATACTTGCAGCCTATGCATTTGTCGTAATCCACCAGCACGATGCCGTCTTCCTTGCGCTTGTAGGAAGCACCGGTCGGGCACACCGGCACACAGGGCGGATCTTCGCAGTGCAGGCAGGATTTGGGGAAATGCACCGTCTCGGTGTTGGGATATTGCCCGACCTCGAAGGTCTGCACGCGGTTGAAGAACGTGCCGGTCGGATCGGCACCATAGGGATTCTCGTCGCACAGCGGTCCGGCCGAACCGGAGGTGTTCCATTCCTTGCAACTGGTCACGCAGGCATGACAACCCACGCAGACGTTGAGATCGATTACCAGAGCGAGTTGTGTCATTTGTTGGCGCCCCTGTTGCTGCCGCCGAAATAGGCCAACCATTTGGGCCTTTTTCCCATGCCCGGCACGGCCTTCATAGTCTCGAACTGCGGCGAGGTCTGCTCCGGCTCGCCAGCCTCCGCAGGATAGATGCGAACCCGCACGTCATACCAGGCAGCCTGTCCGGTGATCGGGTCGGAATTGGAATAGCGCGTGCCGTCCGGATTGGCGGGAAGCTCCTCGGAGATCAGGTGGTTGAGCAGAAAGCCTTTCTGCGACTCGTTCGCGCCGGGCGACAGATTCCATGCGCCCGCCGCCTTGCCGATCGCGTTCCAGGTCCACACCGTGCCGGGCTCGACGGCCTCGGAATATCTGGCCATGCAGCGCACCTTGCCCCACTGCGATTCCACCCACATCCAGCCGCCGTCGGCGATGCCCGCGTCCTGCGCGGCGAGCGGATTCACGAACAGATAATTGTGCGTATGGATCTGGCGCAGCCAGGCATTCTGCGAATCCCATGAATGGTACATGGCCATCGGGCGCTGCGTCACTGCCGCAAGCGGATATTTGAAATTATCGCTGGACTGCGTTTCCAGCGGCTCGTAGAAAAATGGCAGGGGATCAAAATAGGTTGCTATGCGCTTGGCCAGATGCGCGGGCGGTTTGCGCGTGATGCCGCGTCCCTGTGCAGCCAGACGGAACTTCTGCAGCACTTCGGAATAAAGGTGGATCAAGATGGGCTCGCCATAGCGCGTGATGCGGTTGCGCTGCGACCACTCCAGGTAACCCTTGTTCCAGTTGCGCATGTACTGGTAAGAGGGCGGCAACTTGTAATGGAATACACAATTGTTCTTTTCGTACATTTCCCATTGCTTCGGGTTCGGTTCGCCGACCAGGGATTTCTCGCCGCCCTTGCCGCGCCAGCCCGCCAGGAATCCAATGCCGGAACCGGGCTCGCTCTCCCAGTTCACGATGAACTCGGGATAGTCACGATACTTGCGCTTTCCTTCCTTGGTCACGAAGGCGGGCAGCTTCAAACGCGAGCCCAGCTCAATCAACACCTCTTGGAAAGGCTTGCATTCGCCGGTCCGCGGCAGCACCGGAATACGCACCGAATCCACCGGGCCGTCGAACTCCGAGATCGGCCGGTCCAGCATCGACATCACATCATGGCGCTCCAGATAGGTGGTGTCGGGCAGGATCAGGTCCGCATAGGCGGTCGTTTCGGAATGGAACGCATCGCAGACCACGATGAACGGGATCTTGTACTCGCCGTTCTCCTCCTTGTCGTTGAGCATCTTCCTGACCTCGACGGTGTTCATCGTCGAGTTCCAGCCCATGTTGGCCATGAAAATCAGCAGCGTGTCTATCTTGTACGGGTCGCCGCGCCAGGCATTGGTGATCACGTTGTGCATCATGCCGTGCACGGACAGCGGATATTCCCACGAGAAGGCCTTGTCGATGCGCACCGGGTTGCCGTCCGTATCGACGAACAGGTCGTCCGGATCAGAGGGCCAACCCAACGGCATCCCGTCCAGCGGACTGTCGGGCTTGACTGCCAGCGGCGTGTTCGGCGTGCGCGCGCAAGGCGGGATCGGACGCGGGAATGGCGTCTTGTGGCGGAAGCCGCCCGGACGGTCTATGGTGCCGAGCAGCGTCATCAGGATTGCCAGAGAGCGTATCGTCTGGAAGCCGTTGGAATGCGCAGCCAAACCGCGCATCGCATGGAAGGCTACCGGATTGCCGGTGACGCTGTCGTGCTCCTTGCCCCACGAATCGGTCCATGCGATCGGCAATTCGATCTTCTGGTCGCGCGCGGTGATGCCCATCTCGTAGGCAAGACGCCGTATCGTCTCGGCCGGGATACCGGTGACTTGGCTCGCCCATTCCGACGTGTAATCCTTTACCCGTTCCTGCAACAGCTGGAAAGCCGGCTTCACCGGAACACCATCGGACAATTTGAATTCACCAAACAGGTACGGGTCGGCTCCCTCAGAGTGCGTGATGACCGGTTTGTTGGTGTTGCGGTCCCACCATAGCTTGTTTTGCGGGTCGTAACAGCCCTCTTCTTCCGGCACCTCGGTGCGCACGAACATGCCGAATTCGTCATGCTTGTCATCGAGATTAACCAGTTGTCCGGAATTGGTGTAGCGCACCAGGAACTCGCGGTCGTACAGGCCGAGCGCGATGATCTCGTGAATCAGCGCGAGCAACAGCGCGCCGTCGGTGCCGGGGCGTATCCCTACCCATTCGTCGGCGATCGCCGAATAGCCGGTGCGTATCGGGTTGATGGAAATGAAGCGGCCGCCCTCGCGCTTGAACTTCGAGATCGCGATCTTCATCGGATTGGAATGATGATCCTCGGCGGTGCCTATCATCACGAACAGCTTGGCGCGTTCCAGGTCCGGCCCGCCGAATTCCCAGAACGAACCACCTATGGTGTAGATCATGCCAGCAGCCATGTTCACCGAACAGAATCCGCCGTGCGCGGCATAATTGGGCGTGCCGAACTGGCGCGCGAACATCCCGGTCAGCGCTTGCATCTGGTCGCGCCCGGTGAACAGCGCGAATTTCTTCGGGTCGGTGGCGCGTATCTTCCCCAAACGCTCGGCGAGGATATCAAACGTCTCTTCCCAGCTGATCTCCTCGAATTCTCCCGCACCGCGATCCGTCCCCGGTTTGCGCCGCAACGGTTTGGTCAGCCGTGCGGGCGAATACTGTTTCATGATGCCGGAACTGCCCTTGGCGCAGATCACACCGTTGTTGAGCGGATGATCCGGATTCCCGTCTATGTAGCGCACCTCGCCGTCGCGCAGATGGACGCGTATGCCGCAACGGCATGCACACATATAACAGGTGGTGTTGCGCACTTCGTTCCTGGCATCCGGTGCGGGCGATGCCAGCGGATCGTGCAGTGGTGAAATCGTGCTCTGTGAGTCGCCAAAATTACCGGTCTTCATAAAAATCCATTGCAAAGTTGAGTATTCAATCCTGACTGTTCTCGTGGGAATACGCGTCGTCATTGAAGGTTCGATAGTATGCGCAATTGCTGGTTTCGCCAACCATAGCCGTGATGAGCTATTGGTGTATAACCCATTAGGGGTATCGTAGTTTGGCAAGTAACGTTCTAGCATAAGCCCTACTGTCAATCTGGATAGATTCAGAAAAGAAGAAGGGGAAGAAAAATGGCACTCGTAAGACCGCATGGCGGTGGCAATCTCGAACCATTGTTGCTCAAGGGGAAGGCTCTTGCGGACGAGTTGCAGCGAGCGCGCAGCTTGCCGCGAATCAAGGTCAGTTCGCGTGAAAAGGGCGATCTGGTGATGATGGGCATCGGCGGTTTCACCCCGCTGGAAGGTTTCATGTCCTTTCCCGACTGGCAGGGCGTATGCGCCGGCATGAAAATGGCGAACGGCGTGTTCTGGCCTATCCCGATCACGCTCTCCACCGATTTTCTCACCGCCAATGATATCGAGACCGGTCGCGAGGTCGCGCTGATCGACCCAGAAGACAACAGCATTCTCGCGACGATGCGCGTCACCGAAAAATATACCATCGACAAGGCGCACGAATGCGCGACCGTGTTCAACACCGTCGACATCGAGCATCCCGGTGTGAAGATGGTCATGGCACAGGGCGATGTCAACCTCGCCGGTCCGGTCAAGGTGCTGTCGCTGGGCGGATTCGACGAAAAATACGGCGACCTGTTCATGACACCCCACCAGACACGGGAACTGTTCGAAGAGATGGGGTGGAGCAAGATTGCCGCTTTCCAGACGCGCAATCCGATGCACCGCTCGCATGAATACCTGGCCAAGATCGCGATCGAGATCTGCGACGGCGTATTGATCCACTCGCTGCTCGGCAACCTCAAGCCGGGAGACATTCCCGCAGATGTGCGCACCGAAGCTATCGGCACGCTGGTCGAAAAATATTTCGTCAAGAACACCATCGTGCAGGCCGGCTACCCGCTCGACATGCGCTACGCCGGTCCGCGCGAGGCGCTGCTGCATGCAGCTGTTCCGCCAGAACTACGGTTGTTCGCATCTGATCGTCGGCCGCGACCATGCCGGGGTCGGCAATTACTACGGCCCCTTTGATGCGCATCACATCTTCGACGAGATCCCCAAGGGGTCGATGGAAACCCAACCGCTCAAGATCGACTGGACGTTCTGGTGTTACAAGTGCGGCGGCATGGCTTCGGCACGCACCTGCCCGCATGATGAATCCGACCGCTTGTTGGTTTCCGGCACCAAGTTGCGCAAATGGTTGTCGGAAGGCGCCGCGGTACCGGCCGAATTCAGCCGGCCGGAGGTACTGGAAATACTGCGTGCCTATTACGCCGGTATCGAAGAGAGTGAAAAAGTGGAAGTAAAACTCAGCGGTCACTCTGCACGCTAGAAAACACCCCCTCCCCTTTGCGCCCGCAGGGGGTGGGCCGTGGTTGTATAGCCGCTGAAGCGGCAACAACCTCGCACATGTGGGAGGGCTGGGGAGAGGGGACGTTCTTCTTTGACCCCATTTTTTTGCCAATTTTTGTTCGGGTTGATTATAGTAAAGTAACGGTGGTAGGTTCGTAAAGTGAAGAATTTTTGTGGGGGATAACTTTTTCTATACTCGACGGCCAACCGATTTAAGGAAAATCTTGCGTCTAAAATTTTTGAGGAGAACCTAATGTTCACGAGCAACCCCTTTGCCGAACTATCGGCATCAATTCCAACCGTCTACATGCAGGGGTATATCGTCTTGATGGTCCTGCTGGTCATCGGCGGAACAATACTTGACATGATGCACAAGAAAAGTGCGCAGTACTTTTTCGAAAATGCGAAAAAAGCGAAGAAGAGCGCAAAACGGTCAGTGGGTAGTGGAGAAAAAGCAGCGATTGCCGCTTCAGTGCTGGTAAAAGAAGTATTAACTTCTGGCGAATTCAGCAATACAAGACGCAGGCTTTCCCATCTGTTGACCATGTGGGGAACCATTATTTTCGTTGTGACTACCGCGATTATGATTTTTGGCTATCCCACGCCGGCAACGCCCACACCTGCCTTGCTGCCACAGCTATGGCATATCGGCGCACTGATGCTGGCCGTTGGTGGATACTGGTTCTGGCTTTTTATCCGCGTTGATGTGTCTGCGGAAGGCCTTCCATGGTTTCGGTTCGAGCGTGCGGATTTGTTTATTCTCTCGCTTCTTGCTACCTCGACTTTCGCATTGATCTGGTCATTTACGGGCGGAGGATTAACCATATTCTTTGCCTTGTTTATCCTGTCAAGCACAGTTCTCTTTGGCGGCGTTTATTGGTCCAAGTTTGCCCATATGTTCTTTAAGCCCGCTGCGGCCTACCAGAAAAAAATTACCAGGGCCGATGGTTCCCGGGAGAATTTGCCTCCTGACTATGATTTGACGGATCCTGAAGTACAGCGAAAGTTTCCGGATATCCCTATGTATATGGGCAAGAACCCGCCAAACATGGGTCTTTGTATCAAGGCTGAAAGAGCAAAGCACTACTAATACTGACTTGACCAATTATCTATAAGAAATAGAGGAATATATTATGCCAACCTTTGTATATATGACGCGTTGTGATGGTTGTGGAGAATGCGTTGACATCTGCCCGTCTGACATCATGCACATCGATAAAAAGCTGCGTCGTGCTTACAACATCGAACCTAGTATGTGCTGGGAATGCTATTCCTGTGTAAAAGCATGTCCACACCAGGCGATTGATGTACGCGGTTATGCCGACTTTGCACCACTTGGACACAGTGTTCGAGTGCTCCGTGATGAAGAGAAAGGCACTATTGCGTGGCGCATCAAGTTCCGTAACGGTAAGAAAGACATGGAACTGCTGGCACCTATCACGACCAAGCCCTGGGGCAAGCATATTCCCAAGCTGGCTGATCAGCCTGCTCCTAGCAAGGAGATGCGAGACAGCCAACTGCTATTTAATGAGCCCAAATACATCCGTATGGATGAAGGTGGTTTGCACACACTGGAATCTAATGGCTTGGAAATTAAGGAAGGGGTGCAATACTAATGAGCTACTCGACAATTATTGAAGACAATATCGACATCCTGGTTGTAGGTGCGGGCCTGGGCGGTACGGGTGCGGCATTTGAAGCAAGATATTGGGGTCGGGACAAGAAGATCGTCATCGCCGAAAAGGCAAACATCATGCGTTCTGGTGCAGTAGCCCAGGGCCTGTATGCGATCAACTGTTACATGGGTACACGCTTTGGCGAGAACAATCCCGAAGATCATGTGCGCTATGCACGTATCGACCTGATGGGTATGGTGCGTGAAGACTTGCTGTTTGACATGGCACGCCACGTGGACTCCACTGTGCATAACTTTGAAGAGTGGGGTCTTCCCATCATGCGCAACGAGAAGAAGGGTTCGTTTCTGCGTGAAGGGCGTTGGCAGATCATGATTCATGGTGAATCTTACAAGCCTATCGTTGCTGAAGCAGCCAAGAAGTCAGCGGACAAGGTTTTCAACCGCATCTGTGTGACTCACCTCTTGATGGATGAATCCAAAGAAAACCGCGTCGCGGGTGCCGTGGGCTTTAATGTTCGTACGGGTAACTACCACGTGTTCAAGTCCAAGACCGTTATCTGTGGTGCCGGTGGTGCTTCGAACATCTTCAAGCCGCGTTCTGTTGGTGAAGGTGCGGGTCGTGTCTGGTACGCACCGTGGTCTTCAGGTTCTGCATATGGCCTGATGATCGAAGCCGGTGCAAAGATGACACAAATGGAAAACCGTATCGTACTGGCTCGATTCAAGGATGGTTACGGTCCTGTCGGTGCCTACTTCCTGCATCTCAAGACCTATACCCAGAATGCCTACGGTGAAGAGTACGAGTCCAAGTGGTTCCCGGCACTTCAGCAAATGGTAGGCAAAGAATACCTGGACCCGGAGGTTTCGCACAGAACTCATCGTCCCATTCCAACTTGCCTGCGTAACCACGCAATAATCAACGAGGTTAATGCGGGCCGTGGCCCTATTCACATGGTCACCATGGAAGCCTTCCAGGATCCTCATCTTGAAGAGATCGGCTGGCACAACTTCCTGGGTATGACCGTTGGCCAGGCTGTACTGTGGGCTGCAACTGACGTTGATCCCAAGTACGAAAACCCTGAGCTGACGACTTCCGAGCCATACGTTATGGGCTCACATGCTACCGGTTGCGGCGCCTGGTGTTCAGGTCCCGAAGATGTATCTCCGCCAGAATACTTCTGGGGCTATAACCGCATGACGACTATTGAAGGTCTGTTCGGTGCCGGTGATGCAGTAGGCGGTACACCTCACGCCTTCTCATCAGGTTCTTTCACTGAAGGTCGTCTGGCTGCCAAGGCTGCCTGTAAATATATTGATGATGGCAAAGCAGAGGGCATCCGTGTTTCTGACGCGCAGATCAATCGTCGTAAGGAACAGATCTACAAGCCCATGGAAACTTACCGTGTTTACAGTAATGAAGTGGTTGCCGGTTCCGTTAATCCTAACTTCATCAATCCGAGGCAGGGTCTTGATCGTTTGCAGAAGTTGATGGATGAGTACTGTGGTGGTTTTGGTGTTAACTACATGACCAACGACAAACTCCTGAACATCGGTCTCAAGAAAATGTACATCCTGGGGCAGGATCTGGAAAAAGTCGCCGCTTCAGATATACACGAGTTGTTACGTGCATGGGAGTTGAAACATCGTTTCCTTACTTCTGAAAGTGTGTTCCAACATACGCTGTTCCGCAAGGAAACACGTTGGCCGGGTTACTACTACCGCGGTGATGTAATGAAGCTGGATGATAAGAACTGGCACGTACTGACAGTTTCCCGTCGTGATCCCAAGACCGGTGAGTACACGATGGAAAAGGCACCGCTCTACCACCTGGTAGGTGATGTAGAGAAGGCGCCGCCAGAAGCTCACTAAGCCAAGTTAGGCTTGGTTTTTACAAGCCGGACAATATGTTTGCGGAAAAGGACCGACATGTT
>CAVWTZ010000110.1:0-3892 GCA_963757485.1 uncultured beta proteobacterium
GACGCGGAATCCCTGCTCGCGCACCAAATGTAGCGCCTGGCGCAGCAGGATGCGGCTGTCGACGTCCTTGAATTTTGCGTCGCTGTCGGAGAAATGCCGCCCGATGTCGCCCAGTGCCGCCGCGCCGAGCAGCGCATCGGTGATCGCATGCAGCAGCACATCCGCATCGGAGTGCCCGAGCAGACCTTTTTCATACGGGATATCCACC
The DNA here is from genome assembly GCA_963757485.1 of uncultured beta proteobacterium. GTDB lineage: Bacteria > Pseudomonadota > Gammaproteobacteria > Burkholderiales > Gallionellaceae > Gallionella. The sequence continues at coordinate 209 of CAVWTZ010000110.1, forward strand.
CCGCCGATGATCAGCTTGCGGCCTGCGACCAGCTGATGCACATCGTAACCTTGACCGATTCTCATGTTTTTCCTTAACCAAAAACTGAAACCTTGCCACAGAGATCACAGAGTACACAGATAGGAATAACTGATTTTCCCTGTGATCTCGGTGTACTCTGTGGCTAATTGCCTTTTTGACTTAGCAGCAGTTCTGCAAGCAGCCTGTCCTGCGGATAGGTCACCTTGAAATTGCTGGTATCGCCTTCCACCAGCCTCGGCTGCGAACCCAGTGCCTCGACCGCCGAAGCCTCGTCGGTAAATCTGCCGGGCTGCTGCAGCGCCTGCACCAGCAGGCCGGCACGAAACATCTGCGGCGTTTGCGCCTGCCACAAGTGCTCGCGACTCTCGGTGCGCAGGATGCGTTCATGGTCATCGGCGCGCTTCAGCGTATCCGCCACCGGCACGGCGAGAATGCCGCCCACTGCATCGTCGCGCAATGCGGCGATCAGCCTGGCCAGTCGGGCCTGCGTCAGGCAGGGACGCGCCGCGTCATGCACCAGCACCCATTCATCCGGCTCCAACTCGGAAGCGATCAAGCCGTTCAGCACCGTGTCCGAGCGCCGCTTCCCGCCGCAAAACAACGGCTGCAACTTGTCGCCGAAACGCGACCAGTCGTAGCTGTGAAACAGCTTGTCATCGGGAGCCAGCACAACGAACACCGTGGAAATATCCGGGCTGGAACACAGCGTGTTCAACGCGTGCGCGATCATCGGCTGCCCCGCCAGCGGCAGGTACTGTTTGGGTAGTTCGTGCGCCATGCGCTTGCCAAAACCGGCGGCGGGAACCAAAGCGTGAAATTCAGTCATGGATGGGATTGTAAATTAAAAAGTTGTCCGCGCGCTTGGCTTATAATGCGCGCCTTTGTTTCAGGTTGTCCGTCGTGCTTTTCCTTTCAAAACATGCTCGTCCCCGCTATACCGGCCTGCAAGGTTCGTCCGACGCGCTTGCGCTGGCGCAATACGCGGCAAAACACTCGCCTGTGGTCGTGATCGCCGCGAGCGCGCAGGAAGCGCAGCGGCTGGTCGAAGAAATTCCGTTCTTCGACCCCAAACTGCGCGTGCATCTGTTGCCGGACTGGGAAACCCTGCCCTATGACCATTTCTCCCCGCACCAGGATTTAATCTCCGAACGGCTCGCGACGCTGCATCATGTGCGCAGCCTGTCCTGCGACGTGCTGGTGGTGCCGGTGACCACCGCGCTTTATCCGTTGCCGCCGCTGGAATACCTGGCCGCATTTACCTTCTTCCTGAAACGCGGTGAAAAGCTCGACCTGGCCAGATTTCGCGAGCAGATGACGCTTGCCGGATACAGCCATGTGCAGCAGGTGCTGTCGCCCGGCGAATATTGCGTGCGCGGCGGCATCATCGATCTGTTCGCAATGGGCAGCGTGCTGCCATACCGGATCGACCTGTTCGACGACGAGATAGAGACCATCGCCACCTTCGATGTGGACACCCAGCGCACGCTGTATCCGGTCCCGGAGATCCGTTTGCTGCCGGCGCGCGAATTCCCGCTCGACGAAGCCGGCCAGGCACACTTTCGCCAGAGTTTTCGCGAACGCTTCGAGGGCGATCCATCCCGGTCGCACATCTACAAGAACGTCAGCAAGGGCAACGCGCCGGCGGGGATCGAGTATTACCTGCCGCTGTTCTTCGACAAGACCGCCACGCTGTTCGATTACCTGGCGAAGGATGCCACGCTGTGCCTGCACCACGACGTGAACGAGGCCATCGCCACTTTCGGCAAAGATACCGCGTCCCGCTACAACCTGCTGCGGGGCGATCCGCAGCGTCCGCTGCTGGAGCCGAAGGAGTTGTTCCTCGATGCGGAGCAGTTCTTTGTCCGCGCGAAAGATTTCGCGCGGCTGGATATCGTCCCGGACCAAAGCGGCGCTACGCTCACGCCCTGCCCCACCGCACGGTTGCCCGACATCGCGGTGAACCGCCGCGCCGATATTCCGACCCAGGCTTTCGCGCAGTTCCTGGAAGGTTATCCGGGGCGCGTGCTGCTGCTGGCCGACAGCCTGGGGCGACGCGAGATCATGGCGGATTACCTGCAGGAATACGGGCTGTCGCCCGCGCTGTGCGAAAGCTATGCGCAATTTCTGTCGGGCAACGAAAAATTCATGCTCGGCATCGCGCCGCTGCAGTACGGCTTCATGCTGACGGACGACAACCTTGCGCTGGCCACGGAAACCGAACTGTATGCCGCGCAGCCGCGCAGCCGCGCCGCGCGCGCGGCGAAGAAAACCAATGTCGAAGGCATGCTGCGCGACCTGTCCGAACTCAAGGTCGGCGATCCTGTGGTTCACGAACAGCACGGCATCGCGCGCTACCAGGGGCTGGTGAATCTCGACCTCGGCGAAGGCGAGAACGAATTCCTGCTGCTCGAATACGCGGGCGATGACAAGCTGTATGTGCCGGTCGCGCAGCTGCATGTGATCAGCCGCTACAGCGGCGGCGCGCCGGATACCGCGCCGCTGCACAAGCTGGGCAGCGGGGCGTGGGACAAGGCGAAACGCCGCGCGATGAAGCAGGCGCGCGATGTCGCCGCCGAACTGCTCAACCTTTACGCGCAGCGCGCGACGCGCAAGGGGCATCAATTCAAACTGACGCCGCACGATTTACGAGGCGTTCGCGGCCGGCTTCGGTTTCGAGGAAACGCCGGACCAGGCCGCAGCGATCGAGGCGGTGATCAACGACCTGCAATCGGGCAAACCGATGGACAGGCTGATCTGCGGCGATGTCGGTTTCGGCAAGACCGAGGTCGCGCTGCGCGCCGCCTTCGTCGCGGCAATGGACGGCAAGCAGGTCGCGGTGCTGGTGCCGACGACGCTGCTGCGCAGAACAGCATTTCCAGAATTTCTCCGACCGCTTCGCCGACCTGCCGGTCAGGATCGCCGAGGAGCTGTCGCGCTTCCGTTCCGCGAAGGAACAGAACCAGGCGCTCAGGACATGGCGAACGGCAAGCTCGACATCATCATCGGCACCCACAAGCTGATCCAGAAAGGCGTGAAATTCCACAACCTCGGTTTGGTCATCGTCGACGAGGAGCATCGCTTCGGCGTGCAGCAGAAGGAACGGCTCAAGGCGCTGCGCGCCGAGGTCGACGTGCTGACGCTCACCGCGACGCCGATCCGCGCACGCTGTCGATGTCGCTGGAAGGGCTGCGCGACTTCTCGGTGATCGCCACCGCGCCGCAGCGGCGGCTCTCGATCAAGACCTTCGTCTCGCTTACTCGGCAACGGCATCATCCGCGAGGCGGTGCTGCGCGAACTGAAGCGCGGCGGGCGGGTGTTTTTCCTGCACAACGAGGTGGAAACGATCGCAACGTGCAGGAAAAGCTCGCCAAGCTGCTGCCCGAAGCGCGCATCGGGATCGCCCACGGGCAAATGCGCGAACGCGAGCTGGAGCACGTGATGCGCGATTTCTACCAGCAGCGCTTCAATCTGCTGTTATGCACCACCATCATCGAAACCGGCATCGACGTCCCCACCGCCAATACCATCATCATGAACCGCGCCGACAAGTTCGGGCTGGCCCAACTGCACCAGTTGCGCGGCCGCGTCGGGCGCTCCCACCACCAGGCTTATGCCTACTTGCTGACGCCGGGCGAGGAAGCGGCGCTTACCCCGCAGGCGAAA
>CAVWTZ010000111.1:0-15355 GCA_963757485.1 uncultured beta proteobacterium
TGATGATGGGGCCGCCGGGCACCGGAAAATCCATGCTCGCCGCGCGCTTCCCAGGGATCCTGCCGCAAATGACGCAAGCCGAGGCTCTGCAGAGCGCGGCGCTGCAATCGCTGGATGGCAATTTCGACGTGGCAAAGTGGAAGACGCGGCCATATCGCGCGCCGCATCACACCGCTTCCGGCGTGGCCCTGGTCGGCGGCGGCAGCAATCCGCGCCCCGGCGAGATCTCGATGGCGTTGCATGGCGTGCTGTTTCTTGACGAGTTGCCGGAGTTCGACCGCAGCGTGCTGGAGGTGTTGCGCGAACCGATGGAGTCGGGGCGCATCACCATTTCGCGCGCCGCACGCCGCGCGGATTTTCCCGCGCAATTTCAATTGATCGCCGCGATGAATCCCTGCCCGTGCGGCTATCTCGGGCATTACAACGGCAAGTGCCGCTGCACGCCCGACCAGATTTCGCGTTACCGCAGCAAGATCTCCGGCCCGTTGCTGGACCGCATCGACATCCAGATCGAGGTGCCCGCAGTGCCGCAGGATGACCTGGTCAACAAGGCGGACGGGGAAGCCAGCGCCAGCCTGCAGGCACGCGTCGAGATCGCCCGCCAGCGCCAGCTCGCACGCCAGGACAAACCCAATGCCCAGTTGTCTGTGACCGAAATCGATGCGCTGTGCACGCCAGACGAACAGGGTATCGCGTTGCTGCAACAGGCCATCAGCCGGCTCAGTCTGTCGGCGCGCGCCTATCACCGGGTGCTCAAGGTGGCGCGCAGCATCGCCGACTTGGACGGACATGACACCGTGAACAGCCAGCATATCGCGGAAGCAGTGCAATATCGAAGATTGAATATCTGAAATATCGTTATCAAACATCCCTTGAATAAGCCGTAAATTTCTGTTGTTACAGAAGCGTCCGGCACTTAATTGCCTTTGTGCCATCGGCAGTTTGCAATCCTGGCAGATGTTGCGTTAATTCGCCAACGTTGATACATCAAGTGCCAAAAATTCTCCACGCACTGCTTCTTGTTGCATCAGGTTGGTGCGGTTCGCACTAAAAAGATGCTGATCTTTCAATGATCAAAGCTCGCTTCGGCAACCATTCAATGTCCATATCTCTATGCAAATCAATATGATCAAATAAATTTCCCATACTGGCACAGCAATTGCTTTTGAGTAATCGAATATTACGAATATTCAAATCGGTAATAATTTTGGTTTTTTATTTTCTTTTTTAAGGAGCGCTTCATGAATGCGAAAAAAGCCAGCACTTCAATGAAAAATTGGATTGCCAGATCGATGTTCCTAATTGCTGCAGCTTTCTTTTCAGTTTCGGCCAGTGCGGCACAGCCCCTGAATATCGGATACAGCGATTGGCCGGGCTGGGTAGCTTGGCAGGTGGCCATTGACAAGGGATGGTTCAAGGAAGCCGGAGTGGCGGTCAATTTTCAGTGGTTCGATTACTCGGCATCCATGGATGCATTTGCTGCGGGCAAAATCGACGCTGACCTTATGACCAATGGCGATACCCTGGTGACAGGCTCGGGCGGTGCCAAAAGCTCGATGATCATGCTTACCGACTACTCCAACGGCAACGACATGATAGTTGCCAAACCTGGCATCAAGTCACTGAAAGAACTCAAGGGGAAGAAGGTTTCAGTGGAGATCGGCCTGGTTGAACACCTGCTGCTGTTGAACGGCTTGAAGAAGGCCGGCATGAAGGAATCCGATGTGACGCTGGTCAATGCAAAAACGAACGAGATGCCGCAGATGTTATCTTCCGCCGATATTTCAGCGATCGGTGCATGGCAGCCCGTTTCCGGGGAGGCCATGAAAGCGGTTCCTGGCTCCCGTCCTATCTATACCTCGGCCGATGAACCGGGCTTGATTTACGACGTGCTTGCTGTAAATCCTGCCAGCCTGGCAGCAAATCGCGCAGAGTGGCAGAAGGTGGTCAAAGTCTGGGACAGGGTTGTCAAATATATCAACGACCCGAAAACGCAACCTGATGCGGTGAAGATAATGGCCGCTCGTGTCGGCATTTCGCCCGAAGCTTATCTGCCGTTGCTCAAAGGAACCAAACTGTTGAGTCTCAGCGAAGGCAGAAAAATCTACGTCAAGGGTCCGGGCTTCAAATCGCTTTATGGATCTTCAAAGATAGCCGACGACTTCAACGTTGCAAATGCCGTGTACAAAACTCACGAGGATGTGGATAGCTACATTGACGCATCCTTTACCGATGCCAAGTAATTCCGTTTAATCGATAAGTGTGGCTGGAATGAGCAATTTTTCCAAATGGTTTGCGGTCCGTGCAGAATTGAATGCTCGGGAACGCACATTGCTTGGGATCGGCTCATTCCTGCTGCCGCTGCTGATTTGGTGCATCGTCAGTTATACTCCTTTCATTTGGCACCCGAAAATACTGGTCGAAGACCCCGGTGGAGTAGACTACTTCCAGGTCGGGATGTTGGTCGACAAGAGCGTATTCAGGGATGAGTTGGCCCATATGCAGGCCCAGCATCTGGCGCTGCCCCGAGGTAAACCTGCCAACCCGATCTACCTGCCGGCACCACACCTTGTGGCAAAGGCGTTTTATACCGCATTCACAACCGAACCGGAACAAAAGGACGCGCCATGGCTGCATGAGAGCCTGTGGCACAGCATCAAGATAATTTTTTGGGGATTCGTGATTTCATCGCTGTTCGGGGTTCCCCTTGGCATCCTGTCCGGAACCTACGCTACGCTCGGCCGTCTGACCGAGCCCTTCATTGAATTCTCCCGCTATCTGCCCGCGCCTGCGTTTGGCGCGCTGGCGGTCGCCGTACTCGGCATTTACGATGCACCCAAGATTGCAATTATCGTGATCGGCACTTTCTTCCAGCAGGTGCTGATTATTGCGAATACCACGCGAAAAATCGACTCGACCATACTTGAAGCAGCTCAGACCCTTGGAACGCGCGGTCTCAACTTGCTGACCCGCGTTGTGGTTCCGGGTATTTTGCCCGATCTTTACCGCGACCAGCGCATCTTGCTCGGTTGGGCATGGACCTATTTGATCGTGGCCGAACTGATCGGCACCAGCACCGGCATCACATGGTTCATCACCCAGCAGGCACGTTACCAGCATTTTGAAAACGTTTACGCAGCCATCATGATGATCGGAATCCTCGGCTTCGGGACTGATCTGCTGCTGGCCAAACTCAGTCGAAGGCTGTTCCCGTGGGATCGCAGCCTGGACAGAACATGAGGCGCTGTTATCCGAGGTATCCATATGAACAACGAAACCAAGCTCCCAAGTTACCTGAAGCAGTCCGATGAGGTCCGTTCGCGTTTCGAGCGTATCAAGCAGCGGGAAATCATTCTGGAAGTTCGCAATCTATGCATGCACTTTCCCTCCAAGCAAGGCGATATAGAGGCGCTTCGCAATATCGACTTCAAGGTTCACCGGCGCGAGTTCATCTGTGTAATCGGACCATCAGGTTGCGGAAAGTCGACTTTGGTTCGCACACTTGCAGGACTGCAAACTCACAGCTCGGGTGAGGTTTTGCTCGATGGAAAGCCGGTGCAAGGTCCGGGCCAGGACCGGGGTATGGTATTCCAGGGTTACTCGCTGTTTCCCTGGCTGACCGTAAAAAAGAACGTAATGTTCGGCCCGGAAACAAATGGCCGGGGTCGCGATGAAGCGGAACGCGATGCCTTGCTTTGGCTGGACCTGGTTGGTCTGGACAAGTTTGCCAACGCCTATCCCCATCAGTTATCCGGAGGGATGCGTCAACGGGTTGCCATCGCAAGGGCTCTGGTCAACCAACCGCGCATTCTGCTGATGGACGAACCTTTCGGTGCCCTTGATGCAATGACGCGCGCCAAGATGCAGGCACACTTACTGGACATCTGGCGCAACATCGACATCACCGTGCTGTTCATCACCCACGATCTGGATGAAGCCATTTTTCTAGCAGATCGCATTCTGGTGCTCAAGGCACATCCTGGCGAGGTACAGGAAATAATCGAAGTTCCAGTGCCGCGAGCCCGTGGCCACGCTTCTTCCAACTCCCCGGAATTTATCGCCACCAAGCAAAGACTGGAAGAACTGATCCATCCGCCAATACCGGAGGAGACGGAAGAGGACCAGGCCGTCAAGCCGCACATGATCCGGTTCACCAACGTGAACGACACCGTCGATTAGGGGAAAACGCATGCGCTGGTCCGAACTTACCTGGTCAGAAATTCCCGGCGCACTGGCCGCATCAGGCAACGCCGCAATACTGCCAGTGGGCGCCACCGAGCAACACGGCCCTCACCTGGGTTGCGGTGTGGACACGATCATTGCCGAAGAGCTGTGTCTTGCCGTCTCGGAACAGACCGGCGTGCCGATGTTGCCGGTGCTGCCCTATGGTTGTTCACTCGGCCATAGCCGGCGCTGGCCGGGCACCATCGCTGTGCAACCCGTCACGCTGATCGAACTGGCCAAGCAGATCGGCGACTGGGCATATCACAGCGGTGTGCGCCGCCTGTTCATCGTGAATGCACACGTGACCAACGCTGCCCCGCTGCGCTGCGCGCTGGAAATGCTGCGCGCCGAGCATGACGACTTGATGGTGGCCGTGCTGAATACCGCCACCATCAGCGAACGCGTCCGTCATTTCCATTTCGCCGATGCCGACGACTGGCACGCCAATGATGCCGAAACCTCGCTGATGCTGTCCATCGCGCCAGACGCGGTTCGCCCGGATCGGTGCGCTGATGCCGATGACCACGACCGTACCGGCGGCTGCATCTTTGCCCATCCGGTCAATCGCACCAGCATCAACGGCGTTACCGGTACACCCAGCCTGGCTGACGCCGACAAAGGACGTATCGGTTTCGACTGGCTGGTGGAGGACCTGGGCGCGCTGATCCTGCGGGGACTCTCCGAGGTGCCGCCGCTGAGTCATTCCTACGACTCGAATTTCAGGGATCGCAATTGACACTTTTTTTCATCATAACCGCAACCAACACTAAGGAACCGTAATGCTCACAAACGAAGAAGTTTCCCGCCTCCAGAAAGAACTGTCCGACAAGGGCGTGAAGTACTGCATCGGCGCTTATGTGGATATCCACGGCGTACCCAAGGCCAAGGTAGTGCCCATAGATCACCTGAAGCAAATGGCGAACGGCTCCGAGCGTTACACCGGTTACGCGCTTGACGGACTGGGCCAGGCACCCAACGACGACGAGATCACCTCGGTACCCGATTTCAGCCGCCTGATCCAGCTACCCTGGGAGCCGAAGATCGCGTGGATACCGGCGGACAATCATTTCCAGGGCAAGCCTTATCCGCTGAATACCCGTGTCGCGCTGCAAAACCAGCTGGCTGCGGCGGCCAAGATGGGATACGGCATGAATCTGGGTATCGAGTGCGAAATCTTCCTGTTGCGCCAAGATGAATACGGCAATCTCTCGGTGCCGGATGCCGAGGACAAACTGGCCAAGGCTTGCTACGACGTGCGCGGCTTTACCAACAATTTCGGCTGGCTGGACAAGATGGCCACCGCGATCAACGGACTCGGGTGGGACCTGTATTCCTTCGACCACGAAGATGCCAACGGCCAGTTCGAGTTCGACTTCAACTACGCGGATGCGGTCACCACCTGTGACCGGCTCACCTTCTTCCGTTACATGGCCAAACACTATGCCAGGGAAGAGGATTTGCTTGCGACGATGATGCCCAAGCCATTCGCCGACAAGACCGGAAACGGTGCCCACTTCAACATGTCCCTTTACGATCTGAATGGCGGCCGCAACCTGTTCGCCTGCGATCCCAAGGATGATCCGCGCGGCATCGGCCTGACTCCTTTGGGCTACCAGTTCATCGCGGGCATACTCAAGCATGGGCGGGCCTTGTGCGCCGTGTTCGCGCCGACGGTCAACAGCTATAAACGCCTGGTGCGCCGGGGTGCCATGAACTATTTCTCATGGGCCCCGGTGTTCAACTCCTATGGCTCGAACAACCGCACCAACTCCGTGCGCGTACCGGCAGGCGGGGGTCGCTGCGAATCGCGCAATGCCGATGGTGCGGTGAACCCTTATCTGGCCGCAACTCTGGCGCTGGCCGCGGGACTGGAAGGAATCCGCGAAGGACTGGACCCGGGCAATCCCAACGAAGATAATCTGTATGCGATTACCGAGGCAGAGCGCAACAAGCGGGGCATCGAGTTCCTGCCACAAACGTTGCAGGAAGCCGTTACGGCCTTCGCAGAGGACCCATTGGTCGAGGCAACACTGGGCAAGGAATTAAGCGACGAGTTTATACGCTATAAGACCGAGGAATGGCAGACCTACCATCTCACCGTCAGCAAGTGGGAATTAGAGCGCTACAGCTATATGTTCTAAAGGATCGCCGATGAAAACAGCACGCAAGGAGAAGGTTTCCAGCCTGGTTAGTCGCGTCAGCATCTCGCTGCCGCCTCATCTCCTGACAGAACTGGATCGGATGGTGGAGAGCCGCGGCTACGGAAGCCGTTCCCAGGCCATCGGCGAGATGGTCAATTACCAGCTTGCCGAACACAAGCGAACGCTGGGCAACGAAGTAATGGTGGGAACCATCACCTTGCTTTACGACCGTCTGACGCGCGGCTTGCAGAAGAGGCTGGCCGACCTTCAGTACCAGTACATCGACGAGGTGATCAGCTCGCTGCATGTGCACCTTACCGAGGATCAGTTGATGGAAGTCATACTGGTGCAGGGCCCTGCCGCCAAGCTGCAGGAAGTCGCCAACGAGATGATCACCCTGCGCGGTATCATCACCGGGCGGCTGCAATTGCTGGCTGCGGCGATTCCTCCAGTACATCCGCTGCCGCAGAAGCGTGCCGGCGCGCAATCAACCCTGCGCATTTAGCGCGAGCATTCAGCACCGTAAACAAAGAAGGAAATCAGGATGGAAATGCTTTCTGCCCCCAACGACAATCCGCCGGTAAACGATCCGGTGGATGCCATCGCCCATTGGCGCCGCTTTGCGCCCGACCTGGCCGCTGACAAGGTGCTGTTCTCCGAACTGGTACCCGGCGGCGGCCATTGGTCCTATGTGCTGCCGCGCGGCACCACGCTGCGCATGACAGCGCTTGATATCGGCGCCAACATCAGCGTGGTGCTGTACTCGGCCCGCGAGAAACTGGAGCGCTACAACATGCCGGATTCGCTCAAGGCACAACACACGGCTCATTACACGCGCGGCCATGTGCTGATGAGCGACATGGGCCGGGCATTGGCCTCGATTACCGCCGACAGCGTGGGTTGGCACGACCCGCTGGGCCTGTTGCTGGACGACCAGCTCATGCTTGAAAAATACGGGCAACGGAATTTCCAGACGGCACGCAACGGCATGTACCGTTCGGGCCGCGACGGACTGTTGATCGAGATTGGCAAGCATGGTTTGTCCAAACGCGACCTTGTGGCACCAGTGAATTTCTTTTCCAAGGTCAGCGTGGACAATGAGGGTCGCTTTCATTTTGCAACGCATCACAGCAAAGCGGGCGACTACGTGGAACTGCGCATGGACATGGATGTGCTGCTGGCCTACTCCACCGCACCCCACCCGTTGGATCCCTCGCCCGCCTACGCACCCGGCAAGGTCGGCTTGGCTGTGTGGCGTTCGGGCCCTGCACCAAAGGACGATTACTGCCGGTCATTCCGCCCTGAAAATGCGCGCGCGATCCATAACGCCGACCTGCTCTACCTGGCCTGAAACGGATCAACAATGACTGCCGCAGCCATACGCATCAAGGAAAGCATACTTAATCCGGCGCATGCCGTACTCGACCATACCTTGCCCTCCGGTGAGCCTTACCTGCTCGCAATCGCCAAAAGCCAGACGCTGCGCATCGTCGACCTGGAAGGCAACCAGGCTGTGGATGTGATCTTCTACAACCGCGACGAGCCCGCCGAACATTACAGCGCGACACAAACCCTGCTGCACCAGGGCGGCATCTACCTGACTACGGATTCAGTGCTGTACAGCTGCGACGGCAACCCGATGTTGACCATCGTTGCCGATACCTGCGGCCGACACGACACGCTGGGCGGCGCTTGCGCGGCCGAGAGCAACACCGTTCGCTATGCACTGCAAAAGAAATTCATGCACAATTGCCGCGACAACTACCTGGTCGCGCTGCAGCATGCCGACATCGGTATCGGCAAGCGCGACCTGGTTCCCAATATCAATTTCTTCATGAACGTGCCGGTCACCGACGCGGGCGAACTTACCTTCGCCGACGGCGTTTCGGCACCGGGCAAATACGTGGAGCTGCGCGCCGAGATGGATCTCTGGATGCTGGTGTCGAACTGTCCGCAGCTCAACAATCCCTGCAATGCCTATAATCCGACTCCGGCGAGATTCCTGTTGTGGAACCCCGAATAACGGCGCGACGAATCAGCCGCACATGTATCAACCCCATCGCTGGACGACCCGCGATAAAAAAGACAAATGCGGGACGTCCCGCACCAGGTGAAAGATGTTCAAGAAAGTCCTGATCGCAAATCGCGGCGCCATTGCCTGCCGCATCATTCGCACGCTGCGCCACATGGGCGTGGGAAGCGTGGCGGTTTATACCGAGGCTGACGCCCTTTCCAGGCATGTCGTCGAAGCCGCTGAAGCGTACTGCATAGGCAGTGGCGTCGCGGCAGAAAGTTATCTGCGCGCCGACAAGATACTGGAAATCGCGCGGCAGAGTGGTGCCCAAGCGATTCATCCGGGTTACGGTTTTCTCAGCGAAAAGGCAGATTTCGCCGAACAGTGCGCGGCACACGGCGTGCAATTTATCGGTCCGACGCCGCAGCAGATGCGCGCGTTCGGCCTCAAGCACACGGCACGCGAGCTGGCGCAGCAAAATAGGGTACCGCTGTTGCCGGGCACCGGTTTACTGGACAGCGTGGAAGATGCACTGCGCGAGGCTGCACCTATCGGCTTTCCGGTAATGCTTAAGAGCACTGCCGGCGGCGGCGGCATCGGAATGCGCTTGTGCTGGAACGAGGACGAGCTGGCCGATGCCTACGAGTCGGTAAAATACCTGGCGCAGAACAACTTCAAGGACGCCGGCCTGTATCTGGAAAAGTATGTCGAAAATGCGCGCCATATCGAAGTGCAGATATTCGGCGACGGCAAGGGCGCCGTGATTGCGCTGGGCGAACGCGATTGCTCGGTGCAGCGCCGCAACCAGAAGGTGATAGAGGAGACCCCGGCGCCCAACCTCGCGCCGCGGCTACGACTGGCCATGCTGGAAACCGCTGTTCGTCTTGGCAAGGCAGTTGGCTACCAGTCGGCGGGCACGGTCGAATATATCCTCGATGCGGCCACCGGCGAATTCTATTTCCTTGAGGTCAACACCCGCCTGCAAGTTGAGCATGGTGTGACGGAAGAAGCCACCGGAATAGACCTGGTGGAATGGATGGTGCGCCAGGCTTGCGGCGATCTGGCAGAGCTGAGTTCGCTAGAGATAGCGCCTCGCGGTGCTTCCGTCCAGGCGCGCGTGTATGCGGAAAATCCCGCCAAGGATTTCCAGCCCTCCTGCGGCACGCTGACTGCGGCTGAATTTCCTGCCACTGATTCCGCATCCGGGACGCGCATCGAGACCTGGGTGGAACGCGGCGTGGAAGTGACGCCCTACTACGATCCGATGCTGGCGAAGATCATCGTGCATGGCGCAGACCGTGCCGAGGCCCTGGCCAAACTGCAAGCCGCACTGGCGACTACCGCCCTGCATGGCATCGAAACCAACCTGGATTATCTGCAGCAGATTCTGCGCGAACCGGTGTTCCGCAACGGGCAGCACACCACGCGCTTTTTGGGCGGCCTGCATTACCTTGCGCACACCATAGACGTGCTCGAGCCCGGCGTGCAAACCACGGTGCAGGATTACCCCGGCCGCCTCGGTTACTGGCATATCGGCGTGCCGCCATCCGGCCCGATGGACGGCCTCGCATTCCGCATGGCCAATCGCCTGGTGGGCAATGCCGAAGAAGTGGCAGGCCTGGAGATCACCTTTACCGGACCGACGCTGCGTTTCAATTGCGACAGCGTGATCGCGATAACCGGCGCACCTATCGAAGCACTGCTGGACGGCAAGGCACTGGCGCAATGGCAAAGCTGCGCGGTCAAGGCCGGTGCAGTGCTGCAGTTCGGCAAGTTGCTCGGCAAGGGATGCCGTGCCTATCTGGCAGTAAAGGACGGCTTACAGGTGCCCGATTATCTCGGCAGCAAATCCACGTTCACCTTGGGCCAGTTCGGCGGTCACGCCGGGCGCACTTTGCGCGCCGGCGATGTGCTGCATATCCACCCGGCAGATGAATTTACCCATCGCCAACTTGCTGCAGAACTGCTGCCACAATATACCGGCACATGGGAGATCGGCGTATTGTACGGTCCGCACGGTGCACCGGATTTTTTCACCGACGGCGACATCCAGAATCTCTTTGCCGCCGATTGGGAAGTGCATCACAATTCCAATCGCACCGGCGTGCGCCTGATCGGCCCCAAGCCGCAGTGGGCGCGCAGTGACGGCGGCGAGGCGGGATTGCACCCATCGAACATACACGACAATGCGTATGCCATCGGCGCGGTGGATTTCACCGGCGATATGCCGGTGATACTGGGGCCGGACGGTCCCAGCCTGGGTGGATTTGTTTGCCCGGTGACCATCGTCCATGCCGAGTTGTGGAAGACCGGGCAGCTCAAGCCCGGCGATACCGTGCGTTTCCGCTGGATGACGCTGGAGCAGGCGAACTATCTGGAACGATTGCAGGACGTTACTATCGGCCAGTTACGCCTGCCGAAAAAATTCGGCGCGACGCCTGATGCAAGTGGAATGGGCAGCACGACCCTGCACCGCATCCCGCCAAGCGCGACTCAGGTCCAGGTGGTGTACCGCCAATCCGGCGACCGCAACTTGCTCGTCGAATATGGTCCTCTGGTGCTCGACCTCAATCTGCGCTTTCGCGTCCACGCGCTGATGGAATGGGTGCAGCGCGAGATGAATGAAAAGCGCATCACGGGCATCTTGGACCTGACGCCGGGCATCCGTTCGCTGCAGGTGCATTTTGATGCTCGCATTCTTGCGCGCAACAAGCTACTGAAGCTGTTAATCGCCGCGGAGAAGAAATTGCCCGCCATCGAGGACATGCAGGTACCTGCACGCATCGTGCATCTGCCGTTGTCCTGGGACGATGCCGCGACTAGACTCGCCATCGAGAAATACATGCAGTCCGTGCGCAAGGATGCGCCATGGTGCCCGAGCAACATCGAGTTCATCCGCCGCATCAACGGGCTGGACAGCATAGCGGATGTGCAGCGCATCCTGTTCGAGGCTAGCTATCTGGTGATGGGTCTGGGGGACGTGTACCTAGGTGCGCCGGTGGCTACGCCGATCGATCCGCGCCATCGTCTGGTGACCACCAAGTACAACCCGGCCCGTACCTGGACGCCGGAGAATGCCGTCGGGATTGGCGGGGCGTATCTCTGTGTATATGGCATGGAAGGTCCGGGCGGTTACCAGTTTGTCGGGCGTACCGTGCAGATGTGGAACCGCTATCTGCAGACCCGCGATTTCAAGGATGGCAAACCATGGCTGCTCAGATTCTTCGACCAGATCCGCTTCTATCCGGTAGGCGAAACCGAGCTGCTCGAATTGCGCAAGGATTTCATCTCCGGCCGTTTCAATTTGCGCGTGGAAAAAACCACTTTCAGCCTGAAACAATACAACGCGTTCCTGCACCAGCATGCTGCCGGTATCAATGCGTTCAAAGCCACGCAGCAGGCTGCGTTCGAGGCAGAACGTGAACGCTGGCAGGACAGCGGCCAGGCAGAATATGTCAGCGATGTCGTGCTCAGCGCGGCCGACACGCAGAACGAACTGGATCTGCCGGCGGGTGCGCGCGCCGTCAGTTCGCACGTAACCGGCACGGTGTGGAAGCTGCTGGCCAAGGAGGGCCAGCGGGTTACGGAGGGCAGCCCGCTGCTGGTGGTGGAATCGATGAAGATGGAGATTTCGGTCGAGGCACCGGTCAACGGCAAGGTGCTGCAAATCTTCAGCAAGGAAGGTGGGCATGTGTCCGCCGGGCAGGTGCTGTTGATTATGCATGAGGAATAGCAGAATGGAGCAAGCTGTTGCGTTGGGTGGCATCTCTGCATTGCTGAAGCGCTACGCCAGCGGCGAGCTGACCCCCAGCCGGATGGTCGAGCAAATTTGTGCGCATATCGCAGATGATCCGCATCGCGCCTGGATACACAAGCTGTCGCCGGAGCAATTGCTGGTTTATGCGCAGGCTGTGGAACAGAAGGGCATGCAGTCCCAACCGCTGTATGGCATTCCGTTTGCGATCAAGGACAACATCGATCTCGCCGGTGTTCCGACCACGGCGGCTTGTCCCGAATTCAGCTACGTACCCGGCAAGAGTGCAGCCGTGGTGCAGCGCCTGATAGAGGCCGGAGCCATCCCGATCGGGAAGACCAATCTCGATCAGTTCGCGACCGGCCTTAATGGCACGCGCTCGCCCTACGGCGCCTGCCTGAACCCATACGATCCGCGCTATATTTCCGGCGGATCCAGTTCAGGTTCCGCCGTTGCGCTGGCGCTGGGTCAAGTGTGTTTCAGTCTGGGTACCGACACTGCCGGTTCGGGCCGCGTGCCGGCCGCATTCAACAATCTGGTCGGACTCAAGCCGACTTGCGGCCTGCTTTCCACCCGCGGGGTGGTGCCGGCCTGTCGCTCGCTGGATGTGGTTGCGATCTTTGCCTTGACGGCGGTGGATGCGAATCGCGTGCTGGGAGTGGCTGCAGGTTTCGATGCCGAGGATCCGTATTCCCGGCCAGTGCTGCCGCATGGATTCGATTTTGGCAGGGCTGCCGCATTCACCTTCGGGGTGCCGCAGTGCGACCAGTTGCAGTTCTTCGGCAACCGGGATGCCGAGCGACTATTTGATCAGGCAGTAACAAAACTCGAACAATTGGGTGGACGCAAAGTCATGGTCGATTTCGCGCCTTTCCTTGAAACCGCGCGCCTGTTGTATGAGGGAGCGTGGGTCGCGGAACGTTACCTGGCGATACGCGATTTCATCGAGGCCGAGCCGCAGGCTCTGTTTCCGGTTACCCGCGACATCACAATCGCTGCACGAGGGTTGAGTGCTGCGGACGCATTTGCCGGAACCTACCGCTTGCGGGAATTGAAACGCACATGCGACAGGGTATGGGAAAGTGTGGATTGCATGGTGACGCCGACCGCTGGAACCATCTATACCGTGGCCGAAATGCAGCACGACCCGATACGGCTGAATTCCAACCTGGGCTATTACACCAACTTCATGAACCTGCTGGATTACAGTGCAGTCGCTGTGCCTGCCGGGTTCATGTCCGGGAATATCCCAAATGGGATCACGATATTTGCTCCCGCTCATCAGGATATTCCACTGTTGCATCTGGCGGATCGATTGAGCGACATACACGGCAACCATGAATGGACCGATGCGGTGCCCTCGGGACAGATCCGGTTGGCAGTATGCGGTGCACATCTTTCCGGGATGCCGCTGAACAAGCAGCTGACGGAACGCAGGGCGCGCTTGATCGCGATAAATCGGACCACCCCGGATTACCGCTTCTTTGCCCTTCCCGGCAACCCGCCTTTGCGGCCAGGGCTGGTTCGAATTGAAAAGGGTCAGGGGTATGAAATTGAGGTCGAGGTTTGGGAAATGCCCTCCATCGAATTCGGCTCGTTCGTCGCAAACATTCCAGCGCCGCTATGCATGGGCACGGTGGCACTGGAAACAGGCGAAGCTGTCAAAGGTTTCCTTTGCGAGCATCACGTGTTGTCTGACGCCGAGGACATAAGCAGCTTTGGCGGGTGGCGCGCATATCTTGCCAGCCTTGCTTAATCGGGATACCTCGAATTCCGGCACAGAACTCTCCAGGTAAACCCGGAGTTCGAATCCTGAACGATTCTGCCGACCGGTACATGCGTTATTTCAATATCAAGTGCAGCACTCCCTTCCCGCCAGGGTAGTGTGGACATCTCAATTTGCCAAGAATGGCTTGCCCCTCTGAGCAAGCCGTAAGAAATCTCGAAATCAAGCAATTTTGCCAGATCGCAATGCGAACCCAGCTGATTTGCATTGCCGAACGTTGGCTGTGCAGGTAGCGCCGGCCGGTCACGCAGATAAATGAAGTGATTGCCGGAAACCGCAAGGTAACTCGCCGGACTGGCCGGATGATTTCGCTCAACCAGTTGAAGTGCAAAGCAATGTTCATAACTGCCATCAGCAACCCGCTCCCAAAGCTCGCGGTATTCCTCATCGACTCCACACTCCACCAGCCTGTTCGGATTCTCAAAGCGCATTCTGCCGATGTCCCTTTTTCCCGCTTGAGGCTGGAAGTCGATCACACGCTTCCATTCGCATTGATCGCCCGATAACCTAGTAACGCCGGCAAAGCCCTGCTGTTTCGCCAACCAGGCGCATTGTTCTGCAGAACAGTCGGCGAGCGACGTGATGCCGGCAAAATCCGGCCTATCTGCCGGAATCCTGATATCCGCATGCCAACTGCTGGTTTGAAGCCAAAATACCTTCGAGCTTATATCCACAACATTGCCGGTTTCCAGGAAGGTTCTTCGCCAAACCCCCCAGTAGCACGATGGTAATTTCATTTCTGCAAGCCTTGTATCGAATAGAGGGCGTAGTATCCCGCTATCTGCCTTGTCGATACGCGAATGGCGGCACCATCACATGTACCGGCACGGATAGCGATCGTCAAGCGACCCAATGCGGGGAAGTTCAATATCAGCCGGAACTGTCATCAGCCTTGAATAATTTCCGCTGGCAGTTCCCGCAGTTCATATTTTCAACCCTGACAATTTTACACTTCAACGCGATTGGGGCATAAGCCGTCCCGCGAGTAACGGTGCCGGCATGCTAAAATCAGCACTCTTTACCTGAGCACGGCACCATGAGTCACACGCCTCACCCCATCGAAGAACTCCTGCAGCAGCGCATTCTGATACTCGACGGCGCAATGGGCACGATGATCCAGCGCTACAAGCTGACCGAGGAACATTATCGCGGCACGCTGCTGTATGGCGAGTACAGCGGCGAACGCAGGAGCTTTGCCGACCACCCGGTAGACGTCAAAGGAAATAACGATCTTTTGCTGCTGACCCAGCCGCACATCGTTCGCGGCATCCACGCCGAATACCTTGCGTCGGGTGCGGACATCATCGAGACCTGCACGTTCAATTCCACCGCCGCGTCGCTGGACGATTACGGCATGGCGGACCTGGCCTACGAACTTAACCTCGCCGGTGCGAAACTGGCGCGCGGCGTGTGCGACGAATTCGAGGCGAAGATAC
>CAVWTZ010000112.1:0-11030 GCA_963757485.1 uncultured beta proteobacterium
TGTCCCGCTGGAAATCGGGGAAAATATCACCGCTTCGGTGGATGGCGTGCCGGTAATGGAATGCAAATACGGCGCATTCAATAATCAATATGCATTGAAGGTCGAAAAAATGATCTCAACAAACGAGGGAGAAGGTCATGTCCGATGAATCCGCAGAAAGCGAAGCAATCACGGCCGATGATTGGGGCGCAGCCATGGCCGAACAGACAACGGCGGCTGCCAAGCCGGCCAAGTTCGAACAATTCGGGGCAGGCGGCGCAGCAACTGCCCAGAACGATCTGGACATGATCCTGGACATCCCGGTACAACTGTCCGTTGAACTGGGGCGCACCAAAATGCCCATCAAGCATTTGCTGCAACTGGCCCAGGGTTCGGTTGTTGAACTGGCCGGCATGGCAGGTGAACCACTGGACGTCATGATCAATGGCTTCCTGATTGCGCAGGGTGAAGTCGTTGTGGTTAACGAAAAACTCGGCATCCGTCTGACGGACATCATTACCCCGTCCGAGCGGCTGAACCGCTTGAACAAATAAGATGCGCGTCAGATTCCGGCTTTGCATTGCAGCTACCCTGCTGGCAGCACCTGCTTGGGCCACTGCCGTAGAAGGGACACACCCGGCTTTCATACCCCCGCCTCCCGCAGTCAGTTCCGGCAGCATCGTGCAAATCATTTTCAGCCTGCTGCTGGTGCTGGCTGCCATCGTGCTGGTGGCGTGGCTGCTCAAACGCGTGCATAGAACACAACTGGGTTCTGGCAATCTGCTCAAGATATTAGGCAGCGTGGCGATAGGCCAACGGGAGCGGATTGTTCTGGTTCAAGTGAAGGACACCTGGCTGGTGGTCGGCGTAGGCCCGGGGCAGATCCGCACCTTGCATACACTCCAGAAGCAGGAGTTGCAGAACGCCGAAAACTCGGCCGCCACTCCATGGCCTGCCGAAAACAAGTTCGCAAAGCTGCTTTCTTCTGTTTTGCATCATCAGTCGCCTGACAGGAAACGCAATGCGCCGTAAATTTGCTGCCTTGCTCATACTGTTCCTCGCGCTGTGCGGGACAGCACAAACGGCGTGTGCTGAAATCAGCCTGCCTGCATTAACCAGCACGTCCGCGTCAGGCGGCGTTCAAACATACAGCTTGAGCCTGCAACTGCTGTTGCTGCTCACCTCGCTGAGTTTTTTGCCGGCCATACTGCTGATGATGACCGGATTCACGCGCATCATCATCGTGCTGAGCCTGCTGCGCTCCGCCATCGGCACACCCACCGCGCCGCCCAACCAGGTTTTGATCGGCCTGGCCCTGTTTCTGACCTTCTTCGTCATGGCGCCGGTGTTCGACAAAATCTATACCGATGCTTATTTGCCTTTCAGCGAGAACAAAATCAGCCTGCAACAGGCTGTCGAGAAAGGCAGTGCACCGCTGAAAACCTTCATGCTGCGGCAAACCCGCGAGGCCGACCTCGCCCTGTTCGTCAAGATTTCAAACAGCGAGCCGCTGCAAAGTGCCGATCAGGTACCGCTGCGCATCCTGGTGCCCGCTTATGTAACCAGTGAATTGAAAACTGCCTTCCAGATCGGCTTTGTGGTGTTCATCCCCTTCCTGATCATCGACATGGTTGTAGCCAGTGTGCTGATGTCCATGGGCATGATGATGGTGTCCCCGGCCATCATTTCGCTTCCCTTCAAGATCATGCTGTTCGTGCTGGCCGACGGATGGAATCTGATCATCGGTTCCCTGGCAAAAAGTTTTTATACCTGACCATCATGACTCCCGAAACCGTTGTTACCATCGGACAACAGGCAGTAGAAATGACGCTGATGATTTCCGCACCGCTGTTGCTCGCTGCACTTGTCATTGGCCTGGTCGTGAGTATCTTTCAGGCCGCCACACAGATCAATGAAATGACCCTGTCTTTCATTCCAAAACTGATTGGTATCTTTGTGATGCTGATTTTCACCGGCCCGTGGATGGTGAACACCATGGTCGATTACATCCAGCGCTTGTTCGGCAATATCCCCTGGATGATCGGATAAGCTTCATGGCCGGTGAAAAAACAAAGGGCAAGCGTAACGGAGCAAGTGAAACCTCGTGGTTCCTTTACCGCAAAAGCCGCGAGGCCAGCGTGTGATCAGCTTCACCAGTACACAGCTCGATGCCTGGCTCGCCGCATTGATCTACCCACTGACACGCATCCTGGCCATGATCGCCAGCTCGCCGATATTCGGTAACAGTCAAATTCCGGCACTGGTCAAGGTCGGTTTTTCCGTCCTGCTCGCCTTCATCATTGCTCCTACCATCAGCGCGATACCTCAAGTGGCAATCGGCTCACCGCAAGGATTGTTGATCATGATCCAGCAGATCATCATAGGGCTGGCCATGGGATTCACCATCAGCCTGATTTTCAACGCCGTGGAAATGGCGGGAGAACTGGCCGGCTTGCAGATGGGGCTGGGATTCGCCAGTTTTTATGACCCCGTCAATGCGGTTCAGACTGCGATCCTCGCCCAATGGCTGGGGATAATCGCCTCGCTTGCCTTCCTTGCAATCAATGGGCATTTGTACATGATTTCCGCATTGGCCGAAAGCTTTCAGACCATGCCCATAGGCAGCATGATGTCGGCGCAGGGATTCAATGGTATTGCCCATTGGGGAAGCAGCATTTTTGTCTACGCTGTACAGATCTCCCTGCCGATACTTGCCGCGTTGCTGATCACCAATATCGCGCTGGGGATACTCACCCGCGCCGCGCCGCAACTCAACATATTCGCCGTTGGTTTTCCGATCACACTGGCAATCGGGTTCTTCGTACTCGCGCTTTCCATTCCCTCCTTCGTCCCGATGCTGGACAGACTGACTCAAGAGGGAATAGGCACCGCTCTTGCTCTGATCAAGCCTATGGCAGGTAAGTAAACAAGGAAAGGCTGGATGTCGTGGCAAAGGATTTCTGCGCCGCCTGCAAATTGGTTTGCTGCTGAGCCAGGTTGCTGATTGCCTGGGTCATATCCACGCCCTGCAACTGCGTCAAATTTTGCTGGTACTGCAAGCCCAGGCTGTTTCCGGTCGTCTGCAGCGAATCAATCTCGTTTAGTCGCGAACCCTGCGAAGACTGTACCGTCAGGATATTGTTCAGTGCATTGCCCAGGTTGGCAAGGGCATAATTCAGGCTGTTGGTCAGGCTGCTGCTCGTGACTCCTCCCCCGGTGGCAGAGTTTGCCACCGGAGTATTCAGCGTAGTAATCAGATCCGATATTGTTTTGAAGATACTGACATTGCTGCTGGGCGTGATGGAAAATGTATCTCCATTGGCGGGCGCGCCCTGAATGTTGAATTGCACACCCGCAAAACTGATGTTTTGCCCGCTTACATAGGGGTTGCCGGTGGAAATCACCGGGGTAATCGCAGCGCCGGCCGCTGTTGCGGTGGTTGTCGCCGGCGTAAATGTCAATACATTCCCTGCAATACCGGTGATCGTCGCAGTTTGCGGGGCAGCAGAAGTCACGGGATCATTCGCGAGTATGTTCGCGCTGGTCGCAGGCGTAAAAGTCACTGTGTTGCCTGCAATGCCGGTAATTGTGGCAGCAGGATTGCCGCCGATCGCGATGCTGTAGCCGGGCATCAAGCCGGCAACAGAAGCCAGCGTCGCCGTGGTCACGGGAGCACTGGCCGCAGCTGCAGTTGTCGAGGGGCCTGCCGGACCCGCGCCGGCAATTACGATGGTGTTGCCGACAGACAGGCCTGCCGCCGAAGCAACAGTCGCGGTGTTTGCACCGGCAGCAATGCTTGCAGGAGCAGTAGTCGGAACGGAAGCAGTATTGGTCACCGTGTATGTCGTGACATCCGGCATACCCGCCGCTCCGGGGGTGACCGAGAATGCCACGCCGTAGCTGCCCATCGGCATTGCCGGCGGCGGAGTCGCAACCGACCCTGTGCTGATTATCCCGCTGCCCAGATTGAGACCGGGAGTAACAGTATTGGTGCCGGCCTGCGTGGCAAACGTGCCATTGCCGTTCTTGATGCTCATGAACACGTCCGCGCCGGAATCGCTGGTAGCGATTTGCTGTGTCGCGCTGACCTGAACATTACGCTGTCCGCCATCGCCAAAATAACCGGTGCCCGCTGCGGTATTGACAAACGGCTGTGTGCTGGTCTGAAACCCGGAAAACAGGTAGTTTCCTGCGCCATCTGTGCTGTTTGCCAGCCCCAGCAACTGTTGCAACTGGCTGCTCAACTGGGTCGCGATGGTGCTGCGGTCGGAATTGCTGTACGAGCCGTTACCCGCCTGTATTGCCTCGCTCTGTATTGCCTGTATCAGATTCGTCACGTTTTGCAACGCGGATGAAGCAAGCGACAATGTGTTCTGGGCCGAGCTGCCATTTGATGTGTATTGCGTATTCGTTGCACTGGCCTGTGTAACCGTCAATGCCTGGGCAGCCGCGATCGGATCATCTGCTGCAGTTTGCATGCGCAGCCCGGTTGAAACCTGCTGCTGGGTTTTGGCCAGCACCACTTGCTGCTGGTCCATGTTGGCCACCGCGCTGTTAAAAATGGTACCGCTACTGATACGCATCATGCACCTGCTTTCCTATGGAAAAGATGACAACAAGGTAGTGAACAACGAATCGGCAATTTGCAGCGCCTTGGCAGATGCCTGATACGCATTTTGAAATTGAACCAGATTCGCCGCCTCTTCATCCAGATTGACGCCCGAAACCGACTGCTGCGATGCAACCGTTTGCGCCAGCATGTTGCTCTGCGCTGTACTGCTCGCTGTCATCTGCTGATCCTGGCTGCCCACATTGGCAACCAGCTGGCTGTATATATCCCCGACAGTCGCCGTACCGTTCGACATCAAATCCTGCGTTTGCAAACCTGCCATCAGCAGGGCGTTGCGGTTATCCCCGACTGCATTGGTATTCGGCCCCACGGTAAACGTATCCCCTGCAGCAGGTGTGCCTGATATCTGCGCAACCCATCCGTTAAATGTATTTCCGACCTGTATCGATTGGCCGGTCGCAGCAGCCGGTACAGCCGGAGAAGAAGTCACAAATGTCGTGCCGTTGGTGATGCTTGCGATCGTCGTTCCGGCAGGGAATCCACCGCCACTCAACAGAGCACCTGCGACCAAGTTGGCCGTACTCGCCACGGTCACCGTGGATCCGGAAACCGTCGCATTACTGAGCGAAACGCCTCCGGAAATGTAAGGAAAGCTCCCGACCTGCAAAGTCTGGCCTGATACCGGCGCAGGCGGATTGGTTGCCCCCCCGACCGGCATCTGGGCGACAAATGTGGTGCCGTTCGTAATCGAGCCAACCGTTGTACCTGCAGGAAACCCGCCGCCGGTCACAGGAGCGCCAACCACCATGTCAGCGGTACTTGCTACCGTTACAATGGACGTTGGTCCAACCGTCAACGGCGTACCTGATGGAACATCCGCCGCAATAGACGCATTGCTCGAACGTCAGGCTATAAGTGGTTGGCGGATCATTGAACGTGATCGTCAGCGGCAGCTGCAAATTCGGGTCCGGTGGCGGGGGCGGAACCACGGTACCGCTGCTGATCGTCGCGGAACCCGCATTGCCTGATCCCGCCGATGCAAGTATCGGCACGGCGGCGGCGATCCTGGAAGGATCATTGGTCATCAGCCTTATGGCACTCGCACCGTTAACGGTAGGCTGTATCAGGAAGCTGTCCCCAGCTACGACGGTTCCAGAATTCAAATTGACCGTGAATCCGTCTATTGTCTGCGGCAGCGTTGTGCCTAGGTTTGTCACGGTATTGTTCGACAAATTTGTAACCGAGTAATTTGTCCCGTCAAATTTGAGTTGATAGTCGCTGGTGGTCAGCGCGCCCACGTTCGTAATCGCGGCTGACACCGTCGCCGTGCCGGCATTGTTTGCGTTGGACACTACATTTGGCGCAGCAACATTGAAAATGGCGCCGCCCAGTGCCCCGTTCAAATCCTGCCCCATTTCATTCTGTTGATTCACGCTGGTCGCCAATCCTATTGCAGCCAGCCCGAGCGCATTTTGCGCTGGTGTCAGCGTCTGGTTCTGAAAATCGAGGTATGCCCCCAGGTTACCGCCCTGCAAACTGCCCGGCGACAAAGGGATAGATGCACCGTTAGGCCCCAGGTAGGAAATTGCCAACTGGCTTGGATTGCTCGGGGACGTGGTTGTCTGCAGCGACATGGCCTGGCTACCCATCACCATTGCCTGTCCGGTACCGATAAATACGCTAACCGTTCCGTCAGCTTGTTGCAGGGTTGTCGTCTGAATCTGCTGTCCCAACTGGTTGATCAACTGGTTGCGCTGATCCAGCAGCGCATTGGGTTGCTGCCCCTGGTTGCTGGCAATAGCTTTTTGAATGCTGCTGTTCAGGGCGGCAATCTGCTGGGCATAACTGTTGATGCTCTGGACACTCCCGCTGATCTGTCCGTTAAGCCCGTTGGCAATGCTGTTCAGTTGCTGGCTCACGCTCTGGAACTGGCCGACCACGGTCTGCGCATCGCCCAGCAAGGCTTGTCTGGTCGGGATGTCTGAAGGATTGTTGGCCAGTGCATTCAACCCATTGAAAAAATTCTGTATCGCCGGCGGTATGCCTGCCGCCTGATTTGAGAGCAAATTGTCAACTTGCGCGATTGCAGTCTGGAAGGTCGTCAGGTAACTGGCCTGGCTCTGCTGTTGCAAAACCTGGGTCGTCAGGTATTGGTCATAGATTCTTCTCACCCCGGTCACATCGACACCCTGCCCAAGGAACCCCGAGCCGGTTGCCTGCCCGGGAACCGGACTCAACAGGACTTGCTGGCGCGTATATCCGGGCGTGCTTGCATTGGAGATGTTGTTCTCAGTTGTGGTTATCCCATACTGGGCGGCATTCAGCCCGCTTAATGCCGAGGTGATCAAATTGCTTCCCATGACTTGCCCTTCTTTCGTCCATAGACGCATCTGATTGTGTTATCGGCACAAACCACAAACCCTTTAGAGAAAATTCAGGGTTTCCGCGTAACGCCGCGATTGATGGAAAGAGGCGCGGGTGTTGGGTTATGCTTCGCGCCCAGCTGCTTGACCATCATGTCGGCCAAACCTATGCCCCTGCTCGCCATGGTTTGTGACAATTGCTGGTCCAGCATGCCCGTGAACATCCTGGTTTGGTCGCTATCGAACATGCCGTCTTGCGGCGTTGCTTCACGCATGCTTTTCATCATCATGTTAATAAACACCGACTCGAACTGCTGCGAAACCGCCTTAAGCGCCTTATCCGGCGACCGCTGCGCCTGGGCGCGCAACTGATCAAGACTGTTCGCATCGATCGCCAGCTGCGCGGTAGCATCCAGGGGGGTAACCACTTAAATTATCTCCAGTTCCGCGCGCAACGCGCCTGCCGACTTCATCGCCTGCAGAATCGCCAGCAAATCCTGCGGTGTCGCACCTATCGAATTCAATGCGTTGACCACATCGGTTAATGAGACGCCGTTTGGCAGTTGCACCAAGTTGCCCTTTTCCGACTTGATGTCTATCGTGGCATTGCTGGTTTTTACAGTTTTTCCCCGGGAAAGCGGGTTGGGCTGACTCACCGAGTTATCGGTATTGATCACCACGGTCAGGTTGCCATGAGCCACGGCGCAGGGTAACAGCGTCACCGCCTGGTTCATCACCACCGATCCTGTGCGCGCATTGATGATGACCCTGGCTACGCCTTCCCCGGGCACGACTTCGAGATTTTCGATTTGGGAAATGAACGCCACGCGGTCGCTGCCTTCCGGTGCGCGCACCTGTATCCTTCGTCCGTCCAGGGCTGACGCAAGGTCAGGGGCGACTTGCCCGTTGATGGCATTCACGACCCGGGAAGCAGTTGTAAAATCAGATGTATTCAATTCCAGATTGATGAAATTGCCCTGGCCCAATATGGTCGGCACGGCGCGTTCAACTGTTGCCCCGGAGGGTACCCTGCCCACGCTCAGGTGGTTCACCTGTACCGATGAGCCGCCGGATGATGCACCTACCCCGCCTACCACCACATTGCCTTGTGCCATCGCGTATATCTGGCCATCGGCGCCCTTCAGCGGTGCCATCAGCAGAGTTCCCCCGCTCAGGCTCTTGGCATTGCCGATCGAGGAAGCAGTCACATCGATGGTCTGGCCTGGCCTGGCAAATGCCGGCAGCATCGCCGTCACGACCACTGCGGCCACGTTCTTGAGCTGCAAACTGGTGCTTTGCGGCATATTTACCCCCATCTGCGACAGCATGGTGATAATGCTTTGCACCGTGAAGGGCGTTTGCGTGGTCTGGTCGCCGCTGCCATCCAGTCCGACCACGATGCCATAACCGATCAGCTGGTTATCACGCACACCCTGTATGCTTGCCAGGTCCTTGATACGCTCGGCGGAAGCGGCAAATGGATGCAGCACCCAGATCGCCAGCAGTACCGAAAACAATCGCTTCATATATATCTCCATTCCAGTAGTCTCCGTCTTCAGAACGGCAATACCGACTGGAAGAACCGCCCCAGAAATCCCAGCGACTTCGTATCGTTGATGAATTCGCTCATTGCGCCTGCATTCTTGTATTCGAGGTGAGCATCCGCAACCAGTGTCGAGGATACGGTGTTTGCACTGGTGATCGAGACCGGATTCACCACGCCGGAAAAACGAACATACTCGTCGCTATTGTTCAAAGCCACCTGCTTTTCACCGCTGACCAGCAAATTGCCATTTGAAAACACCTTGATCACCGTCACAGAGATGGTTCCGGACAGGTCCACGCTGGCAGCACCCGCACCTGTCGTTGCCGTCTTGCTGCTGCTGCTGCTGGAAAGCGGAAATGCCTTGGCCAGTTGTGCCACCGGGCCCGATGTCACCGTCGGCAGGTTGGCATTGATACTGTTTGCACTGCTGGTACCGCCACTGGACTGCCTGGCGCCAGTGGTAACTTCCTCGATGTTGATGATAAGCGTGTCGCCGACATCACGCGCACGCCTGTCCGCGAACAATGAGTGCTCGTTATTCCCAGCATGGAAAATCGCCCCGTCCGCCGGAACTTCCACTTGTCGATCAACCGGCCGTGCGGTCATCGGTTGCTGGATATGGGTAGGCGGCGTCATCGAACAGGCAGACAACAGCATCAAACCGGGCATGAATGACTTAAGAGCGCGTGACATGGCCCACCCCGTTAAAGCTGCGCCAAAGTTTGCAGCATCTGGTCGGAAGTCGTAATAGCTTTCGAATCCATCTCATAGGAACGTTGCGTCTGAATCATGTTCACCATCTCTTCCACGACATTGACGTTGGAAGTTTCCAGATAATTCTGGCTCAGCGTACCGCTGCCATTGGTTCCCGGTACAGTGGTGCTCGGTGTCCCGGATGAAGCGGTTTCCTGATAAAGATTCGATCCCGTGCTTTGCAATCCGGTCGGATTGATGAATGTCGCCAGTTGCAGGCTGCCAACCTGCACCGGTGCAGCCACACCCGCCTGGGTGACTGAAACGGTGCCGTCCTGACCGATGGTAACAGTGGTGGCATTGGCCGGAATGGTAATGGAAGGCTGGACGGGAAAGCCGCTGGAGGTCACCAGTTGCCCCTGACTATCCGTCTGGAAGGAGCCATCCCGGGTATAGGATGTCGTACCGTCCGGCATCAGCACCTGGAAGAACCCCGCCCCGGAAATAGCCACATCCAGCTGATTCCCGGTTTGTGTCAGGTTGCCTTGAGTCATCAGACGTTCCGTCGCCACCGGGGCAACTCCAGTGCCAAGCTGCAGGCCTGATGGAAGCTGGGTCTGCTGCGACGACTGCGCACCCGGCTGGCGTAGCGTCTGATACAGCAAATCCTGGAACACCACGCGCGAACCCTTGAAACCGGTGGTGCTGACGTTGGCGAGGTTGTTGGCCGTCACATCCATCTGCATCTGCTGCGCATCCATGCCGGTTTTTGCAATCCACAAAGAACGTATCATTTTCCTATCCCTTCAATTCAATTAACTGCAGCGGCTAACTAGCAAGAGAAATTATCGCGGTGGCTTGCTGGGCATTGCTATCCGCGCTTTGCAACATCTTCATCTGCATATCGAATTTGCGTGCCAGTGAAATCATGTCCACCATCGCCTTGATCGGATCGGCATTGCTGCCCTCCAGGCTGCCTGAAATGATTTCGGTATTGGCATCCGCCGGCGCCTCCGCGCCATTCTGCATCCGGAACAGGCCGTCTGCACCGCGAACCAATTGATCGGTGGGCGGATTGACCAGCTTGATCGTCCCCACCACCGACACGTCGGACAGGTTGGAGCCGATCGGCACGGTCGAAATTGTGCCGTCCTTTGCAATAGTGGTTTCGGTATCCGGCGGAATGGTGATCGGGCCGTTAATACTCATCACGTTCAATCCCGTGTGCGTTTGCAACAAGCCAAACTGGCTCACCTGCAAACTGCCGTTGCGCGTGTAGGCTTCCTTGCCGTCGGCCCCCTGCACCGCAATCCAGCCTGGCCCCTGCACCGCCACATCCAGCGGATTCCCGGTTTGCTGGATGGCTGCGGGCGAAAAATTCGTACCGGCGGTCGAATCGACCACGAAGGTTCGTGTGGGCAGGCCTTCGCCAACCAGCGGCACGGCACGGAACGTGTCCAGTGTTGCGCGAAATCCCGTGGTATTGACATTGGCCAGGTTCTCCGACACAGCGGCCTGTTGCTCAAGCACCTGGGACGCGCCTGTCATTGCGGTGTAGATCAGCCTGTCCATCGTTTTCTCCTAATCCGGCATCAAGGATAATCGCGCAAGTCAAAAGGTGTCATGAGCTGCCCTTGATTTCCCTTGAATCAATTACCGCAAGCTCATCAGGGTTTGCATGTTCTGGTCCTCGGTCTTGATCGTCTGTGCATTCGCCTGATAATTCCGCTGGGCGGTAATCATGTTGACCAGTTCGGACGTCAAATCCACATTGGAATCTTCCGTTGCTGACGACTGCAACACGCCCAGGCTGCTTGAGCCTGGCGTCCCAACCAGCGGCCCGCCCGATGCCGCAGTTTCCACCCACTCGTTATTGCTG
>CAVWTZ010000113.1:0-9436 GCA_963757485.1 uncultured beta proteobacterium
GAATGCCACAAAAATCATTGCCGCATGTTCGGGTATTTTGTTGGCCAGCCTGATGCTGGTGAGCGGGGCGGCCTATGCGGGGGTTGCCGGATACGCCCAGTTTGTCAACGGCAGCGTTCAGGTTGAAAGCCTGGCGGGACAGATGCGCGCTCTGCAAAAGGGCGGGGCGGTCAATGAAGGCGACACGGTCATATCGGCACAGGCTGCCAGCGCGCAGATCAGGATGCAGGACGGCGGATTCATCGCCGTGCGTCCGGACACCCGGCTCAAGTTCGACAGTTTCAAATTCAACGGCAAGCAGGATGGCAGCGAAAGGAGTTTCTTCTCGTTGTTCAAAGGCGGATTCCGTGCCATCACGGGGTTGATCGGACAGTTGAACAAATCCAACTATCGCATTACCACTGCTGCGTCAACCATCGGAATTCGCGGCACCGACCACGAAACGTATGTGGTGACACCGGACAGTCCGTTGGCCAAAGTCACCCCGGTCGGCACATACAACAAGGTGAATGTCGGTGAAACCTACATGACCACCGAGAAGGGCACCATCTTCGTGCTGCCGAACCAGATGGGGTTCGCCGGTGCAGCGGATCAGATGCCGCAGCTGAAACCGCTGAATACCAACATTTTCACCGCGGCAGAAAGACCCACCAGGGAAGCCAAGGTCGACCAGAAAGAGGCGAAGGAGGAAGCGACGGAAGTGCGCGCAACTGCGACGGTGGACAATACCGCACAAGCGGCGGCGGCTGCACCTGCCGCCGAGGCAGCCGCCTCATCCACCGGGACCAATGTTGAGACCAACATTCTGCAGCCGATCACAACTACAAACGGTACCGATCTTAGCGGTGGAGCCGAGGATACGGCGTCTCTTGCGCTGGCTGCAGCCAACCAGGCGCAAGCCGCTGCAACTGCGGCGGCAAATGCCGCAAGTTCGGCCAGCACCAATTACACGTCATTGTCAGGTATTACTCCGGTAAGCACAGCTCCGGCAACAGCCGCAATCAGCACGGCAACAAGCAGTATTAACACCGCCGGTACAGCAGTGACTGCAGCAACTGCGCTGGCGCCGGTCAGTTCGGCAACAGTTACCGCGAACGCAAGCGCTGCGCAGACTGCGGCAACGGCTGCGGCGGCGCAGGCGTTGGCGGCACTAAACGCCTTCAACTCGAACGGCACATTTGCCGACGCAACGGCGGTCCCCGCCAATACCGCCACACAAAACGCAAACACTGCCTTGCAAACGGCGAATACTGCAGTGCAATCGGCAGCCGCAACCGTGGCCGCACAAAACGCCGCACTGGCCACAGCACAGGCATCGGCTTCTGCGGCATTATCCCGTGCCGATTCCAGCCTGACCGCCGCGAATGCCAGCCTGAGCACGGCGAATACCCAGAATGGCGCGATTGGGACGGCGCAGGGATCAGTCGCAACGCAATTGGCTGCAGCGCAAACCGCCGCCGCCAATGCACAGGCCGCGGCAACTGCGGCACAGGCGGCTGCCACGCTGGCCGCCTCATTGCAGCAAGCGGGCAATCTGGCTGGTGCACAAGCACAGCTTGTGATCGCGCAACAGCAACTCGCTGTTGCCCAGACAGCGCAGGCCAATGCACAGGCAGCACAAACTGCTGTCGCAGCCCAGTGGTCCAATGCGCAGGCGGCACAGGCGGCGGCAAGCACAGCGGTAACAAACGCCACTACCGCAGCCACTACCGCGGCCACCGCTGCGGGAACGGCCAGCACCCAGGCTGCGGCCGCAACCACGGCCAGTACAACTGCAAACTCGGCCTTGACTACTTCAACAACCAATTTGTACACGATCAACAGCAACGCACCGATAGTTGCCGCGAATGCGCCGATCGCGGCATACAACAATCCGGCAGTGGCGAGCAACAATTTCATCGGCCATCTGGCGATGCCCGTTCCGGCGGCTACGGCAAGTGGTTACAACATTGGGCAGGAGCAAAATAACACTCCCCAAGCCAATACGACGTTCGTGCTGGATGGCAACGGCAATCTGGTGGAAATGCGCAACACCTCGTTTCAGATCCAGCCGTTGCAATCAACGCCAACGACTTCCATCGCCAGCGCAGACGTAACGTGGAGCGGCGGTACCGCTGCCGATACCTTCAAGCTGGCCGACAACAGCATCTACGCCGGACGCTGGAGCGGTGCGACCGTGACCGTGACCGATCAAAGTATGCAGTATGCGCCGTTCACGGAGACACCCGCCGACAGCCTGTGGGCTGTGCTGTTGGTGCCCAACCCGGCCTACGTGCAGGGATTGGTCGGAACTACAACTTACACCATGGCAGGTCATACCACTCCGTTCGATACGGCGGGGAACCTGGGTACCTTGAACAGCGCGACTCTGAGCGCGGACTTTGGCAATCAACTGGTGAACGCGACGCTCAATCTCACGATGCCCGCTGCTTCGGGCATGGCAGGTACCTATGCGGTCACCGCTAACAGCATGCCGATCAACACGGTGGAATCGGGCGATCCATCCGGCTTTGGGAAAAATACCACACCGACAGTCAGTTGCACTGGAAGCACTGGAAGCTGTGCCGCAGGAACCGGCGGCTACAGCGCCGACGTCGGCGGCAGTTTTGCCGGCACGGCGGCGGCCAGCGCCGGCCTGGGATACGACATTTGGCCGACCGCAAGTCCAAGCTCGCCGGTATCCGACCTGGTACAGGGCCTGGTGGCGTTTACGACGTCGACTCCGCCAGAAGTCTTGACGGGCGGTCCGTTTGCCGCTTATGCGTCGCCCTACATCGAGGTCGAATCGGCAGGCGGTTTGAACTACAACTCCGGAATGATGGCAGCGGCGGGCGACCTTACTTATCTCACCGGCACTGCGGGCGGGGCTTCAACCAGCGGCGCATTGTCGTCGGCAACCTTCCACGACATCGGCGGCGGTGGAAACTACACGCTGACTTCAACCGTCTCCGGCGGCACGGCGACCAGTGCCGATGCCACGGCCTTTGCCACGACGGGCATCCAGTATGGCGCGTGGACCGGTTACACCGGCGAATCGTATTCGTGGTCACAATCCCTGGGCGGGAAAAATGGCGGCGCGCCGGACAGCTGGATGTACGGGCCGGAGGGGTATCTGGACACGGCCTATTTACCCTCAACTTCAGCGGGACTGAGCGGCGCGATGGCGGGCACGTTCACCTACCAGATGGATGGCGCAACCGCGCCGAAAAGCCAGAATACCGGGCTGACCGGTACGCTGACCAGCGCCACGATCACGGCAGATTTTGTGAATATGTTGGTGAGTGCGAACCTGGCGCTGACCATGCCCGGCAACGAGAACTGGGGCGCCAGCGTGACCAACGCATCGATCGCGGCGGGGAGTCCATTCTACGGTACTCCTGCGGTGACTTATGGCCTGGGTGTTGCGGCAACGACTTGTTCCACCTGTTCGGGTAATCTGAGCGGTGCATTTACCGGACAGAATTTTGCCGGCGCGATCCTCTCATACGATCTGTATAACAATGCAGCAATGGGTGGTGGCGATGTGTCCGGCAATGTCGCGCTGACACGTGATGGTGTTTCAGGCAATCCAACGGTGACGAACGGCACAGCCGCGCCGACAGGGAATATTGTGGTCGCAACGGCAGGGAATGGATCGGGTTCATCCGTCTCAACGTATCCCTTGGCAAACAGCACGACCACCGGCAACTTGCTGACAGCATACGGATCGAGCAGCACCGGTAATTATCCTTCCAGTTATTCCACGACGGTCACGTGTAGCACTTGCACCACCACCGCCTCGGGGGATGTCACGAACAGCGGCATCTATTATGGAACATGGGATGCGGGTACGTACGCGCAGTCAATCAGTGTAACTTTCCCGGCCGGCACGATGCAGCCGGCCTACTGGATTACCGGGCCGGAAGCCGGGCCGCTGTACCTGCCGCAAGCGCTCACCGGCACGGCCACCTATACCCTGGACTCGGGGCAGGTGAGCAATAGTGCAGGGGTGGCGGGAACGGTGGTAGCGGGCACCACGGCAACTACACTGACGCTGGACTTCAACAAGCAAACCGTGGGCATCAATCTCGATGTCAGCATCGCAGACACGGCTGCGACGCCTGTGGTGCACACCTGGAATGCCACAACGCTGCCGGGCAACGAGGCGCCGTTGGGCAACGGGCAGGGGATAGGCGGAGCGGCTTTCTCCGCTTCGACCTATAACAACGGGAGCGGCTCCGGGCTGCTGACGGTTTCCGTGGATAGCGGGGCTACAACTGTCACCAGTCCCAGCGGCTATGTCAGCGGACAACTCACCGGCACGGGACTGACCGGCGCGATCATGAGTTTCAACCTGGGTGGCGAACTGAATGCTGCGACAGCACCAACTTATGAAAACATCAACGGTGTGGCCGCATTCACCGGCCCCCCGCAATCCACCGCTACGCCAAACCAGTATGTGTTGATGTCGCTCGCCGATCCGTTCTCTCCCGTGCCGCTGCCGGTGCTCGGCTTCGATGCGAATGCCCCGTCCCGGATTACGACGGATGCAAACGGCAACCTGACCCAGTTCGATATACAAACCATCAATAACAATGGTGGCGGCAATTCTACCGTCACTAACGCAAGCCCTACCAATGTTGCGGACTATGGCACGGACCCGGTGAGCGGGATCAGCTGGGGTCGCTGGGCCGGCGGGACGGTCAATGTTACTGACCGGACAACCACAGTCGTCACACCGGCGACACTGCAAGGCAGCCTGCACTGGATCACCGAGCCGGCTACAACCGCTGCCGTTACCTTGCCGACCAGTGGAACGTATTCCTACATCAACGCGGGCGGCACCCATCCGACGGATAATCTCGGCAATGTCGGGACCCTGAATTCGGCGACGCTCTCGGCCGACTTCACCGCGCAAACGGTGAACGTGGGTGTGAATGCGACGGTGAACGGGGCAACCTTAGACGCGACCGGGACCAGTGTGCCCATCATTCAAAATACCGTGTTTTATGCTTCCAGCCAGGAGCCGGCAACCAGCACCTCTTATTTGACGGTGAACTGCACTCCCTCCTGTGGTGCGACAGGAGGGACGGTCATCGGCAAGTTCACCGGCGCAGGGGCGATCGGCGCGGCGGTTAGCTATGGACTGCAAAATGGCGCAACCACGATCTCCGGCGTGACCGCATTCCATCGTTAAATAGTCTAGGCGCAAACAAGCCCCGCTGCGGCGGAGCCTGTTTTTTGCAAAATCAATAAATCAGATGTTCTTCGCCGACGCGGCCGCGATGGGGTTGTGCGAGTTGTGCTGCAACAGACGCACGTTGCATTCCATCGGCGGCAACGATAAACGAAAACACCGGAGTTTTAGCTTTGCACGATGGCCTGCATCGTTTTGCTCATCACTTCAAGGTTTGCTTTCAGTATTCCGGAGAAAATCAATAGCGAGTTTGCAGGTAGAATATGACCGATATGCGTGCGACCATTTGGTCAATCGGGATTCTATAAAAGACACGTATCTTGCCGGCTGTGGATGAGTACGAGTGTTCAAGGTGAAGGTTATGAAAATTGCAGTATCTGCAGGTTGGCTGTTATCCGGATTGATGTTGGCGGCAAGCGGGGCATGTGCGCAGGAGGCGGGGCAGAGTCAGCGTGACGAACCCTCAATTCAAAAGCCGGTTCAAATCGACGTAAAGGAAAAGCTGCTGGACGATGCCGAGGCCTTGATGAAAGCGGGGAAGCCGGACCTCGCCTACAAGCTGCTTGAGCCGTTCGAGTTCGACCGTGCCGGGGAGGTGCGCTTTGATTATTTGCTTGGGATCGCAGCATTGGACAGCGGCAGGCCGGATAAGGCCACACTTGCGTTCGAGCGGGTGCTGGCAGAGGATCCCAATTATTCCGGTGCGCGCCTGGATATGGCGCGTGCCTATTATCAGCTCGGGGACATGCAGCGCGCGAAGAGCGAATTTGAAACCGTGCTGAATGAAAATCCTTCTGACGCGGCGCGCGCCACGATACGGAAGTATCTGGATGACATTGCAGAGCGTGAAACCGGAAATAAAACGCATATCAGCGGCTATGCCGAGGGAACGGTCGGGCACGATGACAACGTCAACAACGCTTCAGAAAATCCAGGCAATATCATTACGCCAACCCTTTATCCGACCAATAATGAATTGTCGGATAATTATTACGGGGCGGCTGCAGGAGGCGAGATCAGTCACGACCTGAATACAAATTTCCGGCTGTACGCGGGAGCGGATATAAGCAAGCGGAACAACTATCGGCAAAAGAGTTTCAATCTTTTCAGTACCGAAGAACGCGCCGGCATGATCTATGGTACCGCAATCGACAGTTACCGGATCGGCATGTCGGGAGGCCAGAACACCCTGGGCGGAGCACGATATTACGATTCATCCGGGGTGAATGCGGAATGGCGCCATTCGTCCAGCGCCATCAAGCAAGTCAGCCTGTTCGGACAGTATGTGCAATATCGCTATGCCGATCCTGTTCTGCAGTTGAATGACATCAACCAGCTTGTTGCCGGTGTCGGCATGCTGCATACGCTGGGGAAATCATCCCTGTCCGGCAGTTTGTATTTCGGAACCGAGAATGATGTCGGACCGGCAACGGCGGCCAGACCGTCTGGCGGGCGGACCGATGGTGTGAAGCATTTTGCCGGGATTCGCGCCGGCGGGCAGGCAGACATCGGCGACAGTGCAAAACTGTTCTTCAGCGCGGGGGAACAACTCGGCTATTTCGGCAATGTCGACCCGGTAATTTCCGGTCGCCGGGCGGACCGTCTGGGTGACCTGACCTTCGGCGTGAACTGGTATCCGGACCACCTGTGGGTGGTGCGGCCGCAATTTGTGCGTTATCTCAACACGTCGAATGTGGCCGCATATGTCTATGACCGAAACGATTACTCGATAACGGTGCGGCGCAATTTCAAATAGCCGGTCTGGATTTGTTATGAAGAATTCTTTCAGCTCAGATCCGCCTCGCCAGCGCCGCAGCCAAGCCGATATAGGTATCCGGTGAAAGCTGCAACAGGCGCTGCTTCTCCCGTTCCGGAATTTCCAGGGTGTTGATGAAGGCTTGCAGCGAGGCGCGATTGATTCCATCCTTGCCGCGCGTCAATTCCTTGAGCTTGTCGTAGGCGTCCGCGATGTTGTAACGCCGCATCACGGTCTGGATCGGTTCAGCCATCACCTCCCAGCTTGCGTTCAGGTCCTCGGCCAGCCGTTGCGGGTTGGCTTCAAGTTTGTTCAGGCCTTTCAGGCAGGACTCGTAAGCGAGCAGCGTGTAGCCGAGCGCCACGCCCATGTTGCGCAATACGGTCGAATCGGTCAGGTCGCGCTGCCAGCGGGAGACGGGCAGTTTCTCGGAAAGGTGGCGCAGCAGCGTGTTGGCCAGGCCGAGGTTGCCTTCGGCATTTTCGAAGTCGATCGGGTTGACCTTGTGCGGCATGGTGGACGAACCGACTTCGCCCTTGACCACTTTTTGTTTGAAATAGCCTAGCGATATGTAACCCCAGATGTCGCGGTTCAGATCGATCAGGATGGTGTTGATGCGCGCATACGCATCGAACAGTTCCGCCATGTAATCGTGCGGTTCGATCTGGATGGTATAGGGGTTGAAGGTGATGCCGCGCGCGGTGACAAAACGCCGCGCGAAATTCTCCCAGTCCACGTTCGGATAGGCGGCCAGATGCGCGTTGTAGTTGCCCACTGCGCCGTTGATCTTGCCGAGTATCTCGGTGTTGGCCAGGCGATGTTCGGCGCGCTGCAAGCGGTACACCACGTTCGCCATTTCCTTGCCCAGCGTGCTCGGCGTCGCAGTCTGTCCGTGGGTGCGGCACAGCATCGGCAGATCGGCGTGCTGGTGGGCGATGGCTTTCAGCCGGGTGGTGAGCACATTCAGCGTGGGGAGCATCACCGCGTCGCGCGCACCCTTGAGCATCAGCGCGTGGCTGAGGTTGTTGATGTCTTCCGAAGTGCACGCGAAAT
The DNA here is from genome assembly GCA_963757485.1 of uncultured beta proteobacterium. Classification (GTDB taxonomy): domain Bacteria; phylum Pseudomonadota; class Gammaproteobacteria; order Burkholderiales; family Gallionellaceae; genus Gallionella. Next base: position 7,986 of record CAVWTZ010000113.1, read on the forward strand.
GGATGAATTCCAGTACCTTTGCAGTTTCCGGATTACCCGACAACTTGTCGCGCAGCCAGTATTCGACGGCTTTCACATCGTGGTTCGTGGTTGCTTCGATGGACTTGATCGCCAGCGCATCGTCTTCGCAAAAATTCGCGTTGAGCGCGTCCAGATGCGCGATGGCAGACGCGGAGAACGGCGGGATTTCGGCGATGCCGGCCTGCGCGTCGAGGGCTTTGAGCCATTCGATTTCGATCAGCACGCGAAAGCGGATCAGGCCGAATTCGCTGAAGTAGTTGCGCAATGCATCTACCTTGCCGTGGTAGCGTCCGTCCAGTGGAGACAAGGCCGTGAGCTTGGTGAGTGTGGTCATGATTTGGATCGCAGCAAAGCCGAAAGGCGTATTTTACGCGAATCAGGCCAGTCCCTGTTCGATGATTGCACCGCCGAGACAAACGTCGCCGTCATATACGACCACCGACTGCCCGGGTGTCACGGCCCACTGCGGCTCGTCAAAAGCGATTTCGCATGAACTGTCCGAGACGCTGGCAACGCGGCACGGCGCGTCCGCCTGACGGTAGCGTGTCTTGGCCGCGTAGGGATGATCGATTGCGGGCGCAGTGCCGCTGATCCAGTGGCTATCCAGCGCCGTCAGGCGGTAGCTCAGCAAAGCGGGATGATCATGCCCCTGTACCACGATCAGATGATTGTTCGCCATATCCTTGCCTGCCACGAACCATGGTTCGCCCGACGCGTCCCTGGCGCCGCCTATACCCAGTCCCTGACGTTGCCCGATGGTGTAGAACGAAAGTCCGATGTGCTGCCCGACGATCGTTCCATCGGGCGTGACCATCTCGCCTGGCTGGGTGGGCAGATAGCGATTCAGGAATTCGCGGAACGGGCGTTCGCCGATGAAACAGATGCCGGTGCTGTCTTTCTTGGCGTGATTGGGCAAGCCATGCTGTTGGGCGATGGCGCGAACCTGCGATTTCAGGATGTTGCCGAGCGGGAACATGGCATGGCTCAATTGCCTCTGGTTCAGGCGATGCAGGAAGTAGCTCTGGTCCTTGCTGCCATCATCGGCTTTGAGCAACTGGAACAGACCGTCCGCTTCGCGCACCTGGGCATAGTGGCCGGTGGCGATGGTGTCGGCGCCCAGTTGCATCGCATGGTCGAGAAAAGCCTTGAACTTGATCTCGGCATTGCACAGGATGTAGGCTCGCCCATTATCTCGGGTCGCTGCGCCTGGTCGTCATCGGTCTCGGCTCGGTGGCGGCCATCACCGTGACGATCATGGTCACCACCGGGCTGTGGGAGCGCAGCCCGCACCCGGCCGCGCGCCAGCAGGTCGCCTTGTTCAACATCGTCACCGCGGCCACGGTCGGCCTCGGCGTGGCCGCGCTGTACCTGGCCCTGTTCCTCGCCATGCTCGCCGCCGCACTGCTGCTGGTGCCGGGAAACCTGCTCGG
>CAVWTZ010000114.1:0-29774 GCA_963757485.1 uncultured beta proteobacterium
ATCTGGGTGCTCATCAATTGTTCATTCAGGTATTTGAGGTTGCTTTCGCTGCGCTCAACAGCTTGCTGCGCAAGATATTGGTTCAGCCGAGCCACCAGTGAGTTCGCCCAGTCTGCGGCAAGCGCCGGATCTTTCCAATCAACTGTGACTGTGACCAGGTCGGTCTTTTTATCCGTATCAACATTCAACACCCCGCCCTTGATGAACAGTCGCCAGACATCCATCTCCCCCGGCTGTTTTTTTGGGTCCGATTCTCTCCATTTGTGATGTTCCGCATCCCAATCGTCTTCGAACAGGATAGGCATGAGCTTTTTTTCCTGCACGAAATTCCACAGGAACTCGCGCGATTGCAGCACGGCGAGGCTCTCGTCGGTGCTGCCGCCGCTAATCGAGATCCCCGCCAGCGATGCCAAGTCACCCAGGCCGCCACCCGCTCCACCACCCAGCATTGAAGCCAGGCCGCCTGTTTTGCTATTTTCGGTCTGCGCCGGCGCGAGCAATATTTCGCCCCGGTAGATGTTGTGCATCAACAAGGAAAACCCTGAAGACAGCAGCGCGGCTACAAACATGGTCGACAATATCATGCGCTTGTATTTGACCAGCACACGCCAGAGTTCCAGCAGGTCGATTTCGTCCTCGGCATCCGGTAAGCTGCGTGCATTCATTTCGTCATTCTGATTGTTCAATTGATGCTCTCTTTGTGCATTTTATTCAAGCCAGAAAGTTCATTGGGCATTTGGAACCCAAATTGTACATTAGCCATTTTTGATTTTTCATCAAAACACGCAAACCCTGTAATTGACTGGATTGCCGCGCTTCGTTCGCAATGACACCCGCGAGGGCATCTTGATGTCTGGATTGCCACGCTTCGCTCGCAATGACGTCCGCAAAGGCATCTTGATGTCTGGATTGCCGCTGACTGCGCTCGCAAGTGACGGACGGCGTACCCTTTACGGGTGCTGCGCGATTGTTGTAAAGATCAATCGTCCGAAGGCCTTGCATAGCCATTCCAACTAATCCATCAAAAAAACGATGGATAAGTGGCTGGTTAAATCGGCTCCTACCGCGTAATGATTGGCCTTGTATAGCTAATGAGCAATCCGGGTTCAATTGATGTCCTCTTTGCGCATTTTATTCAAGCCAACCACTATTAGACCAAGATACCGCCATTCCCGCGCGGAGTGCCAAAACGAAAGTGTCGTCCTTGGCGGCTGCGCGTATCCGGCGACTGTTTTGCCAGCCCGCCGAACCTCAATCAGAAAAGACAGAAAGTCGCTCTTAACCAGATTCGCCTTGGCTTGGAAGCTGGATCGAACACCGGCGGCGTCATGCCGGCCTCACTTTTTGCGCATAAGTTGCCATGCGAACCTGGGTCTGTCAGTATGTGAACTCCTTGCAAGGCTTGTTGCAGGGCATCCAGAAGATCGTCTGCCGACTCCATGTATTCATGCACCAACCGGTTTCTGAGTTCGCGAAGTTCGATCCAGAGTTGAGTCGATTCGATCCAGCCGAGTTTTTCTGCGCGGAGCAGGTTATCGAGTTGCGCGCCGGTTTTCTCAAGGCCAGCGCGCAGCGTCGCGGGCAGAAGTTTGTCGCCCAAGGTGTCTTGCAGGCGTCCATAACGCGACACGAATGCATCCAGCATTTCACTGCGTTCATCGCTGTTTTCAAGCGACTCGACCCAGGATAGATCAATGTTCAGGGCTCGAAGCCGATCCGCCGTTCGCTCGAGATAACGCGCCTCTTTTGCTGTGACCTGGATGAGTTGCCCCACAACAAACTGGCTGTCTTGTGCCGTTGTCATAAAATAATCCCGTTGCGCAGCGCCTGCTCATGTATGGGCAGCAGTGGTTTGAGCGGATCCTTGATCAACACATCGACCTTGCGACCACCCAGCTTGATGTACAGGCGGGCCGCCAGGCGGCATTCCGCCTGAATGCGGTGCGCCAGAGGCCGGCCCGGCTCGATGAGTAAATCGATGTCTCCGCCGCGTTGCGTGTCATCTACCCGGCTTCCGAATAGGCGCACGATGGCTTCCGCCCCGAGCTGGCTGGCAACCTCGCTTTTGATGATTTCGCGTGTTTTGTCGTCAAGCCGCACTTGCTACCCCACTTTCTGAATAATTCCAATTTTTGTCACGACCAACAATCATCCCGCAGGGTGCGTTTACGCACCCATGATGATGGTGCGCAAGCGCATCCTGGCTTTGTTCATTTGATGCTCTCTTTGCGCATTTTTTCCAAGCCAGAAAGTTCATTTGGCATTTGGAACCCAAGTTGATCATTAGCCATTTTTGATTCTTCATCAAAACGACGCAAACCCTGTAAATGACTGGATTGCCGCGCTTCGCTCGCAATGACATGCGCAAAGGCATGTTGATGTCTGGATTGCCACGCTTCGCTCGCAATGACATCCGCAAAGGCATGTTGATGACTGGATTGCCGCGCTGCGCTCGCAATGACGGACGGCGTACCGTTTATGGGCACTGCGCGATTGTTGTAAATATCCATCGCCCGAAGGCCTTGCATAGCCATTCCAACTAATCCATCAAAAAAACGATGGATAAGTGGCTGGTTAAATCGGCTCCTACCGCGTAATGAGTGGCTTTGTATAGCTAATGAGCAATCCGGGTTCAATTGATGTCCTTTTTGCGCATTTTATTCAAGCCAACCCCTATGTTCGATTTCGGCGACCATTTTATCGGCAGCCAATGTCAACGTTGAAACATGATCATGCCCAGCCTGCAATGCGCTGATAGGTACGGTCGCTTCTTCTATGTATTCGTGAATCATCTGGTTTCTTAGATTACGGAGGCCATCCAATCGTCGGCCGATTTCAACATTCCAAGGCGTTCAGCCCTGTCCAGGTTGTCGATTGCTGATGAGGCTCCTTTTCCCATGGCGGCCAGCAATACAGGCAGTAGTTTATCTCCCAGCGTGTCTTGCAGTCTGCCAAATCTGCCCACAAAGGCTTCCACCCGCTCCGCCAGATCGGGGTTGTTTTCCAGATCGGCCGCTTGCGCCCGGGTAAATGGAACAGCAAATAATCGCTGGTCGGTAACGGCAAGATGCGGACGCTCTTTGCGCACGACTCGAACCAGAAATTGCAGTCGTTGTAAAAGCGCAGTGGGCAAAGTCATAGCAGCACCCCGTCTTTAAAGGCGATGTCGTGTATCGGCATGCGTTCAAGATTGGTCGCACTGAGCAACACATCCACTTTCCGCCCGTGCATCGTTCTGGATATCAAAGCAGACAGTTGTGCGGCCACGAGTGCCGGGTTGTCCACTGGCTCGTCCATTTCAAGCATCAGGTCCACATCTCCGCCGCGCGCGTGATCATCCAGCCTTGATCCAAACACACGCACGCGAGCTCGCCCACCCGCGACCTTATGAACGAGTTGGCGTATGGCATGAATTTGGTGTTCGGTCGGGCGCATGGGTTTATCCCGGATTGTCGGTTAGCAGGGTGTTGTCCGCGACGCGGCGTGTTTGTTCCGCTGGATTCCCGCCTGTCCGAAGGACAGTTTATCCTGGGTCCATCGAAGGGCGGGAATGACAAGGCTAATGGATGGCTCACTGGAACACACCGACTGTTTTCATCGCAGCCAGCGAGACGCCAATCTGCATGACCACTCTGGACCAATCCAATGTTGAATCCAATAAATTGAATTGTGCTACGTCCTGCGGCACGACGATGGTGTCGCCCGGTCCTATGGTGGCGCTAGTGTCGTTGCCGAACCATCCCCTCTTGCCCGCATCGAGCATGCCGTTGGCGCGCACGACGTATATATGATCGGTATCGGCACTCCGGTCCGGGCCGCCGGCCATGGCCAGATAATCATCGCGTTTCATCCCGTCGCGGTAAACAAGAGCCGTCTGGTTGTATACCTCGCCGAGCACCATGATTTGATCGGGACGCTTGGGCACAATCAGTTTATCTCCGTCGCGCAACGCTATGTCAAACGGCGTCCCCTTCAATTTCTTGATATCGGACAGCTCAATCACGATGCGCCCTGTCGCTTGCACCGATTTCAATTGATCGGCAATACGTTTGGCCGAGTCGATCTTGCTCAGCGCACGCTGCTGCAATATGGGATCTTTCAGCGTGGCCGACAGAATCTTCCATCCTGGAAATCTCCGCATCCGCGCGCTGTGCCAGGTCGGTAAGCTGCTTCTGTTGATCCTGGCGCACCGATTCCCGGGTAAATATTGCCGCATTCTGGTAGGCTTGATCCGTGTATCCACCCGCGCGCTGCAACACGCTGGAGAGGCGTTCGCCTTCTTCAATCGAGTATTTGCCCGGATACTTGATCTCCCCTTCCACGTCGACCTCAGCCCTGGCCCGCCAATTTGAAATGGTTCTGATGAATAGTTCATCGTGCGGTTTCAGCAGGATGTTGGCCTTGGGATCGCCCGCGATGGCATCGGCCAGATTCACCTCGAAATGTTTGCCTTGGCGGCGCTGGCCATCAATCACATTGTAACGCGTTAGCTCCGCGACCTTCAGGTAGGATTCTTCGTTGGGGCCGCCCGCCGCGAACAGCAAGTCGGTTAATCGCATCGAATCGGTATAGGGGGTATTGCGCCGGGATTGACGACCTGCCCGGAGATCGCAACGACGTTCAACGGGTCGATGGCCGACTTGGCGAAGACATAGACGTTGTCATCCGGCTGCAGCAGAACATCGGCCTGCTGATCCTTTTGCACTAGCAATTTATCCAGCGAAACGCGCACGGTGGAAACGTCGCGGGTCAACGGATCGGTGCGTTTGATCAGCGCGTAATCCAGGAAAGCGCCGGGCAGCAGATCATCGATGGAACTGATGGAGGCTGCTCAGTTTCATGTCCTTTGTCCAGCCATACTTGCCCGGACGTTTGACATGGCCCAGCAGCGATACGGTGTCGGTACGCACTCCGGGAATGGCATACATGATCAGGATATCGCCGTTCCGGACGGCAACCGTATTCTGCGTGCCGAGATCTATAATGTTGCGATCCCCGTCCTTGTTCAGCCGGTCGATCTGCATATGCGCCACGTCGGCATCGGCCAGCGCGCCGCCGGCCATCTGCATGACCTCCTGCACATTCTTTTCATCGCGCAATTCGTAAATCGCCGGCCGGGTTGCCTGTCCCGCCACGCCTACCACCGGCCCTATCGGGGGGATGAAGATCACGTCGCCCGGCATCAGGCGCACGTCGGCGCGGCTGTTGCCCTTCAGCAGAAAATCGTAGAGGTCGAGTTCGTCGACGGTCTTGCCGTTGCGCTTGAGCTCAATATGACGCATCGATCCGGTCTTGCTCACGCCGCCGGCGGTCAGCAGGGCATATGAAATCGTGGAAAGCCCGCTGACCAGATAGGAGCCGGGATGATTCGCATCGCCCAATACGAATACGCGGATGGAGCGCAGCTGGCCCATGGTAATGGACGCGGTCACCCCTATCGATTTCTTGTGCAGCTGCTCGGCGATCAGCGCCTTGGCCTGCACGAAACTCAGCCCCGCCACCGCCAACGATCCCACATTCGGGATTTCAATGACGCCGTTGCGGTCTACCACCAGGCTCAGCGTGTCGCTCCGGGTGCCGTATAGCTGCATCTGCAACTGGTCTCCGGGACCGAGCACGTATTCCGGCGGCACGGGAATGTCGGTGGCGGGAGCCAGGGTGCCGGATGAACCGGTAAACAACTGGTAACCGTATTGCGAGAAATCATTGCCAACGCCGCGCACTTTGGAATCCTGCAGGAAGCGTTCCCAGGATGTCCGCAACTCGATGTCCGCTTGCCTGGATGCAGCCATGTCGCGCTTCTCGTCTTTTTGAGGTGCAACCAGGTTGGAAGTTTTCAAGCCGCTCTGGTCCCCTTGTCCGCCCTGGAAGTTCTGACCGCCCTGGCCGCCCTGGAAGTTCTGACCGCCCTGGCCGCCCTGGAAGTTCTGACCGCTCTGGCCGCCCTGGAAGTTCTGACCGCCCTGGCCGCCCTGGAAGTTCTGGCCGTTCTGTCCGTTCTGTAAGTTTTGTCCTACATCTGTCTGATCGCCCGTCTTTTCCTTTGCGCTTGCTTTCAGGTCAGAAGCCAAGCGGGCGCGCATGGACGTTTCGATTGCACTCGGGATTGCAGACGCGCTTGGTACGGCTGGTTGGGCGGCGGTCTGTCCATTATCGGACGGCGCTTGCTGGCCCTGGCCGATGGCGGCGTTTGATTGCCCTAGCTGGCTGGCGGTGGTGATTGACTGGCAGTTGGTATGGCTGCTGCTGCCATTGTGCATCCCGCCATATTTCTGGATGAGGGCCTGCTTTTGGGCATCGGGCAATTGGTTAAACATCGCCATCTGTTCAGGTGTCGGGGTAAAAGCCCCTGCCAGCGGCACATGAGACAATAGCAAAGCCAAAACAACAACCGACCCAGAACTCACGCGCGATAAAACTGTCTTCAAAGTTCTCTCCAATAATTCAGCCAAGAACAACTACCATCAACTAACGCCTTCGTTCCAAGATGTTTTTTGCCCCGGACAAAAACAGAGGGTGGCATTCGTTGCACAAATCCCCGGCAAATAATTTCAAACGCAGTGCGATCATGGACAGCTTCTGCTTTCTAACAATTGTCCTTCTTTGAAGGTCAGACATGGATGTGCAGGCAAATGGGATTGAGTGCGCTGAACAACGCGTACACTTTGCGCCCGTTCATGGCGCGCGACACTAATGCGGACATCCGGTGGTCATGAGCGCGGCATTATCCACGGGTTTGGGTAATTCAGGCAAGAGGTCAATATCTCCAAGGTGAGCCATATTCAAGCATCAAACCCAATACCGCTCAAGAGATTGGCTTCCCGCTGTCCATCCTGATTTCAATCAAACGCATTTCCGCCGTGCTATTCCGTTAAATCCGGATTGTCCGTTGGAACCGAACAGCCCATCAGTCATTCCGGTTCCATTTTAAAATAATAATCGTGTAGGGTGGGTTTGGCACCAAAGATAATGGTGCGTATCCAAGGATTCACCGCCTGGCTTGCCCGTCTGCGTCGTACTCGTCACAAGAGCAAAGCTATTGTGCCTCTTTTAACTCAGTGCCGCTCTGACTGCATCCGGCGCGTGTTTGATTACATTCAGCAACACCAGTGCAGCACCTTGCGGTGTACGGTCCCCACGTTCCCAATGGCGCAACGTCGCAACAGAAAATCCGAACCGTGCGGCGAATTGTTCTTGCGTCATGCCCATGCGCAGACGCAATGCGGAAACATCCACCGTCTCCGGCTTGTATATTTTCACAGCGACTTTTTCGCCTTTCGCATGTGCGATAGCCTCATTCAATCCGCGTGAAATACTGTCAAAAGCTTTTCCCATTTTTCACCTCTCAAGCCATATAGCAACTAATTTATCCACCAACTTTTCCATATCGTTACGGTCAGCCTTGCTCAAATTTTCCTGCTCATTCTTGGCAAATAGCGTTATCAAATATAGCGGCATCAACTCGCTGTGGTAGTAGTAAATCACTCGCACCCCTCCACTCTTCCCGCGCCCGCCTCTACCCCAGCGCAACTTGCGAATACCGCCTGTACCTTCGACCAGATCGCCCGATTTCGGATGCGCCGCCAGATAGCTCAAGACATCCTGCCTCTCAGACGCGGTCAGGAGCTTCTCTGCTTGGCGGATATATTCCGGCACTTCGGCAATCGTAATCATGACTCACATTCTAATCCATTGGATTAGTTTATGCGAATAATTCGGCACGAGACAAATCGCGTAGAATTCGGCGGCAATAACAATAACGCGGTTTTAATGGCACTCACCCGAAATGAAATCCGCAAGCGTCTCGCCGATACAGCGCGCGCAGCCTTTCTATTTGAGCGCTACCAGCCTGTTGCCTGCAGTAACTGTCACTAAGACCTGTACCGCCCGGCTAATGGGTGTCCATTTTCAGGCAAAGGAATATCAAAGTGCTATCGCTGCTACGTACAGTTCTTTAAGCCAATATTACTTGACGATATATACCAGTCTTGGTATAAATATACATGGTTCACATTCCTCCAAGCCTTTCGCGTGAAAAGCCTCTGCATTGGGTGGCATCGGCTAAAAAGGACTACTTGGCCTTTCCAACTGAGGTGCAGGACGAAATAGGCTATGCCCTGGGCTTGGCGCAACTTGGTGCCAAGCACCCGAAGGCCAAGCCATGGAAAGGAGAAGGGCCGGGTATTTTCGAGATTGTTGAGGATCATCGAGGAGATACATTCCGTGCGGTCTATACCGTGCGGTTTGAGGAAGTGGTCTATGTTCTTCATGCCTTCCAGAAGAAAGCGAAGACCGGCATCAAGACCCCGCAGGAAGATGTAAACCTGATTGCCGAGCGCCTCAAACGCGCCCAAGCGGATTACGAAAGGAGTAGCAAACCATGAGCACAATTACCCGCGGTAGCACCAACGTTTTTGCTGACCTAGGCTATGCGGATTCTGCTGAACGTCAGACTAAGACTCGCCTAGCTCTGGCCGTAAATGAATTGCTGAAAAGCCGCAAGCTGAAACAGCGAGAAATAGCGGAGTTGCTTGTAATCCCGCAACCCAAAGTCTCAGCTCTGAAAAACTACCGGCTCGATCAGTTCTCTGTTGAACGTCTTATGGAGTTCTTGACGGCGCTCAATCAAGACGTAGAAATCATCATCCGACCGGGTGCCAATTCCGGCGGAGCTGGGCATATATCAGTCTTGGCGGTGCAGTAATTTTCTTGCTAAGTTAGCGCATTTTGTAAATCAATAAAGAAAATATGACACTGAACGTACAGGGTCATTTAGGCATCTGATTGGACGTTTTTGTTGAGTCAGTAGCGACACTGGCTGAGCCAAGGCGATTGCTGTTCCACTATCCAATACCACTGTTTTGGTGTTGCGGAAACTGGCTGGGAAGCATCTGACTCACTTTTTCAGCTATCGAAACAAACCCGTAAGGCACCCCAATAATGGCGCATGGATTTTAAGGCGTTAAAGCGTGCAGGAATTGTCGATTTCAGATGGCATGACCTGCGCCATACATGGGTAAGCTGGCACATTCAAGCGGGAACACCGCTTCATGTGTTGCAGGAGTTGGGCGGTTGGGCATCAGCGGAGATGGTGCGGCGGTATGCGCATCTATCCAGTGAACGCCTGGCTGGGTACGTTGAAAAGTTTTCTGGATTGCAACTTGTGAGTGGCTACGATTTGGCTAAGGTGCCACAATAGCAAAGAGCTAGATTGCTCTAACTCTTTGGAATGGTGGGGTGGCTGATGGGACTCGAACCCACGACAACCGGAATCACAATCCGGGACTCTACCAACTGAGCTACAGCCACCATTGATCAAACAACGGGTTAAGAAGCAATGCCGGACGATATATTGTCTTGCACCCGAGGGGCACTGGTGTGCCCGACAGGAATCGAACCTGTAACCCCCAGCTTAGAAGGCTGGTGCTCTATCCGGTTGAGCTACGGGCACAATTCTTTTCTTGGGCAATTTTACACTTACGCTATCTGGTCGGGGTGGAGAGATTCGAACTCCCGACATCCTGCTCCCAAAGCAGGCGCGCTACCAGGCTACGCTACACCCCGAAGGCTGCGCATTATACAGACCCGGACTCATAAATCAATTTAGTTTGCGATGTTTCCTGAGTCTGGGTGATGCGAGCATCAGGTAATAACCCATCGACCATATCGTCAGCAATGCGGCAAGGTACAACAGCCACGAACCGATCGTCTGGCAATCGATCCCGAATAGCCTGTCGTGATAGAGCAACAGCACAATGGCCAGCATCTGCACCATGGTTTTCAGCTTGCCCAGCATGGACACCGCGACGCTCCTGCTTTCGCCGAGCTGCGCCATCCATTCGCGCAATGCGGAGATCGTGATCTCGCGCCCGATGATGATGAAAGCGATGATCGCATCGGCGCGCTCCAGCTTGACCAGCACGATCAATGCCGCTGCGACCATCAGTTTGTCGGCCACCGGATCGAGGAACGCGCCGAACGCGGAAAACTGGTCCAGCTTGCGCGCCAGGTAACCGTCCAGCCAATCGGTGAATGCGGCAAGCATGAATACGCTGGTGCTGATCACGTTTTGCAGATGCGGGCTGAGCGTCTCGTTGGGCAGGTAAAAAAACGATACGAACACCGGGATAAGCAGGATCCTTAACCAGGTGAGCAGATTGGGGATATTGATCGGCATGTTTCTAGTGTAGCTGCTGACAAACCGCTTCAGCAACAATATTATTGAACCCGAATTGTTCGTCAGCCATTTTCAATTTTTCATCAAAACGCACAAACCCTGCAGGAGCGGGCCCCAACAACACACGCATGGCCCGCTCCTGCAAGTTGTAAAGATCAATCGCCCGGGTGCGCTTGCGATGTCAATTCGGCCGTGTCAATACCACGGTCAGATAAAGCCAGGTAGGGTGCGCCTGCGCGCCATTGAAAATTCGTGTGGTGCGCAAGCGCACCCTAAAAGCTGGTTAAATCGGGTCCCTACGCGCAATGATTGGCTTTGTAACCTACGATGGACGAGCCGGAACTAAACAGGTGGTCATTGCGATAACCAGCGACTTGCCAGCTTGCTGGCTTAGTCGAATGGCTAGTAGTTCCATCAGGAGCGCAGCGACGTGGCAATCCAGCAGATTTCATTAAAGGCATTTTCAATGACTGGATTGCCGCGCTTTGCTCGCAATGACATCCGCATAGACATTTTAATGTCTGGATTGCCGCGCTTCGCTCGCAATGACATCCGCTGCGAGGTTACATTCTTGTCATTTTTTGACATCATTTAACTGGTAAGAGACTAATGGACAACCGGGTTGAATATTTCTTAATGGAGCTGCCGGTAAATCGCTTCGGCAAGCGATTTGCTGATTCCTTCCACCTGGCACAGCTGTTCGACGCTGGCCTGCTTGATTTCTCGCAGCCCGCCAAAATGGGTGAGCAGGCTGCGCCGCCGCTTGTCCCCCACTCCGCTGATTTCCTCCAGGGACGATGCCGTGCGCGCCTTGCCGCGTTTGGCGCGATGTCCGGTGATGGCAAAGCGATGCGCCTCGTCGCGGATTTGCTGGATCAGGTGCAGTGCCGGATCGTCGCTGCGCAACTGCCGCGCTGACCCGTCCGGATAAATCAGTTGTTCCAGTCCGGCCTTGCGCTCCTCGCCCTTGGCGACGCCGACCAATGCCAGATCGTTCAATCCCAGTTCGTGCATCACGTCCATCGCGATATGCAGTTGCCCCAGACCGCCGTCGATCAGGACCAGGTCGGGGCGCACAGCTTCCTGTTTCGGACCGTCCTCGGCAAGCTTCTGGTAGCGGCGCGTCAGGGCCTGGCGCATCGCCGCGTAGTCGTCGCCGGGGGTGATGCCGGTGATGTTGTAGCGGCGGTATTGCGACGGGCGCATGTCGAGGTTCTCGTAAACCACGCAGGATGCCTGCGCCGCCTCGCCCATGGTGTGGCTGATGTCGAAACACTCGATGCGCTGCAGTTCGGGCATGTCGAGCAAGTCGCGCAGCTTGTCCAGGCGCAGCTTCTGCCCGCCCTGCTGCGCTTCCCGCTGCTGCAGGGCCAGCAGCGCGTTGCGTTGCGCCATTTCCAGCCACTGCTTGCGCTCCCCGCCCGCCGCCAGGCTGATCTTCACTGCGTGCCCGGCCTGTTCGCCGAGCAGCTGCGCCAGCGTTTCGTCGTCGCACTCGGCACCCAGCACCAGCAACGGGGGCACGCTGCGGTTCAAATAATGCTGCGCGATGAATGCCTGCACGATTTCGCTCGCGGCCAGGTCTTCGGCATGCTCGGGAAAGAAACTCTTGTCGCCCAGATGCCGGCCTCCGCGCACCATCGAGAGGTTCAGGCAGACCAGGCCGTTTTGCATCGCCAGCGCGATGATGTCGGCATCCGTCGCGCCGCCGGTGGACTCGACGAATCGCTTCTCCTGCACGGCGTGCAGCGCGCGCAGCTGGTCGCGCAACACGGCGGCCTGTTCATAGTGCCGGGCTTCGGCGGCACGCTCCATCGCCGCGGTCAGGGCTTGCTCGACTTCCTGGTGGCGGCCCTGCAGCAACAGCACCGCATTGCGGATGTCGGTCCGGTAATCCTCCGCGGAAATCAGTTTCACGCACGGCGCGGTGCAGCGGTTGATCTGGTGCAGCAAACAGGGACGGGTGCGATTGTTGAACACACTGTTCTCGCAGGTGCGGATGCGGAAGATGCGCTGCAGCAGCTGCATGCTTTCCTTGGCGGCATACGCATTCGGGTAAGGTCCGAAATATTGACTCCGGCGATCGGGTGTGCCGCGAAAGTAGGTCAGGCGCGGAAACTCATCCCCGGTCAGCACAATATACGGATATGACTTATCATCGCGAAACAATATGTTATAGCGCGGTCTTAATGATTTGATTAAATTGTTTTCCAGCAGCAATGCTTCCGCTTCAGAGCGCGTGACGGTGGTTTCGATGCGCGCGATGTGCGACGCCATCAGTCGGATGCGCGGCGAGACATTGGTCTTCTGGAAATAGGAAGCGACGCGTTTTTTGAGCTGCTTGGCCTTGCCGACGTACAACACCTCGCCCTTGGCGTCGAAAAATCGATATACGCCCGGCAACAGCGGCAGGCTCTCGAGTACCGGTTGAAAATCAAATTTCTCTGCCGCCAAGTTGACTACCCTCAGGAATCCAGATGTTTAACGATATTGCCGATGACCGCCTCGAACATCGCCGGGGTCAGGCGTTTGGTTTGCGTGTTGTAGCGGCTGCAGTGGTAGCTGTCGAACAGCGTCAACCCGTTCGGCAGGCTGTGCTGCGCGCCGTGCCCGAACGCAAAGCTGCTCTTGCGCAAGTGCAGCGCCATCAACACCGCCTGGTGCGCGATCGTGCCGAGGGCCATGACCGCGGAGCCTTGCGGCAATATCGCCAGCTCCTCGGCAACATACCCGTTGCAATTGCGTATTTCAGCGGGTTCCGGTTTGTTCTGCGGCGGCAGGCAGCGCACCGCATTGGTGATGCGGCAACCGCTCAGGCGCAATGCCGGGTTGGCATTTCCCGCCGCATCCAGCGGTTCGCCACTGCTGGCAAAGCCGAATTTGTGCAACGAGCCGTACAGCAGGTTCCCGGCATAATCGCCGCTGAATGGCCGGCCGGTGCGGTTCGCGCCGTGCATCCCGGGCGCCAGTCCGACAATCAGGAATTTGCTGTCTTTTTCACCGAACGAACTGACCGGCAAGGCATGGTAATCGGGATGGTCGGCGCGTACCTGATCGAGAAATCCCGCCAGGCGCGGACACAGGCGGCAATCCGCAGAAAATGCCATTGACTGCCTATCCCCTGCCATGTCCGAAGAAGCCGACGTACCACAGACCGATCAGCACCAGGATCGCCATCGCGATCATCAGGTAATAGGGCCAGAGCACCTGCTTCTCGGCGAACGGATCGACCAGCGAACGGTTTGCATCCTTCGGCAATTTCGCCACTCCGGTCAACGACGTGCCGAACGGGATATTGATCAGCGCGCGCGCATTGATCGCCCATCCGTTGGCATCCAGTATCGGGCCGAGATTTCGCCGCTTGAGCTTGAACCATGCCAACAGCATGGATGGGCATGAAATCAGCAGCATCAGCGCAATCAGCGCCAGGGGTATTTGCCAGTATTTCAGCCCCAGCAGACCGCCGATGAAGGCGGCAAGAATGCCGCCGATTGCACCGATCGCCAAACCGATCGCCGCAAATATCCCGGCGAACTTGCCCACATCAAACGGCGGTTTGGGCGGCGCCGGGGGTGCTTCGGCGACCGCCTTGCCGCTTTCCACCGCGGTCTTGACCATCTTCCCATGAACCGAATCTGCCTTGGATGCGGCGAACTTCTGCAGCTGCTCGCTGATCACCTTGACCACCTTCTTGTACGGAGACCAGAATGCCTGGCGTATGCTGATCGGATTGTCGACGATGCGCACGATGGTGGCATCCCAGTCCCGGCCTTTGCGGTCGTAGAAAACACCGTTGCGTCCGGCCATCAGGAAATCCGAATCTCCGGCCGTGAACGCGGCAGCTATGCTCATCTTCTCCTTCCCGCCGTCGCGCACGCAATCGCAATAGGCCAGGCATATTGCGCTGGTGCCGGCGAAGGATGCATGTTTGTTCACGTCGTCGACCCTGACACACAAATCGCAGCTGCGGCCGTCCAGATACAGCGTGCCGACCTGGAATATCGCCTTGTCCCTGCCGGTGTAGAAATTCCGGAACGACACGAAGTTATTCACCAGGCTGAACAGATCACGCTTGTAGCGCAGCAGTCTTTCCACCGAACGTATCGCTTTCACCTCGGGTTCGACCGCCTTGTCCCGTGCGATAACGTCGTCGATCAACGCCCTGTCCTTGCCGCCCAGAATCTGGCGTATCCGGGCGACACCCAACTGCTCCACGCTGTTTGCCGGCTTGGCCGCTTGCCACGCATCGTAGGCCGCAAACCTGTCACAAAGCGCGTTCCATTCCACCCTGGTCAGGCTGTCCCTGTTGCCGTATAGCGGTATGATCGCCCGGTCGCACAGTGCTTTCAGCCTGTCCTGCCAGGCGGGATTGATGCCCGAGACCAGCGGCAGCGGCTTGTTGGCTTCCACCGTGGCCAGCGGAAAATTGGCGACCTCCTGGCTTTGTGCCGACAGGCTTTGCGCGGCAAGATGCAGGTAATCTTCGGCGGAACGGCTCAGCGGGACGGCTGCGCGCGCATCGTACGCAGCCAGTTGGCAACGGGTAAAAAAATCCTCCACTTTGTCCCTGACTGCATGGAATGCCTCCGCTGCTGCCGGCGTCTTGTCACCTGCAAACCATATTGCCGGATCACCCTTGCCTTGGTCCTGCCACGCCGAATAGGCGGCCGCCTCGGCAAAGAACTTGTCGCTGATCTCCTGGTTGATCCCGGCCTGGCCGCTCAAATCGGGCACTGCGCCGCTGCACTTGATGATGTCTTCGACCGTTGCGCGCAATCCGCCGTCGCGAACTTGCCTGGCGCATATCACGCCGTCACCGTTATATTCCAGGCCCGTGACCAGCTTGTCGATATCGGCCACGTCCGCAAGGGAGATCGAAGTCGCTTCGGATTTGCCCTGGCTCCTCAATATGTGGCGTGCGGAGGCAAGCACCAGTTTGCCTTCGTCGCTGCTGTCATCGATGTCGGCGAGAGGCAAACTATCCGAGCTTCGAACCAGCCAATCGGCGTCTTTCAACAGCCCGCCGGCCCACGCGATCGCTGCCAGCACTTCAGTGGCGCGCACCCGCCCGTCCGCGTCCGTGTCGATCAGGTCCAGCGTCCGGCTGTCGAATTCTATCCCGCGCGTCGGGCAACTCAGCGCCACCCAAAGCTTCTGGTCCAGATCCTTGAGGGCAAGCAGATCCGAGCCGCTGTCCAGTTTCACCTGGTCGAAACCGCCCGCGCGAAAGAAATTCCATGTATGAGCACCGGCCATCTGATACACCCTTTGTGATTTGGACAAACATTGGTCGCGTATCGATTATACAAGCCCGCCCGATCAGTTTTCATGAAATTCGAGCGTGAATGCGGCACTGCTGTCCCGTCCCAACACGTCGACCAGGTATGGCATCACCTGCTGCAGTTCGGCATGCAAAGTCCACGGCGGATTGAGTATGAACATGCCGCTGCCGTGCATGCCGAAGCCATCCGGGCTTGGAGCCTGCACGCTGAGCGCGACATGCAGCCAGCTTTTCACGGTCAGTTTCTTGAGTTGCTCGGGCAACTGGCGCGACTCGGCGCGCTGCAACTGCGGATACCAGACTGCATATATCCCGCCGGCGAAGCGCTTCAGCCCCTCGCGCAGCGCAGTGGCCACGCGCTGGTAATCCTGCTTGTCTTCATAGGGCGGGTCGATCAGCACCAGCGCGCGGCGCGGCGGGGGCGGCAACAGCGCTTTCAGCGCACCGAATCCGTCGGCCTGCTGCATCAGCACCTGAGTGCCGTGGCCGGCAAAATTCTGCTGCAGGATCTCGCTGTCGGTCGGGGTGCAGCTCGAACAGCCGCATCCGGTCCTGCCCGCGCAGCAACGCCAGCGCGAGCAGCGGCGAACCGGGATAGAGCTTCAACTGCCCGTCCGGATTGATGTGTTTCACCAGCGCCACATATTCCGCCAGGGATGCCGGCATGTCGTTGCGCTCCCACAACCGCGCAATGCCGCTTTGATACTCCGCGTTTTGCGCGGCATAGCCGCTATCCAGCGAATAACAACCCGCTCCGGCATGGGTATCGATGTACCAGAACGGTTTGTCTTTTTGCGCCAGATAGCGCAGCAACCGCACTTCGATGTAGTGTTTCAGCACATCGGCGTGATTGCCGGCATGAAAGGCGTGGCGATAACTCAGCATGGCTGTGGATCAGATATTGTGCAGGCCGCGATTGTGCCATGCCCGCACAGCGAGGCAACATATTCCAGATGGGGCCTGTGGTTAAAGGCCGGTACGGAAGGAAAGCCCGGCCTTGCCAGGAATTTGAATTACAGCGCGGCCTCGTCGGTTTCGCCGGTGCGTATGCGAACCACCTGTTCCACTGACGAGACAAAGATTTTGCCATCGCCGATTTTTCCGGTATGCGCGGACTTTACAATCGCGTCAATTGCGGTTTCAAGCAATTCGGTCGGGATCACTGCCTCGATTTTGATCTTGGGCAGGAAGTCCACCACATATTCCGCGCCGCGGTACAGCTCGGTATGGCCTTTTTGCCGGCCAAAGCCCTTCACTTCGGTGACCGTCAGCCCGCTTATGCCCACCCCGGATAGCGCTTCGCGTACATCATCCAGCTTGAAAGGTTTGATTACGGCTTCAATTTTTTTCATGGCGGTGTCCTTTAATTCGTTGTCTGGAATTCGTTGTCTGGTTTTTGACAGTACAGGATTATCGTACAGGTATCCGGGTGGTTTGGCTCAGCCATTTATTATCAGGCCCGCAACATAACAAACTTCCGGTAAAGCGTAAAGCTGCCGCCCGCTCTTCAATCCAGCATGCAATAAACGACGCTGACCACTTCAAGCTCGTTGATTCCGGTCGGGGTGCGCAAGGTAGCCACTTCGCCCTCGCTCAGCTTGAGCAGGGCCCGCGCCAGCGGGGAAACCCAGCTGATCCGGCCGGCTGACACGTCCGCTTCGTCCACGCCCACGATGCTGTATGTGCTTGCGCAACCGTTGCGATCGCAAACCGTCACCGTCGCACCGAAAAATACCTGATCGCACCCGCCGCGTTGTGCCGGATCAACCACCTCGGCCAGTTCCAGCCGCTTGCGCAAGAAACGCACACGGCGGTCAATTTCGCGCAGGCGCTTCTTTCCGTAGATATAGTCGCCATTTTCCGAGCGGTCACCGTTGGAGGCCGCCCAAGTGATGGTTTTGACCAATGCCGGGCGCTCTGCCTTCCACAGGTGTTCGAGTTCTTCCTGCAACTTCCGGTATCCGCCCGGGGTGATGTAGTTCTTGACGCCCGACGGCAACTCCGCTGCCGGCAGCGTGTCCTCGTCATCGGCGGTATCTGGTTCGCGCGTGAATGCTTTGCTCATCTTTTATTCTGGACTGCAAGAGTTCATTAATGTGTATCTGAGGAAAATTTCCGAAAAAGATTCACCTTCGCAATTTCCGGGCATGCAGCAAGCCGAAGTTTCAGATGGCATTAGGAAGTTCCCGGAAATCGGACTAGGATATCAAATTGCACCAATAAATTGCTCTGCAAGCTGCTCCAACGCTCAATTTTAAAACATTGAAGTGTAAGCCAACCAGAAACTGCTGGTAGTATATTAGCATTTCATTATATAATGGCCATATTGTTGTGTAATATCACGAATTGCAGGACGGATTGGAGATGTTCATATGAATCTATTGAGTAAGTCGCGCTTGGGCAGGCTGGCAGGCGGGATACTCTTGTGGTGTACGGCAGGCCTTGCATTCGGCGCGGATCTGCAACAATGTGTAAACATTGCACTCAAGCAGAACCCCGACATTCTGGCCAGCCAGTCACAATTGGCGCAGGCGGAATCGGCATTGAGCCAGGCTCAGGGCCAGCATTTTCCCAAACTCACCGCTTCGGTGACCGGCACACGCACCAATGATGCGCTGAATGCTTTCGGCCTCAAGCTGTCGCAACGCAATGCTACCTTCAATGACTTTGGTGCAAGCCAGTTTACCGGTCCCGGCGCACTCTCTGTTGCTCCGGTCAATCTCAACAATCCGGATCCGGTAACCAATTACAACACACGCCTGGAGTTGCAGATACCGCTCTATAACGGCGGGATGGTCTCGGGGTATGTCGATCAGGCGCATGCCTACGTCAAGGCGGCCCAGGAAGGCGATCAGGCAGCGCGCCAGCAGGTCATCTTCCATGTCATACAGGCCTATCAGGGTGTTCACACCGCGCACGCCTACGTCAACGTGGCGCAACAGGCAGAGGCAGCCGCCGAGGCTTACGTCAAGACCACCCAGAATTTGCTGAACGAGGGCGTGGTCGTCAGGAGCGATTTGCTGTTCGCGCAAGTCAATCTTGCCAACGTCAAGGTCAACCGGGAAGAAGCACAGCGCAGCGAAGCTGCCGCGATCGACCAATTGCATTTGCTGCTGGGCTTGCCGCTGGATGAAAAACTGGAGATCGGACCCGATTTCACGCCGGCGGCCCTGAGCGGAACTGTCGCGGAGCTGCAGGATGAGGCCGTCGCAACCAACCCGGGCCTTATGGCAATGCGCAACCAGCTGGACGCGGCGGGTGCCGGCGTGAAAGTGGCGAGAGCCGACTACTACCCGCATTTCAATGCGATAGTCAGACAAGACTGGAATGCGCCGACATTCAAGCAGGAAGCGTCCTCGTACACCATAGCAGGCGTCCTCTCGTGGCAGATATTCGATATGGGCGTAACGCGCGGTGCCGTGGGACGCGCGGAAGCATCCCGGACAGAATTGCAGGCGAGGCTCAGACAGGCCGAAGAAGGCGTGCGCTTCCAGGTGGTGGACGCGTGGCGCGGGTCGGCCGAGGCCGAATCAAGACTCAGCGCGAAGACTGCTGCGGTCGCGCAGGCAGAGGAAGCACAGCGGCTGGTGGCAAAGCGCTACGAGAACGGCGTCACCACCATGGTCGAAGTGCTGGCCGCACAGGCACAACTCGACCAGGCGCGTGCAGAAGAAGTGGCCGCGCATTACCAGCTGACCTTACAACGCTCCGCATTGCGTCTCGCAGTGGGAAAACTCGATAGCGATCAATTGTGATGCGCCCAGGATCAAGGAGAGAAATAATGAGAGTGCAAGACATATCAACACTGATCATAGCTGCAACGCTGTTCTTTTCGCTGGCAGGCTGCCAGCCTCACGATCAAACGGCGGCGGCTCAGATCAAAACAGTGAACGCCCAGGTGATTACACTTGGCCTGACTGAAATTCCCGTATCCGACGCCACACCCGGCGCGGTCATTTCCGAACAGCAAGTGCAGGTGGCATCAAGGCTGATGGGCTATATCCGCGACATCCCGGTGCATGAAGGCGACACGGTCAAGGCGGGTCAATTGCTGTTCACGATCGATCCGACAGATATAAAAGGGCAAGTCGATCAGGCGCGTGCCGGGGTCGCCCAGGCAGAAGCGGCACTGAGCGACGCCAAAGCCGACTTCGAGCGTTTCTCCAACCTGTACAAGGAGGAATCGATACCGAAGGTGCAATACGACAAGGTCAAATTGCAGTACAACATCGCGCAAAGCCAGGCAAATGCTGCCCAGGCAGGCTTGAATACCGCCGAGTCGCAATTGCGCTATGCGGAAGTGCGCTCCCCGATCAATGGCGTCGTGACGCAAAAGCTGGCAAACAACGGAGACCTTGCCGCACCTGGCAGGCCGATACTGGTAGTGGAAAACCCCGCCAAGCTGATGGTCCAGACCTCGGTCAGCAACGAAACCTACTCGCATCTGCAAATGGGAGGCAGCGCAACGGTTGAAATCGCCGGCAATGCAATGCCGGGCAGGATCGTGCGGCTGGTTTCAGCCGCGGACGCGACGTCCCATACCCATCTGGTGAAACTGGATGTGCCCGGCATCAAGGGATACAGCAGCGGCACCTTCGCCCGTGTGCTCTTCACCGTGGGCAGCAGGCAGGGTATCAGCGTGCCCAAGGCGGCTCTGCTCAAACGCGCGGGCATTACCGGCGTGTTCGTGGTAGATGCTGACGGCATCGCCCACTATCGCATGGTCAGGGCCGGCAGAGAGCGGGACGGCATCATCGAAATCGAAGCCGGACTCAATCCCAGGGAACAAGTCGCGGTAAGCAACACCGCCGAATTCGATTCGGGCGACCGGATCAATCTGACCGGAAGCAACCGCCCATGAGTGACGACAATCAACCCATGAACATCGCTGGGCGGCTGGCGAAGACCTTCCTGACCTCCAAGATCACTGCGATGATCATGCTGGCCATCACGCTGGTCGGGCTGGTGGCGGTGATGGTGACGCCGCGCGAGTACAACCCGCAGATCGTCGTGCCTGCCGCCAATATCATCGTCGCCAAGCCGGGCGCAACGGCCGACGAGGTCGAGAACACCATCGTCAAGCCGCTCGAGGCGATCATGAACGCGCAGGCCGGCGTGAAACACACCTTCGGCTACGCGGTCAACGACTACGGCGTCGTGACGGTGCAGTTCGATGTCGGCCAGGACCAGGAAAAAAGCCTGGTCAAGCTGTACAACCAGCTGATGCAGAACATGGATCGCATGCCCTCGGGCGCAATGCAGCCGATGGTCAAACCCATCAATGTGGACGATGTGCCCATCATGACGCTGACGCTCGCTTCAACGAAGCAGAGCGACTACGAGTTGCGTTATGTGGCGCTGCATGTGCTGGAGCAATTGCGCAATATTCCGGGCGTTTCCTTCACCGAGATCGTCGGCGGACGTCCGCGCGCGGTCAACATCTACATCGATGCACAGAAGCTCGCCGCGGCCGGCCTTGCGCTTGACCAGGTGGATCGCATGCTGAATGCCACCAACATGTCGATGCCCGCCGGCGAACTGGTCGACAGCAACCAGAATACCCCGCTGCGCTTCAACGGATTCCTGAAGAATGCCCGCGAAGTGGGCGACATCGTGCTGGGCGCCCCAAGAGGCCGGCCGGTGTTCCTCAAGGATGTGGCGCGCATCGAAGACGGTCCCGCTGAAGTGGACTCATCGTCGCACTTCGCCTTCGGACCCGGCAAACAGCATCCCGCTTTCAACGGCGATGCGCCGGCAGTCACCATCGCCATCGCGAAAAAGGCCGGCACCAACGCTGTAGTCGTTGCCAACGCGGTGCTTGCCAAACTTGAAACGCTCAAACGCGAAGCCATTCCGGAAGGCGTCAGCGTTACTGTCACGCGCGACGATGGCGCGAAGGCGAACGATGCGGTGAATACGCTGGTTGAGCATCTGGGAATCGCGATCGCCTCGGTTGTCGTCGTATTGCTGTTCTTCCTCGGCTGGCGTGAAGCCGCCATCGTGACCCTGACCGTGCCGCTGATCCTGTTCATCGTGCTGACCGTGGGCCTGGTTGCCGGCCAGACCATGAACCGCATCACGCTGTTCGCATTGATCCTGTCACTGGGTCTGCTGGTGGATGCCGCGATTGTCGTCGTGGAAAACATCCATCGCCATCTGCATCATGGCGGCGCCGCGAATTTCAAGGAAGCGCTGATACTCGCCACCAACGAGATCGGCAACCCCACCAATGTGGCGACGATCGCCGTGATTCTGGCTTTCATCCCGATGGCTTTCGTCACCGGCATGATGGGGCCGTTCATGCAGCCTATCCCGTTCAACGTGCCGGTCGCGATGATCGCATCGCTGCTGATCGCCTATATGGTGGTGCCATGGGCGGCCTACCGCATGCTCAAGGGCAAGGCATTGGCCGAAATGGAGAGAACGCCCACGCTGGAAGAACGGGATGCCCGTCCGCAAGATCCTTTGCACCGCGCCTATGTCAGCGTGATCACGCCTTTGCTCAACGATGGCAAACGTCGCAACTGGCTTTTCCTGATCGTCGCAGTGCTGCTTCTGTTGGCGATGCTGCAGCCGTTATGGCAGTTCATCCGCCCTTCAGGCATGAACGGCCCGCTTAGCGCGCTGGGCGTGGAACTGAAAATGCTGCCGAACGACAACACCAATACGTTCCTGCTTGAAGTTGACACCCCTGCGGGGACGGCTCTGGCGCGTACCGACGAGGTTGCACGGGCCGTTGGCGATGTACTCGCGCATACCCGGCATGTCGTCGATTACCAGACCTACCTCGGCGTAACCGCGACAGTGGACTTTGCGGCGCTGGTGCGCGGCGACATCCTGAAGCGCGGGACGAATCTTGCCCAGATCCGTGTCAATCTCGTCGACAAACATGACCGGTCGGAAAGCTCGCACGAGATCGTATCCGCGCTGAATGACGCGCTGATGCCGGTCAGAAAGCGTTTCCCCGATACCCAGATCAAGCTGTACGAGACGCCGCCGGGTCCGCCGGTGCAATCGCAAATCCTTGCGGAATTATACGGCCCCGATTACAACAAGCTGCGCGCGGCTGCGTCGGTCGTCAGGGAAGATTTCAACAATATCTACGGCATCATCAATGCCGATGATTCGGTAACGGCAGACGTGGAAAGTTATGAGATCCACGTTGATGCCGAAAAGGCTGCACTTGCCGGCATCGCGCCGGCACAGGTGGCCAAGCTGATACATGATTATGTCAGCGGCTTTTCGCTTGGCGCACTGCATATCGAGGATGCCAGGGAGCCGATCAACCTGACTGTGCGTCTGCCCTCCTCCGAACGTCAATCGCCGGGTCAGATATTATCGCTGGCGGTGGTCAATGCCATGGGTCAGCAGGTTCCCCTGTCATCTATCGCCACGATGAATCGTGTGGTTGCTGCCAAGCCCATCTATGACCGTGATCAGCATCCGGTCGTGATGGTCGGCGGTGAATTGCTGCGTTCCAGCCCGGTCTATGCAGTGCTCGCGCTCGAACAAGATGCTGGATAACAAAACTGTGGCCGGCGAGCATTTCACGACCGCAAACCTGGGATTCAACGAAGCCCAGCCCAGGGACCTGACCAAGTACCAGGTCCTGTGGGGTGGCGAGATGCGGCTCACCCTGGATGTGTTCCGTGACCTGGGCAGCGCCTTCATTGTGGCGCTGGTGCTGATTTATCTGGTGCTGGTCGGCTATTACAAATCGTTCGTGATTCCGATGATCGTGATGGGTGCGATACCGCTGACCATGGTCGGGGTCTTTCCCGGGCATATGGTTACCCATCAGGCTTTCACCGCAACGTCGATGATCGGGGTGATCGCATTGGCAGGGATCGTGGTGCGAAACTCGCTGCTGCTGATCGATTTCATTATCGAGCATGAAGCGCGCGGTCTAAGCGTGAAGGAAGCAGTGATCGAGGCCGGGGCAATCCGATTCAGGCCCATACTGCTGACTGCGCTGGCCATTATCCTGGGCTCGGCGATCATGATTACCGATCCCGTGTTCGGCGGTCTGGCCGTGTCGCTCATTTTCGGGACATTCGCCTCCACCGCGCTGACCCTGCTGGTAATCCCGTTGCTGTACTTCCTGTGGCGGCGGCGAACCAGCCCGGCATAGGCGAAGTATCGCAGTACCGGTGTATAAAACAGACTCAACTGTGCCGGCTGAGTCTGTTGTTTGTCCTGTGGCGGAAAGCGCCGACAGCGAATAGAAACAAAAAAGAATACCTTGATACTTGATCCAATAGACGACAAAAAGCCCGCTGCAGTGCGGGCTTTTTGCGTAATTTGGCGTCCCCAACGAGATTCGAACTCGTGTTACCGCCGTGAAAGGGCGATGTCCTAGGCCTCTAGACGATGGGGACTTTGACTTTCAATTTGCTCTTTGGTGGAGATAAGCGGGATCGAACCGCTGACCTCTTGCATGCCATGCAAGCGCTCTCCCAGCTGAGCTATACCCCCGGTACCTCGAAAGAGCGCGCATTATAGTGATGCGGCCTAAGCTTGTAAAGCCGATGTATTCCGACATGAAGTTATATTTGACGGATGGATAGCCCAGTTTGGCAATATATGAAGATATGGAGCTGTTCCACCCCGCCCTTCTTGCGGAAAAATCAAGGCCGGGCTGGATTTTGTAACGTGAATTGTACAAAGACGATATTCGGCCGATACAGAAAAACGCCATCATGCCGGTCCCGCAAGGGGATTAACAAGACGTGATCCATATGCAGCACGATGCTCATTGATCCGGTCTGTACCAACACCCAGGAAATGAAAGGGTAGTCATGTTATCGATACTGATGGTTGACGATGATACCCAGATACGCCAGTTGCTGAGCGACTATCTGTCCGGTTTCGGCATGTCCGTGGTCGCAGTGGCCGACGGAAAGGCAATGGCCGAAGCGCTGGGCAAATCGTCATTCGATCTGGTCATACTCGATCTGATGCTGCCCGGCGAGGATGGGCTTGCGCTGTGCCGACGCCTGCGTTCCGAATCGGACATTCCGATCCTGATGCTCACCGCGCGGGGCGAGACGATGGACCGCGTAGTGGGCCTCGAACTGGGCGCCGACGACTACATCGTCAAACCCTTCGAGCCCCGTGAACTGGTCGCCCGCATCCAGACGATACTGCGCAGGACGCGCGGAAGCCGTGAAAATGCCAAGGAACAAAACGAGGCGCAATTCATGAGCTGGCGCCTGAATTATGTAACGCACCATCTCGTTTCGCCGAAGGAACTGGTGATTCCCCTGTCCAACGCGGAATTCCGTTTGCTCACGGTTTTTGTCGAGCACCCCAACCGGATATTGACCCGCGAGTTTTTGCTCGATTCTGCCCGGGGACGGGATATGGATGTGTTCGATCGCAGCATCGACATCCTGGTTTCCAGGGTGCGCCAGAAGCTGAATGACGATTCGCGGACGCCGACCCTGATCAAGACCGTGCGCGGGGAAGGCTATCTGTTCGATGCGAAAGTGACCCGATGAAGATTTTCCATACCTGATTCGCTTTTTGCAAGATTGTTCTTGCTGCTGTTTACCATTCTCTCGGTCAGTTATTTTGCCGGAAGGGAGATATTGGTCAGCCTTGGCATCGAGCAGCCGTCCATGTCCCCGCATCACCATCCATTGAGACTGTACGGTTTCACGGTCCGACTGGCGGCAGTTGCTTTGACTTCCTGGATCGCGGCGCGCTGGCTTACCTATCCGATCAAACGCCTCGCAAATGCGGCAGACGAGCTGGGCAGGAACCTGAACAGCCCGCTGATCGACGAGGCATCAGGCCCATCCGAGGTGCGGCAGGCTTCCAGGGTGTTCAACCAGATGCAGTCGCGATCAAGCTGCAGATGGAAGAACGCACCCGGTTTCTGGCAGCGGTGTCACATGATTTGCGCACACCGCTCACCCGTCTCAAGCTGCGCGCGGAAAAGATCACCCAGGATGAATTGAAACTGGATGTCCAGAATGACATCAATGAAATGGCCAGTATCATCGATATGACACTCGATTACCTGCGCGGAGATGCAATGCCTGAAGCGGCCTGCCTGCTCGATCTGGACGCGCTGGTACGTTCGCTGGCCGAGGATGCCAACGAGAGCGGCAACGGTATCACGGTGACCGGCAAGGTGCAGCCCGACAAGACTGCAACCGGTTGCGATGCGCCGCTGCCTGAACAATTTGCTCGAAAATGCACTGCGCTATGGAGAGAGCGCAACCATTTCCATGGATGAGACTGCCGACAAGATTGTGATTGCGATCCATGATGCGGGACCGGGAATCCCCGAAGACAAACTTGAAGCGGTCTTTGCACCGTTTTATCGGCTTGATTCCTCGCGCAACCGCCATTCCGGCGGCGTGGGTCTCGGGCTTTCCATCGCCCGGGACATGGCCAGAAAACAAGGGGGGTAATGTGATCCTTGAAAATGCGCCCGAGGGAGGACTGGTGGCCACGCTGATCCTGCCCAAGCAAAATTGAATACCCACATTTTCTTGCTTCATGAGTATTTTGTATCAAGGAACTTACAAAAATGTCCGGATACATACAATGCGGACATACCGTGTTTACCTGGATGGAATATATTGCACCGTGCGTTCTCTCGAGCGAGGACCGAATGCATCGAGTGGAAATTTCTTACTTAATTTAACTGGAGAGCAACATGAAAATAGCTGACATGAATTCCAGGCTGGGCTTGCTGGCCACTGTAGTTACCGGGGCGATCCTGATTACCTCGCTGAATTCGATTGCGATGGCCGATCCTGCTGATCATTGCGGCCATATGCAAATGAACCCAGGAACAAATGCAACAACATATGCAGGAACGGATGAAGACCAGGATGGACAGGCTGGCACAACGCCTGGAAATCAAGGCCTCGCAGCAAGCGGTTTGGGAGGACTTTGCCAAATCCATCGAAGCAATGCCGGACCTGAATGCAAAGAAGCCGGCTGACGACGCCGATGCGGCAACCATTGCCCGTTACCATGCCGACAGGGCTTCCGAAATGGCCAGCAAGATGACCAAGATCGCAGACGCGACCGCCAAGCTGGAGGCAGCATTGACGCCGGACCAACGCAAGGTCCTTGACCAGACCGCACAGCTTTTTCTTCACCATAGGCACGGCGCAGGCTATGAACACCACGGAATGGATCGTGGCGAAAACGATCATGATCGGAACCACGATGAACATGGTGCATCGTAAATATCCAGGAATTCTTTGGCCAATGAACAGGCCGGGTCGTCATTGCAACGTCTGTACCGTTTGATTGGCGTTTAATTCTGTTACCGAGAGGTTGTCTGAGGATGGGAAGACCGCTCCCGCCTCCTCAGACAACGCCAGGTTGATGTTGCCCTCGTGGCGGGATTTGTGTTCACCGGCAGCGGATCCGGCCATTTTCTCCTCCTGCGGCGCAATAATCGCTCTTATAATGAATACGCCAGAAGTGCCCGGAACCAGTACTAACAGGAAGTGGACCGTCTGATGAAAGCACAATCCCCGCCGCATGAATTGCGTCAACCATTGCACGGATTGAAAAGGTATTTCGGTCGTTATGGAATTTTTGCGGGGGCTGGCGTGATATTGGCTCTCGTCACGCTGCTGCCGACTTATGCCAGAAACGCCGAGAAACAACCCGGGGCCAATGCCCCGATACCGGTCACGGCAACCACCGTGAAAAAACAATCCATGCCGGTATGGATCGATGCGCAGGGGACGGTCATACCGCGCAATTACGTCAACGTCATGCCGCGCGTGGCGGGATTGCTGGAAAGCATCGATTTCAAGGAGGGGCAATCGGTCAAGGCCGGGCAATTGCTGGCCACCATCGACGCGCGACCTTACCGCATCCAGCTTGACCAGGCAAAGGCGCAACTTTCGAAGGACCAGGCACAGCTTGACGGCGCCCAGTCGGATCTGGCCCGTTATGAAACATTGCTCAAGCAGGAATCCATCGCGGAACAGCAGGTAAGCGATCAACGCGCGCTGGTTGCCCAGCTGATCGCCACGGTTGCGGTAGACAAGACCGCCGTGGACAACGCCAATCTGCAGCTCGACTGGACCCGGATCACCGCGCCCAGTTCGGGAATCGTCGGCTTGCGCCAGGTTGATGTGGGCAACATGGTCGGCACCGGCGGTGCGATCGGCGGCGGCACCAGTGCCTTGACCGGCACCGTGCCTGCCTCGACCCCCATCGTTACGATCGCCCAGGTGCAGCCGGTCTCGGTGACCTTTGCCATTGCACAAACCCAGCTCCCGATGATCCTTGAGCGCATGCGCGCCAAAGCCGACTCTGCCGGTGCAGGCATGGGATCAGCGCCGCAAAGCACAGCTGGACAGCGGGAAGATCATCGCGATCGACAACCAGATCAACCCGGCCACCGGCACGGTGATGCTCAAGGGAGAGTTCTCCAATGCCAGGATGGCATTGTTCCCCAACCAGTTTGTCAACGTCCGGCTGCTGGTCGACACGCTGGAAGACGCCGTGGTGGTCCCCACTGCGGCAATTGCGATCGGTGCGCCCGGCAGTTACGTGTACGTGATCGACAACAGTGACAAGGTCGTGGTGCGCAAAGTCACGACCAGTGCCAGCAACCTGGATTACACCGCGGTCGATTCCGGGCTCGAGGTTGGCGACCGTGTCGTCACCGACGGGCTGGACCGGTTGAAGGACGGCAGCACGGTTACAGTCGTTGCAGAGTACGGGGCGGCCAAGTCTGTCCAATCAGGTACACCGGACCACAAGAATACCGACAAATCCGGTAATACAAAGCATCGGGCGCCGCCAACATGAATGGTGACAAACGGCCGGACCAGGCAAGCACCGCCGCGCAAGGAAATTCGCCCCAAAGGAACTTATCTGATTCTGCAGCCAACCCCGACCACGGGGATCATATATCGAGCGAATTGCTGTCCAGCGATCTAGGCGAGCCCAGCCCGTCGCGCATCTTCATCCTGCGGCCCATCGCCACCACCTTGCTGATGGTTGCGGTGTTGCTGGGCGGTTTCGTCGGATACAGCCTGTTGCCGCAATCCGCCCTGCCCGAGGTGGACTATCCGACAATACAAGTGACGACGCTGTATCCCGGCGCCAGCCCGGACGTCATCACTTCATCGATCACGTCTCCGCTGGAACGGCAATTCGGGCAAATGCCCGGACTCGGGCAGATGTGGTCCGCCAGTTCTGGCGGCGCCTCTGTGATCACCCTGCGTTTTGACCTGAGCCTGTCGCTCGATGTCGCCGAACAGGAAGTGCAGGCGGCGATCAATGCGGCCACCACGTTCCTGCCGACGGATCTGCCCTCCCCGCCAATCTACGCCAAGGTCAACCCGGCCGATGCGCCGGTGATCACGCTGGGCCTGACCTCGGACACGCTGCCGCTCACAGAACTGCAGGATATCGCCGACACGCGGTTGGCGCAAAAACTTTCCCAGGTGACCGGCGTGGGCTTGGTCACCCTGAGCGGCGGCCAACGCCCTGCCGTCAAGGTGCAGGTCAACGGCCGCATGCTTGCCTCGTACGGACTGAGCCTGGCCAGCGTTCAGGCGGCGATCACTGCAGCCAACGTCAACACGCCCAAGGGCAGTTTCGACGGACCGCTGCGCGCGTCGACCATCAATGCCAACGACCAGCTGCAATCGGCCGACGACTATCGCAACCTCGTGATCGCCTACAACAAGGGTGCGCCGGTGCATCTTGGCGACGTGGCGACGGTGGTCCAGGGTCCGGAGAATGCCCTGCTCGCCGCCTGGGTGAACCACAAACCCGGCATCGTGATCAATGTGCAGCGCCAGCCGGGCGCAAACGTGATCGCCGTGGTCGACCGCATCCAGGAATTGTTGCCGCAGATGCGCAAGACCCTGCCCGGCGCCACCGACCTGACCATACTTTCGGATCGCACCGTGACGATACGCGCCGCGATCTCGGATGTGAAATTCGAACTGATGCTTTCGGTGGTGCTGGTGGTGCTGGTGATCTGGCTGTTCCTGCGCAGCGTCCGGGCAACATTCATCCCGGCGATGGCCGTGCCGCTGTCGCTGATCGGCACTTTCGGCGTGATCTATCTGGCCGGCTTCTCGATCAACAACCTGACCCTGATGGCATTGACCATCGCCACCGGTTTCGTGGTGGATGATGCGATCGTGATGATCGAGAATATTTCCCGCTATATCGAGCGCGGCGACCCACCCCTGCAAGCCGCCCTGAAAGGCGCCAAGCAGATCGGCTTCACCATCATCTCGCTGACCTTCTCGCTGATCGCCGTGCTGATCCCGCTGCTGTTCATGGGCGATGTGGTCGGGCGACTGTTCC
>CAVWTZ010000115.1:0-9286 GCA_963757485.1 uncultured beta proteobacterium
GGGCAATTTGTCCATGTTGCCCGCAATCGTGTGCACCTCTTCGTCAGTCAGCGCAGCCACGCGCGCCTTGGTGGCATTTGCATCAATCCCTTGAGCCTGCATTTCCTTGCGCACATCTTCACGGTCAAGGAAGGTGTTGATACGCTCGCGTTCGGATTGGGACCGAACGGATGGCGCCGCCCGGTCGGTTGGCACCATGACGGCATAGGTCGACTGGAGCGGCACGGAAAGACTCAACACAGCGGCGATCAGCAGGCGGCTGGTCATGCGCTTGAAACGTGTATGCATTTTTTTCTCCTTAGATTAATCATCGGGCAACCGGGCGGCGATGGGCTCCACCAGTGTCCGTCCATACCACAAAACCAGTTCGGGCAAATCAAGGCGGGAGTCGTTGCCGGGTCTGGTTCAGCGTGAATAAGCCGACCCACCCCTGGACTTTCGGTACAACAGGTAGCTGTGCAGGAACCAACCCAACAGAAACCCGATCATCAATGTAAAAAATATCAGCAACGCGCTCGACATCGAGGCACGCCAGAACAGAAAGCCGATCTCGACCACATTGGAATTTTGCGCGATAAACAGCACCGCCATGCTTGCGAGAATAACTACCAGCATCAGTCTCAAGTTCATCTTTCAGGCGCTGTCATGCGGACTGTCAAAGGCTTCCGGATTGGACGATCACCCGGGACACAACCGCTTCATTTGAATTTGGAATGAGCATCTTCTACGCCGGCCTTGAGTTCATCCCAGATTTTGTCGGCAGTTATTTTGACCTGTTCCCAAGCCGCGCCGCTGGCCTTGCCCAGTTCCTTCATTTTTTCGGATGCCGCACGCTGTTTGGCACGCAGCTCGTCAAGTTGCCTGGCGCGCTTGACCCTGATGTCGGCGCCCGCACTCTCCACCTTAGCTTCCAAAAGTTTTATCTGAGCGTCCCATTCTTTCAGCTGCGCCTCCATCTTTTGTTTATATGCATCTTTGATTTCCATCTTGTTCTCCTTTATCGCCGGATGACAAAGCAACATCATTAATTCGACTTGACGACCAGCCGGTTTTCGACACCGTTCACGCCGGCCACGGCACTTGCCAGCTCTTTGGCCCTGTTGCTGTTCGACTGTGTATCGACAGATCCGCTCAATGTCACCACGCCTTTTACGGTATCAACACTGATCTGCAGTGTCCTCAGGCCGGGCTCGGCAAAAATGGCTGCCTTGACCTTGCTGGTAATCTCGGCGTCATCGATGGCCACACCGGCTTTCGCGCCTTGGGCGCCCAATTTGTCTCCGACGGTGTCGGCTGCCGCGCCTATTTTTTTACCGACCTTGTCCGCAGTCTGGTCTATCTGCTTGCCTGCGGTCTCTGCCGGTCCCGGCTTTTCGCATGCGGCAAGACCGACTGCCAATAGCATCGATACACCGGCCAACTTGAAACCCTGTGAAATTTTCATTCTGCTTTCCTTTGCTCGGTTACGCACTGCTCAACCAGGACACCTTGCGTGGCCTGTCGAAAACGTACTTTCTGTGGAGACGTGCCAGACAAACAGCAAGGGCTTCGTCGAAAGCGACCAAGCCCTTGCTGCTGCTTTCATTTCGGGTAGTTGAGGATGATATTAACCCTGCGGTTTTCCTGCTGCCCGTCCAGGGTGGTGCCGTAAGCGACGCGTTGGGTGCTGCCGAATGCTTCCGAGGACAGCCGCGACGGAGCTACACCCAGGCTTACCAGGTAATTCACCACGCTCTGCGCGCGCTCCTCGGAGAGTTTCGTCACTTCATTGGGGCCGACCCGCACTTTGTTGGAGCCTAGACCGACGAATCTGTCGGCGTTTCCTTCCACCGTTGCGGTGACGGAAGGATTCGCTTTCAGGAAATCTGCCACCTGGCGCAGACCGTCACGGTACTCCGGTTGGACTTCGACCTTGTAGGGATCGAAGTCTATTTGCATCGCTATTGTCATCCTGGCCGGAGCCACCTTGAGTCCGGCGATATCCGTCGCGCACGCGATGACAGCATCGACGCGGCGGTTAGCCTGCTGGCCTGCCGTGGTGCTGTTGTCAGCAATCGGGCGTGCTTCTCCATACCCCACTGCCGTCAACCGGTAACGGGCGATGTGCTGCTCATTCACCAGATAATCCACGACGCTGTCCGCGCGCCGCTGGGAAAGTTTCATGTTGTAGTCACTTGTCCCGACATTGTCGGCGTAACCCTCGATCACTGCAGTGGTATCGGGATATTTGTTCATGTAAGTCCCCAATACAGCGAGTCTCTCTTTGTCGTCACGCTGAACCTCGTCTCCCTTGATAGGGAACTGGAGGTCGAGTACGCTGCAGTACTTTTGCAGCTTTACCACCGGCACGATGACCGGCACCGGTGCCGGAACGTAAGGTGCTGCCGCTACCCTGGCTGGGCGGGGGGGCGGAGCGTTCTCCTCGCCCGTCTTGAAGACCAGGCCGACCGAGTACAAGTTGATGTTGCCCAGGTTGCCGATGGCATCATTGACCCGGTAGCTTTCCGCCTCGACGCGCAAGCCGACGGATTTGGTGAAATCATATTGAACCCCCACGCCGGCCTTGTAGTTTAGAGCGTCCTTGCTGGGATCCGGGTTCGTCAGCGCAGCTACTGCTCCGGAGGTGGTGAAACTGTCCTTGGCTCGAGCGTACTGCATGCCCAGCCGGCCAAACACGGAAAATTGATCTGCAAGAGGCAGTATGCCGACCAAGTCGAGATTCACGCCTTTGAGTCTGATATTGCCGCTCAGTGTTCCCAGCGGTGACGTGGTCGCCGTATAACCGAACTGGCCCAGATCGAAAAACCCCGCTTCAAGGGCGAAATTCTTGTTGAACTGGTACCCGCCGAATAATTTGTACGCGTAGTCGGTGCTGTCATTGCTTATCGAGGTCGTGCCAAGACCAGCTCCAGACAGACTGGAGGTGATCCGGTCGTCGTCTATTTTCGCCCTCGACTGGCCGACGTTCAACCCGGCGATCCAGCCTGCATCATCGCCAGCCACTGCATATGGGCTGCTCATTACAGCGCATCCTACGAGACCCAGCGCCCCTACGGTTTTAGCTACTCTTTTCATGTTTTTCATGTTTTTCTCCAAAATAACTTGGTGCAACTCATTGAGTGCCGCCAATTTCAAAGGCATGGGCCTAAGGTTGGCTCCCCCCTGAAGAGGGGAGCTTCCGGTTGATGTAACTTGTCCAGTTTTCATATCGGATACCTCAAGCCTTACGGGGCAGGTACGTTAACAGTAGTATTGTCCAAAGTAAGCACGCCGGTACCGCTCGCTCCGGCCAACATTCTGCCGTTTATCGTGGCGCCAGTCTGACCAGTGACGTCTCCGCCAGCCAGTATGGTTCCATTGAAGGTCGTGCCCACTGCTATAGTCGCAGCCGCAACAGGAACGAAGAACACGTTCTTGGCCTGAGCCCCGTTAGCCAGCAAAATATTGCCTCCCGGAGTCCCAGTAACAGTAGTCAGCGATGAACCGATTTGGAAGATCCACACTGCATTCACATTGCCCCCTGCGTTGAGAGTGAGAGGGGTGTTGATCAACATCGTGCTGGCTGATGTATAGACGCCAGGTGCCATGCCTCCAGTACCTCCAACGAGAGGACCAGTGTAAGGGAATGCCGCACCCTGGTCCGCGCCAGGAATCATGGTGAAGTCCGACGGTTGGGCCCAGGCGAAGTTGTAAGCGGCCAGCAGGGCGGTTTGGGCGGCTATAGCCGCTGCATTATCAACGTTTATCGTGCCGTTCACCTGTGCCGGAGGTATACCCTGCGAAGTGCCCGGGTTCAGCGCAACATCGCCATTTACCACGCTGGCACCGGTGCTGCTGGTCGAGCCGGTTGCCATGATCCCGTAAGTGCCGGCCAAACCAAGCGGTACTGCACCGGGTGCGAGTCCCGAACCTGTGGTGAAGGTCCATGGATTCGGTTTATTAATCGGTGCCACTGTCGAAACAACCGTCGACAATGGATTGCCTGCCAAGTCCTTGGCCCCGGTGATCGTCGCGGTATATTGAGTGCTGCTTGCGAGAGGGCTTGTTGGTGTAAAGGACGCAATCATGCTCACTGGATCATAGGCCCATGTTCCTGGTACCAGCGTTCCCAGCGGGGGACCGCTGGGTCGCACCGTGAAAGTTGCTGCGCTCAGATCCATCGCCTCGCTGAACGTCGCGTTGACGGTGCTGTTGATCGCCACAGCGGTGGCAACATTAGCAGGGTTTTCAAGAGTTATGGTGGGCGGAGTCTTGTCTGGGTTTGCGACGACAAAGGTCCACACATAGTCGTTTGCCGTGGCAGGAGCGGTTGAAATGCCTGCCAGTGGATTGCCCGCCAGGTCCGTGGCCGGGGCAGTGCCTGTTCCTTTGATCGTGGCGGTATAGGTCTTGCCGGCTTCAAGCAATGTTCCAACTGGCGTCAGCGTATAGGTCGCGATTCTGCTGCCGGGTGTGTAGCTTACCGTGCCTGCGGGTGAAGGAGTTGCGCAAGCTGCCGGTGACGTAACCGGCGTACCCGCACATGTCAGCGTAAAACTCGTTGCTGGAGAAGCGAGCGTTGCCGGGGCCATTTCCTCCGTGAAGACTGCGGTGATTGCAGTGTTGGCCGGCACGTTGGGAGTCGGGCCAGGAGTCGTCGTGGCCGGGACCGTGAGTGCCACTCCGGGCTTGGTCGTATCCGGTGTTGCACCCGTAGTGAAGGTCCACACAAAGTTGCTGGCCATTGCAAGGCCTGTCGCGTCCTGGGCCGCGGTGGTAACCGTTGCCTTACATACAGTGCTGGGCGGAAGATTGGGGGTTGTCGGAAGTGTAAGCGTTGCCAAATTGCCTGCTGACAGATAGGTAACCGTGCCTGTTACGGGCGTTCCGGCAGGGCATTCCAGCAGAAAGCTTGCTGTGTTGAGCGTCGTGCCAGTCATTGCCTTGCTGAAGGCGGCTGTGATTATTTTTGTGTTGATCGGTACAGCGGTGGCAATGTTGGCCGGGGCTACTGCAGTCACCGTGGGCGGGACCGGAACGGCATTGATATCGCCTCCGCCCAGGATTGGATTGCTGCCACTACATCCGGCCGCAGAAGCAACCAGCAGTAATCCCATGAACCACATCAGTGGTTTGGTAAGACTCTCGAATTTGCTCATTTTTTTCTCCTAAGATAATGTGTTCAAAAAATATCGGTGTTTTCAAGGGCCACCTGGTTGTCACCAATCATGGTCTGTGCAATTCAAAAATGACTCAGCCAGATATCAAAAACAGGTTATATGAATGTCACTATCCCTATTTCGTCGCGGACTTTCTGTGCGCTAACGCACATAACACCAAATATTTTTTGGTAAGCCTGATAAATTGCCTTGGGCGTTCTGATCTGCCCCCGCAGCAAGACTGCTGAGCGTTACGAGGTAAAAGTCAAAAACGGCGCACTTTGGTTAAAGCAAAAAATCGCAACGTGCGTAGCCCGTGCCCCTACGTTTAACCGACACTGTATTGAGATGACTTGAATGAACCTGAATCAGCCAGCGCGATTACCAGATGTTTCTTGTGCAAAGGAAGCCTGTGCCCCGGGTACCTTGACTAGTTAGTCTTGGCATAACGAAGAAAGGGCTTGGTCAAAAGCGACCAAGCCCTTTCCGGATGCTACCTGCCAGCTGTTACCTGTTTGGGTAGTTGAGGATAATGTTGACCCTGCGGTTTTCCTGCTGCCCGTCGAGGGTGGTGCCGTAGGCGACACGTTGGGTGCTGCCGAATGCTTCCGAGGACAGCCGCGACGGAGCTACACCCAGGCTTACCAGGTAATTCACCACGCTCTGCGCGCGCTCCTCGGAAAGTTTCGTTACTTCATTGGGGCCGACCCGCACCTTGTTGGAGCCTATACCGACGAATCTGTCGGCGTTTCCTTCCACCGTTGCGGTGACGGAAGGATTCGCTTTCAGGAAATCTGCTACCTGGCGCAGACCGTCACGGTACTCCGGTTGGACTTCGACCTTATAGGGATCGAAGTCAATTTGCATCGCCATTGTGATCCTGGCCGGAGCCACCTTGAGTCCGGCGATATCCGTCGCGCACGCAATGACCGCATCGACGCGGCGGTTAGCCTGCTGGCCTGCCGTGGTGGCATTCGACGCTACCGGGCGCGATTCCCCATATCCCACTGCCTTGAGACGGGAAGGGGCGACGTGCAGATCATTCACCAGGTAATCCACGACGCTGTCAGCGCGCCGCTGGGAAAGTTTCTGGTTGTACTCACTGGTTCCGACATCATCGGTATAGCCATTGATTACCGCCGTGGTGTCCGGGTATTTGTTCATGTAAGTCCCCAATACAGCGAGTTTCTCTTTGTCTTGTGGCTGAATCTCGTCACCCTTGATATCGAACTGGAGGTCGAGTACGCTGCAGTACTTTTGCAGCTTTACCACCGGCACGAGGATTACCACCGGCTCTGCCGGAACGTAAGGTGCGGGCGCTGCCGCTTGTGGTGCGGGAGCAGGGGCGGCGAAGCGATAGACCAGGCCGACCGAATACATGTCGATGTTGCCCTTGTTGCCCACCGCATCATCAATCCGGTAGCGTTCGGCCTCGGCGCGCATCCCGAGCGATTCGGTGAAATCATATTGAACCCCCACGCCGGCTTTGTAGTCGAGAGCGCTATGGCTGGGATTCGGATTCGTCGGCACGTTAACCGCCCCGGAGCTGGTGAAATTATCCTTGGCTTGAGCGTATTGCAAACCCAGCCGGCCAAATACAGAAAATTTGTCAGCAAGAGGCAATATGCCGACTGCATCGAGATTCAAGCCCTGGAGCTTGATATTTCCGTTCAGTGTTCCCGCCGGTACCGTGGTCGCCGTATAGCTGAACTGGCCCAGATTGAAATAGCCCGCTTCAAGGGCAAAATTCTTGTTGAACTGGTAGCCGCCAAAAAGCTTATAGGCAGTATCAGTGTTATTATCGTTCATCGAGACCGAGCCCGGCAGCTGGGCGATGATCCGATTATCGTCGATTCTTGATTTTGACTGGCCAAGGTTGATCCCGCCGTACCAGAATGAATCGTCCGCAACCGCGACAGGGCTGTTCATTACAGCACATCCCAGCAAGCCCAGCGCCCCTACCGATTTTGCTACTTTTTTCAAGTTCTTCATGTTTTTCTCCAAAATAATTTGGTGCAACTCATCGAGTGCCGCCCATTACGGGGCAGGGACGTTAACGGTAGTACCCGACTGCAGGGCAATCGTGCCGGCACCGATCGCACCGGCCAGTATCCGGCCGTTGATCGTGGCGCCTGTCACTGCAGTGGCGCTCACGCCAGCAAGGATGGTTCCCTCGAAGGTCGTACCCAATCCTATAGTCGCACTCGCAGTGGGAACCCAGAACACGTTCTTGGCCTGAGCGCCGTTAGCCAGCGTTACATTGGCGGTCGTAGTCAGCGATGAACCGATCTGGAACACCCAGACGGCATTCGCGTTACCACCCGCATCGAGAACGAGAGGGGTAGAGACCAGCATTGTGCTGCCGGATGTATAGGTGCCCGGCGGGATACCTGAAGGATATAACGCACCCAAATCCGCACCGCCAGAGATGGT
Source organism: uncultured beta proteobacterium (assembly GCA_963757485.1). Classification (GTDB taxonomy): domain Bacteria; phylum Pseudomonadota; class Gammaproteobacteria; order Burkholderiales; family Gallionellaceae; genus Gallionella. The sequence goes on from CAVWTZ010000115.1 coordinate 7,572, forward strand.
TGTTCCTGGTGGCAGGCCCTTGGCGAAGTTATAAGCGGCCAACAGGTCGTTTTCGGCCTGCAAAGCCACGGTATCATTGACGTGTATCGTCCCGTTTACCGTTGGAGGTCCGCTTATTGAAGTGCCTGGAGCCAACGAAACGTCCCCGTTTATGATACAAGTGGGAACACAGGTAATCGCAGAGGTTGCCATGAGTCCGAAAGTGCTGGCCGAACCTAGCGCTACCGCACCGGGTGCGAGTCCGGAACCTGTGGTAAAGGTCCATGGATTCGGTTGAGATCCGGCTACCAATGCATTGCCTGACAGATCGGAGGCACCAGTCGTGATCGTGGCGATATAGGTAGTGTTGGCTGCGAGCTTGCTCGATGGCGTAAAGGTCGCAACGTTGGCCACCGGATCATAAGTATATGCCCCGGTTAATGTTGCCGGTACACCGCTTTGTGCAACCGAAAAGGTTGTAGCGCTGATCGTTGAAGGATCCATCGCCTCGCTGAACGTTGCATTGACGGTGCTGTTGATCGCCACACCTGTGGCAAGATTGGCCGGGTTTTCCAGCGTAATTTTGGGCGGCGCGGAGTTTGCCGCTGCGGCAGTGAAGCTCCACACATAGTTGCTTGCATTGGGCAAGGCGGCTTGATTGCCCGCCAGCGGATTACCTGCCAGGTCTGTGGCCGCAGTGGTGATCGTGGCAACATAGACCATACCTGGAGTCAGATCAACGGTGGGCTTAAAGCTCGCGGTTCTGCTGCTAACTGTGTAAGTCACTGGTCCCTCGCCCAAGTTTCCCGGTACGCCGCTTTGTGCAAAAGTAAAAATTGCAGAGGTGATCGTTGCAGGGGCCATATCCTTGGAGAAAGTGGCGGTGATCTTGGTGTTGGCTGGCGCGCTGAGAGCCCCATTAGCAGGGACAGTAAGCGTCACGCGGGGCTTGGTCGTGTCAGCTGTCACGGTAGTGGGTGCGCCGCCGCCCCCCCCGCCCAGTATCGGATCGATACTTCCACTACCGCATCCCGCCGCAACAGCGACCAGCAGTAATGCCATGAACCACTGCAGTGGTTTGGTAACGCCTTCGAATCTGTTCATTTTACTTCTCCTTTTTTATCGAATCCCGAAAAGCATCGGTGCAATCGACCGACTCCTTGTCGGTATTTATCCTGATGTGCTACGTCAATACTCGCTGTTGACATGCTTTGCGACGATGCGAGCCTTGGTTTGGTTTGTTCCAATGCAAAATCGAATCAACCGCAACCAAGGCACAAGTCACACCGATTGCACTATTCCACTTCCGTGCACTCCGTTCCGTGCGCTAGCGCACATAAAACAAATATTCCTAAAGTAGATCCGTAGAACAAAAAAAGGCCATCGCGAGATGGCCTTTTTTCATTGCCTTACAGCTGTCCTGACACCGCAATGCGCTATTACGGCTTTGTAATGTTGTCAGAGATCAAGGTTACGCTTCCAGTTGCCGAGAACAAGCTGCCTGTTATCTTGGCGCCGGCAAGCACAGCCACGGTTCCCTGATCGAATACATTGCCAATGAAGGCGGTGTTCCCTCCAATACTCGTTGCGCCGGCCACCCTCCAATAGACATTCTTGGCCGATCCGACACCGCCAACGAAGGCGATATTGCCGCCCGGGGCTCCGGTGGTAAGCGTGCCGTCTATCGAGAATATCCAGACTGCATTCGGGTTACCCTGTGCATCGAGATTGAGCGT
>CAVWTZ010000116.1:0-8963 GCA_963757485.1 uncultured beta proteobacterium
GACATGTTTGCCAACACTCCGGACTTCACCCCTTACGACACGCTGCCTTCCGACACGCGCATCTTCGACCCGGCGAAAGTGAAGGAGCCGGGCCTCGCGGCCAAGCCCGGCGAACCTCTGGACAATCCCGACCTGATCCGCAAGGAGATGAAAAATCGCACTGCGCCAGAACCCTAGCGAAATATGCAGTTTTCTGCATATATGTGTCAAAATGCCACAGTCCAGGCCCCGATTTTCACAATGTGAAACTTTCTAGCCTCGCCAACCCCTTGATTCCATTGCACTAAAAATAAATATTCTCATCTGTTGCAGCTTTTCCCACTCTCTCACGCCGACCTGATAGGCTAGTAGATCTAGGGACTTCCCCTCCTGGGGTCAGGAGGGGGTGGGGGTGGTTGGCGGTTTGGGGTTTTCGACGTAGGGGCACGCCATGGCGTGCCCGTACGGAATCAGTCACCCTCGAAGCCGGAAGGGCGGTTCGCGAACCGCCCCTACCAGTCAAGTGTGAAGGGAGAATAGCGATGCAAAGCAGAAATCCAAGTCCGGCGCAGACCGAAGCGCGCCGGGAGAATTCCCGCAAGTCCTCTGGCCCGCGCACTTGTCGCGGCAAGCGGCACTCCAGCCGCAACGCCCTCAAGCACGGGCTTTACTCCGACGTTCAATACTTTTATTGGGAGGCGGCCAGGGAGTTGGGCGAAGACCCGGGCCAGTTCTTTCGCCTCTACGCGGGCCTGCTCGCGGCGCGCCCGCCGGCCGACGCGCTCGAGCAAGTGCTGGTGGAAGACCATCGCCGTGCTGATCTGGAAGAAGGCGCGCCTGGAGCGGGCCGAGTCCGCCGTGCAGGTGTGCAACGTGCGCACACCCTCCGGGCACGAGAGCTTTCGCCGCAATCCGGAGTGCGGGCCCGCCTATTGGCATGCCTCGCACTCCGGATTGTCAATCGAGCAGAACTTGGCTTCCTCCGTTTCGCCACCGTGGGTCGGGACCGCATTCAACGCGCCGGCTTTTCCGGTGGATTTTTCCGCCGAGGTCGCGCCCATCGTGCGCAGGTAATACGTCGTCTTCAGCCCGCGCAACCATGCCAGCTTGTAGGTCTCGTCCAGCTTGCGTCCGGATACGCCGGACATGTAAATGTTCAACGACTGGGCCTGGTCTATCCATTTCTGGCGACGCGATGCCGCCTCAATGAGCCAGCCAGGCTCAACTTCAAACGCCGTTGCGTAAAGATTGCGAAACTCGGCCGGGACACGGTCGATTTTCGCCAGCGTGCCGTCAAAATACTTCAGGTCGGCGATCATTACTTCATCCCACAGGCCCAGCTGCTTGAGATCCGACACCAGGCGCTCGTTGATCACGGTGAATTCACCGGACAGGTTCGATTTCACGAAGATGTTCTGGTAGGTGGGCTCGATGCAGGCCGACACGCCGATAATGTTGGAAATGGTTGCGGTTGGGGCGATCGCGATGCAATTCGAATTGCGCATGCCATGCTGTCCGATCCGGACGCGCAACGCATCCCAATCCATGCTGGATGACATATCCACTTCGAGATAGCCGCCGCGCTCCTGGCGCAGCATCTCCAGCGTGTCCTGGGGCAGGATGCCGCGGTCCCACAAACTGCCGCGATAGCTCGCATAACGGCCGCGCTCTTCGGCCAGTTCGGTGGAAGCCCAGTAGGCGTAGTAACACACCGCCTCCATGGAACGGTCGGCAAATTCGACCGCCGCAGCGGACGCGTAGGGCACGCGCAATTCGTGCAGACAGTCCTGGAAACCCATGATACCGAGTCCGACGGGACGATGCTTGAGGTTGGAATTGCGCGCCTTGTCGACTGCGTAGTAATTGATGTCGATCACGTTGTCCAGCATGCGCATCGCGGTATTCACGGTACTGCGCAACTTGTCATGGTTGATCTGCCCGGCTTTTTCATGTCCTTTTGGATACAGGTGCGCGACGAGATTGATCGAACCGAGATTGCAAACCGCAATTTCGCTATCACTGGTATTCAGCGTGATCTCGGTGCAAAGGTTGGAGCTGTGCACCACGCCGGCATGCTGCTGTGGCGAACGGATGTTGCACGGATCCTTGAAGGTGATCCACGGATGACCGGTCTCGAACAGCATGGTCAGCATCTTGCGCCACAGACTGGCCGCAGCAACCTTTTTGAACAGCTTGAGCTCACCGCTGGCGGCTTTTGCTTCATAGGCGGTATAGGCACGCTCGAAATCTGCGCCATACTTGTCGTGCAGATCGGGCACGTTGGATGGCGAGAACAGGGTCCAGTCACCACCCTCCATCACGCGTTTCATGAACAGATCGGGTATCCAGTTGGCGGTGTTCATGTCGTGGGTGCGGCGGCGGTCGTCGCCGGTATTCTTGCGCAGGTCGAGGAATTCCTCGATATCCAGATGCCAGGTTTCCAGATAGGCGCACACCGCGCCCTTGCGCTTGCCGCCCTGGTTCACCGCGACGGCGGTATCGTTCACCACCTTGAGGAACGGCACCACGCCCTGCGATTGCCCGTTGGTTCCCTTGATGTGCGCACCCAGCGCGCGCACCGGCGTCCAGTCGTTGCCGAGGCCGCCGGCATATTTCGCGAGCAGCGCGTTTTCCTTGATAGCTTCGTAGATACCGTCCAGATCATCCGCCACCGTGGTCAGGTAGCACGAGGACAATTGCGAACGCTGCGAGCCGGAATTGAACAGCGTCGGGGTCGAGCTCATGAAATCGAAACTGGATAGCAGGCGATAAAATTCCACCGCGCGCGCCTCCCGGTCTATCTCGTTCAGCGCCAACCCCATCGCGACACGCATGAAGAAAGCCTGCGGCAATTCGATGCGCTTTCCTTCGATATGCAGGAAGTAGCGGTCATATAAAGTCTGCAGACCAAGATAACCGAACTGAAAATCTCGTTGCGCATCCAGCTCCGTGGCCAGACGCTTCAGGTCGAACTGCCCCAGGCGCGGATCCAGCAACTCTGCCGCGATACCCTGCTTGATGAACTTGGGAAAATAGGTCGCATAACGCGTCGCCATTTCACCGGGCGCCACTTCTTCGCCCAGCGTCTCGCTGCAAATGGTATTCAACAGCAGGCGCGCGGTAACAAAATTATAGGCCGGCTCCTTCTCGATCAGCGATCGCGCGGAAAGCACCAGGCACTTGCGAACCTCATGCAGCGCCACGCCATCGTAAAGATCCTTGAGCATCAGCCTGAGAACCTCATCCGCCGAAACCACGTCGCCCAGTCCTGCGCATGCTTCCTGAACCAATGCGGACAGGCGCTCCGGATCAAGCGGGCGCGCCAGGCCGTCCACGCCGGTGACATTGATGACTTGCGCCGGCTCCTTGTTCTTTGACTTGGCGCGTGAACGCGCGCGCTCTTCACGGTACAGCACGTAAGTGCGCGCAACATCGTGTTCGCCGGAACGCATCAAACCCAGCTCGACCTGGTCCTGTATGTCCTCGATATGCATGGTCCCGCCATGCGGGTGGCGGCGCAACAGCGCCGAGACAACGCCATTGGTCAATTGTTCGACCATCTCGCGCACGCGCGCGGACGCGGCACCCTGACCGCCGTTCACCGCAATGAACGCCTTGGTCAATGCGATTGAAATCTTGGACGGCTCGAAGACAACCACCGAACCATTGCGGCGGATTACCTTGTATTGATCGAATGATTTGGAAGAAGCAGAAGAGGATGAAACAGAGTCGGGAATTTTATTGTCATGCTTTGGAGAGATTGGAATGCTATCGGTAGCGGCATGCAACATGTACTGACTCCCTTGAATACCTTGTTAACCCAAAAAAACCTGAAACCACTATATCTAGTATTTTTTTCTGGCGGCAGGGCTAATTGTAGTAGCTAACAAAAATATTGCAAGCAAAAAATGATCTGATTTTTTTCCGGTCAAATCCGTGGGTCCATGTGCATGGGAATATCCTCAGGTTTCGCACAGTCCCGCAAGAAAGCGCACCCAGTCGAAACAGGGGCCGGGATCGGTCTTGCGTTGCGGGGCAATGTCGCTGTGTCCGGCAATGCCCCGTATCGGATAGGTTGCGCGCAATACCAGGGCCAGGCGATTGAGCGCTGCATACTGCGCGTCGGTGAACGGCACCGCATCGCTGCCCTCCAGTTCAATCCCCAGCGAAAAATCATTGCAGCGGAATTCACCCTGCCAGCATGATTCGCCGGCATGCCATGCCCGCTGCAAGCAGGGAACAAACTGGATGATCCGCCCGTCGCGACGCACGAAGAAGTGGGCTGACACCTTCAAGCCGGCTATGGTCTGGTAATAGGGATGTGCCGTCTCATCCAGGGTATTGGTGAATAGCCGCTGCACGCCATCGCCGCCAAACTCTCCTGGCGGCAAGCTGATGTTGTGTATCACCAGCAATTCGATGGCTCCGGCGGGGCGGTCGTCGCAGTTCGGCGAAGGAATATATTCGCATCCGCACAACAGTCCCTGCGCATCAACCTTCCAAGCCCCCCTCGCCTCCATGCTATTCCGAATCATCCGTGCCATGCGGATCCCTGATGCCGAGCCTCTCCATACGGTAGCGCATGGTTCTGAAAGTCAGTCCCAGCAATTTGGCGGCTGCCGTGCGATTGAACCCGGTCTGCTCCAGCGCTTCCAGCAGTGCCTGTTTCTCGACATGGTCCAGATATTTGGGCAAAGGGTATTTGCTGCTGAGGGTGGTATTCCCGGATTGCTGTTCATGCTCTACGGGTACCAGCAATAAGTCATCCTGCTCGATCGCCCCTTCCGAACAAAGTGCAAACGCCCTCTCGATGATGTTTTCCAGCTCGCGCACATTGCCCGGGAAGCTGTAGCTTTGCAATGCGTGTAATGCATTCTCTGAAAAATGCACATCAGCATCGCCGCGCAACCGCTCCAGAATCCGCAACGCGATTTCCGGTATATCCTCCCGTGACTCGCGCAGTGCGGGCATCTGGATCGGGATCACGCTAAGGCGGTAATACAGGTCCTGGCGAAAGCCTCCCTGCCGCACGCGTTCCGCCAGGTCGTGATGTGTCGCACTGATGATGCGCACATCCACAACCTCTTCGCCGGTGGCGCCGATTTTGCGCACATGCTTTTCCTGTATTGCGCGCAATAACTTGACCTGCATGGCCAATGGCAGGTCTGCAACTTCATCCAGAAACAATGTCCCGCCGTGTGCCGCCTGAAAGAATCCGTCGCGGTCTTTGTCAGCGCCGGTAAATGCGCCTTTTTTATAGCCGAAAAATTCCGCTTCCATCAGGTTGTCCGGAATTGCCCCGCAGTTCACTGCAACGAATGGCTGGTCGTGCCGGGAACCGCTTTGCACGATCAGCCGGGCGGCCAGCTCCTTGCCGCTGCCCGACTCGCCGCTGATATGCACCGGCGCTTCGCTGCGCGACACGCGCTTGATCAGGTCGCGCACCTTCTGCATGGCAGCCGAATGGCCGAGCAGCAGCTTGTCCCCGGAAGGTTCCGCCTGGGGCAGCTTCAGCGCGGACTTCACCAGCGTGCGCAACTGGTCCAGCGAAACCGGCTTGCTCAGATAATCAAACGCGCCCGCCTTGAACGCGGTCACGGCATTTTCCATATTCCCGTGTGCGGTAATCACCGCGACCGGCACATCCAGATTGTGCTCCGCGATATGCCGGACCACCTGCAAACCATCGCCGTCCGGCAAACGCATGTCGGTCAGACACAGGTCGTAGCGCTGCGCCGACAGCTTTGCCATCGCCTCGCGCACATTTCCGGCACGGTCAACCTCCAGCCCCATTTTGCGCAGCGCCAGTTCCAGCAGTTCCAGAATATCCGGCTCATCATCCACCAGCAGCACACCAGGAGTTTTTGTCCTGTCGTTATCCGCCATATTCATCCACCCCCCCATCCCTGCGTATATTGCTGAAGGTTATACTAAAACAAGTGCCCGTGAGTTCCTCGCCCGGATGATATTCCAGCCGCGCACCATTCGCCTCGCACAACTCTTTGGCTATATACAGACCCAAACCGGTGCCATCCGGCGCAGTGGTGAAAAATGGCTCAAACAGCTTGCCCTGATGCTCGACTGAGATGCCGGGACCATCATCCTGCACATCCAGCGTCACCAGCCCATTCTCCGCACTCATAGACAGCACCAGGCTGCCCGGCAATTTGCGCCCATAGCGCAGCGCGTTGCGGCATAAATTCCAAAGCACCTGGCGCAAATGACCCCTATCAAAGGAAACTTCGTCTGCCGTCAGCCCCGCCAGCACCAGCACCCCTGCATTCCGCTCTGCCAGGTCAAACTCTTCCGCAAAACCGCGCAAAACCGCTGCCAGCTCGAACACCTCGGGCTGTGCACGATCGCGCCGGTTCAACTGCATGACGTCTTGCACGATCTGGTTGATGCGATGCGTGTTATCCAGCACGATTTTCAACAGGCGCTGGTTCCTGCCGTCACCCTGTTCCTCTTGCAACAGTTCAGTCGCATAACTGATCGCCGACAGCGGATTGCGCACTTCATGCGCTATGTTCGCGGTCAATCGTCCCAGGGCAGCCAGTTTTATTTGCTGTGCTTCGGCGCGAACACGCTGCATGTCTTCAAGAAAGATCACCGCGCCATTTTCCGCATTGTTCTCGATAGCAACATAGCGCACCCTGGCCTGCAATCCCACATCCAGCTGCAGGATATCCCGGCTGGCGCTTCCGGTCTGCTTCCATAACGCATACTGCCCGAATAGGATCGGAAATGCCGACGACAGAGGACCGCCGTGACCGATGCTTTTTCGCAACAATTGTTCTGCGCGGGCATTCATTTGCTGGATCGCGCCTTCTCCATCCACGACCATCACACCATCCTGCATATCCCGCATCACCAGACGATTCGCCTCGGCCAAACTGACCAGATCGCGGCCGCGCCGCTGTGCCAGCAACTGGCTGTCCACGGCATATTTCGCCAGAATATGCGCCAGCCAGGCCACCGCAAAATAGGCCATGCACAGCAAACCGACCTGTACATACAGCGCCACATCCGCATCGTCGTACAACACCGCATATGCGTGTTCCAGCAACGCGGCAATGCTGGCCAAAGCGGCAAAGAACAAGGTGATTCTGCCGCGACTAATCAGGCCTGCCGCCGCCAGTGAAACCAGCAACAACAGGCCGATACTGCTCTGTATTCCCCCGCTGGCATGGGAAAGTACCGTCAAGCCGACAATGTCGGCGACGATTTGGCCTGCCAATTGCCAGGTAAAACGCGGCCACTTCAGCTTGAGCAGCACATAGGAAAAAGCCGCCGCCGCCGCATATAGCAGACTTGCAACGAAGAATGTCTTCCAGTTGTGAGCACCCAACGACAACGAGGATCTGAATATTCCGGCAAGCAAAACAAATATGCCGGCCAGTGTCAGCCGGTATAAATTGAAATAACGCAGGGAACGCCAGAAATCGACGGTGGGAGAATTTGTAAACGGAATATCAGTCATTGCTCGGGGCACAACTTGGAACGGCACGCATGTGCGGCGTTAGACTATGCTCATTTACGATAAGCATTGCGGTGTTCAACACTGCAAAAAAAATTCCCGCCTGCCAGAATGCTCTCGCTCCTGGGTACGTGCACACCGCAATGCGCGCAGCGCACCATGTCCTCGACAACCGGATTATCCTGTGGAGGCATGCTCTTGCGATAAGAGCGGAGCAACTGGTAAACCACCGCCGCGATGGCTATCAACAACAACAAGCGACTCATTTCAAATTGACTCCATATGACAAAATTCGGGCGGCGGATGCACGCGGGACATTATATTACGCAATCCACCCGCACTTTCACCTGTCCGGCTATTTAGGGAACCGCCAATCAGGTCCTCCATGGCAAGTACCATGAGCTGCATCCATTTCGCAAACCGGACCCGAACCTTTGTTCATGGCAGTCTGCAGACTTTTACCTGGCTTTCGCGTGTGCGGGACGGAATGCTTTGCATTGTTCGGGGTCGGATTCCAGGTAGGCACCCTCTATCAGGTCGATGCAATAAGGGATGGCCGGAAACACCGCATTCAGGCAGTCGTCGATCGCCGACGGTTTGCCGGGCAGGTTGACGATCAGACTCTTGCCGCGTATCCCGGCGGTTTGCCTTGACAATATCGCAGTTGCCACGAATTTCAGCGACGCGCTGCGCATCAGTTCGCCGAAGCCCGGCATCATCCTGCTGCACACCGCCTCGGTCGCCTCCGGCGTGACATCGCGCAATGCCGGGCCGGTGCCGCCGGTGGTCACGATCAGGAACAGTCTTCCCGATCGCACAGTTCCCGCAGTGCCGCTTCGATCTGCGGCTGCTCATCAGGTATCACTTTGGCCACAGGCTGCCATGGCGAAGTCAGCACGCGCGTGAACCACGCGTGTATCGCCGGCCCGCCCTTGTCTTCGTATTCGCCCTGGCTGGCGCGGTCTGACACCGTCACAATTCCGATTCGCGCTACACCCATATTCACTCCTTGAATCCCGCGCCATCCTGGAACACGGTGCCGTCGATCAACTGCACGACAACCGAATCGCCACCAGGCAAGCTGGCACAACCTGCCGGCACGACCATCAAACCGTCCGCCCTGGCCATCGACAAGAGCATCCCGCTGCCCTGCGCGCCCGTCGAGGTTGCCGCATAGCCGTCCGCTTCCATCGACAGCGTCACACGGACAAATTCGGTGCGGCCCGGCTGGTGCCTGATGGCATGTGTCAATCGCGCCGTTACCGTTCGGCGATACAAGCGCGCATGTCCCATCATACGGCGCAGGGCCGGTGCAACAAGCTCCTCAAAACAGACCATGCTGGAAACCGGATTCCCCGGCAGTCCGAAAAATTTACAGCTTGCCGTCGTGCCGAACGCGACCGGGTGCCCCGGCTTCATCGCAACGCGCCAGAATTTCATCTGCACGCCGAGCGATTCTATGATCGGGCGAACGTAATCGTGCACGCCGACCGATGTTCCGCCGGAG
>CAVWTZ010000117.1:0-13033 GCA_963757485.1 uncultured beta proteobacterium
GCAATGTTGCTGTTTGCCATCTGGCTGTGGCGCATGCTGCGCCAGCGCGGGGAAGCGAGATAGGTATTGCCCTCAAGGGGTGCGGCTTATCTGTTGCGAAATATGTAGGCGATGGTCCAGGCGACGACGGTGACCAGCCATGCAATGACCTTGTAGACGGTCGCATTGAAGATCAGCAGGTTCATTTGCAGCACCACCGCGAATGCGGTGATATTGAAAGCCACTATGGAAAAAAGAACGAAGAGTGGATAAGGCAGGAACTTGTTCATGGGCGGGAAATTTTAGTTGAAATAGGTGAAGAGGGAATCTTTTTTGCTGATGGATCGGCTCGAAGTTCCCAGGCAGCGCTTGACGGGCCGGTAAATTCCATTTGCACTAAAAAACTCGCCACCTTGCGGTGGCGTTGAATTTGCCGGCGAGACCGATATGGTTATTTGTTATCGTGCGACGGTTCAGGCGTGTCCATCAGGTTGCCGGCTGCCCATCCGACAACTGCGATACTCAAAAATATGCAAACAATTCCAAGCGCATGACCGAACACAAACCCGCCGAGCAGCCACAAGACCGCAGCAACGAGCACCGATAATACAAGCAAGCGAACTTTGGAATCCATGATTAACCTTTCGAAAAAAATGTATGCTTGGAACTGATTATTGCCTGTGCCGGGGCGAATAATAGCTCAAGGTTCGGAAAAAATGTGACCGGAAAGCAAAAATGTCGGCAAATGGCCGATTGATACAGTCGGGAAATATCGCCGGCCGACGCGGAACAATGCGCGCCGTGATCCGTTAAACAAGCGTGGTGCCGTTGCTCCCGGCATGTGAAACAATGATGCCGCACCAGAGAAATCACTTAATCACTTTTATTGATGATCGCCTACCTGATCCGCCGCATTTTGTATGCCCTGCCTATCCTTGTCGGGGTCAATCTGCTTACCTTCGCACTTTTCTTCGTCGTGAATACGCCTGACGACATGGCACGCATGCAGCTTGGCATCAAGCGCGTCACGCCGGATGCGATCGAAAGATGGAAAGAGCAGCACGGTTATGACAAGCCGTTGTTGCTGAACAGCGCTGCCGCCGGCACCGGCAAGATCACCAACACGATTTTCTGGCAGAAGTCCGCCAGCATGTTCGTGCTCGATTTCGGCTACTCGGACGACGGCCGCAATATCAGCCGCGAGATTGCCACGCGCATGTGGCCGAGCCTGTCGATTGCGCTGCCGACTTTTCTGGTCGGCCTGGCGGTGTACGTCAGTTTCGCGCTGCTGATGACGCTGTTTCGCGCCACTGCGCTGGACGGTGCCGGCGTGGCACTCTGCGTGTTCCTGATGTCAATTTCCGGACTGTTTTATATTATCGGCGGCCAGTTTCTGGTCAGCAAGTTGTGGCATCTGGTACCGATCTCAGGCTACGCGGGCGGGGTGGACAGCTTCAAGTTCGTGGTGCTGCCGATCGTTATCGGCATTGCGGCCAGTGTCGGTTCAAGCAGCCGCTGGTATCGCACCATCTTCCTCGAGGAAATCGGCAAGGATTATGTGCGCACCGCGCGTGCCAAGGGTCTGTCCGAACCGGCAGTGCTGTTCCGGCATGTGCTGAAGAATGCGATGATCCCCATTCTCACCGGTGTGGTGGTGGTCATTCCGCTGCTGTTCATGGGCAGCCTGCTCACCGAGTCGTTCTTCGGCATCCCCGGCCTGGGCAGCTACACCATCGATGCGATCAATGCGCAGGATTTCAGCGTGGTGCGCGCGATGGTGTTTCTCGGCTCGCTGCTGTATATCGTCGGGCTGATTCTCACCGATATTTCCTACACCATGGTGGATCCGCGGGTGCGGTTGTCATGAGTTTCATTCCGGTCATCCTGTGGAGCGACGCGCTGGTGTTTCTACTGATTGCGGCGGGCATCGCCAGCGCGCGGTATGTGCGGCAGCGCGAGCATCTGCTGGTGCCATGGCGGCGCGTGGCGCGGAATCCGACCGCAATGGTTTCACTGCTGATTTTGTCGTTGTTTCTGCTGGTCGGGATGCTGGATACGCTGCACTACCGGACCGCATTGCCGGAAAAAAACAGCGGGGAAACGGTGTACTCGCCGGAGGTGCTGAGCGTGTTCGACAAGCTGGTGACGCCGCTGCGCACGCATACCGAGAAAACCTATTCCGCGCCGTTGGCAGTGACGCTGTATGCCAAGGAAAGCATCATTGATGCAAACGGCAACGTGCTGCGCGTCTATCCCCGCTTGCGTTACGGCGGCGCCCATCTGAAGAATGTGGACCAGCGCGACGGTGACGTGCTTCGGCGCGGATTGACCGGTGCGCTGGCGGGACTGGCGGCGGGATTATTGATTGTGTTCGCCGGCAGGAACTGGATTGCGCAGCGCAACTGGCCGGTGCGGGCCCTGCTGGCAGCCACGCTCATTCTTTCGGCTCTGATTGGCGTCGTCGCCGATCTGGCTGCTGCGTACCACGTGCTTGGTACCGACAAGGTCGGGCAGGATGTGCTGTATCTGTCGCTGAAAAGCATCCGCACCGGACTGATCATCGGCACGGTTACCACGCTGGTTACGCTGCCGCTTGCGTTGTTGCTGGGTATCGCCGCGGGATATTTGCGCGGCTGGGTGGATGATGTGATCCAGTATGTTTATACCGTGCTGAGCTCCATACCCAGCGTGCTGCTGATTGCGGCGGCGGTGCTGATGATGCAGGTCACCATCGATACGCATCCGCAATGGTTCAATAATTCCGCGTCACGCGCGGATCTCAGGCTGGTTTTCCTGTGCCTGATCCTCGGCGTCACCAGCTGGACCGGTTTGTGCCGCCTGTTGCGCGGCGAGACCCTCAAGCTGCGCGAGCTGGAATACATCCAGGCGGCACAGTCCTTCGGCGTGTCCTCGTTCCGCATCCTGACGCGCCATATCATGCCGAACGTGATGCACATCGTGCTGATTTCGCTGGTGATGGATTTCAGCGGGCTGGTACTGGCCGAGGCCGTGTTGTCCTACGTCGGCGTCGGTGTCGATCCCTCGATGATCAGCTTCGGCACGATGATCAACGCGGCTCGGCTGGAGATGGGGCGCGACCCCATGGTGTGGTGGGCGCTGGCTTCGGCCTTCGGATTCATGCTGGTACTGGTGCTGGCGGCGAACCTGTTCGCCGATGCGGTGCGCGATGCATTCGATCCGCGCCTGAACCGTACCGCGGTGGCGGCATGAACACGGTGCGCGCAGCGTCGGTAACAAAGTCAGGCAATCCACTAAGCGATAAATCGCTTGTGGAGTTGACACTGCGGGTAATGCCGCCGGCCACCGAAGTCACTGAAGCCAAAGTTTCGTTTCTCGATGATGAGGTGGCGGCATGATGGGCGACCTTCTCAGTGTCACCGGCATGGTAACGCAGTTGCGCAATGGCGCGCGCATCGTGGATGACATTTCCTTCTGCATCAAGGCGGGCGAGACATTTGTGCTGCTCGGCGAATCAGGCTGCGGGAAATCCATGACTGCGCTGTCGCTGCTGAGGCTGTTGCCCGATGGCGTGGAAAATGCGGGCAGTGCGGCACAGCTCGACGGCATCGCACTGTTCGGCTTGCGCGAGCGCGAGATGCGCAACATTCGCGGCGGCATGATGGCGATGATCTTTCAGGAGCCGGGGCTGAGCCTGAATCCGGTGATGACAGTTGGCCAGCAAATCGCCGAAGTATTGAGGTTGCATCAGGGAATGTACGGCGATGCGGCGCGACTGCGTTGCGTGGAACTGCTGGACCAGGTTGGCATTCCGGATGCCTCGCGGCGCGCTGCGGAATATCCATTCCAGCTTTCCGGCGGCATGAAGCAGCGCGTGATGATTGCGATGGCACTGGCCGGGCAGCCAAAGTTGCTGATCGCGGACGAGCCGACCACCGCACTGGATGTCACGATACAGGCCCAGGTCCTGCAACTGCTGCGCGACACTCAGGCTGCCAGCGGCATGGCGCTGTTGCTGATTACGCATGACCTCGGCGTGGTGGCGGAAATGGCCCATCAGGTCGGAGTGATGTATGCAGGACAAATTGTCGAGCAGGCCAGCCGTGACAAGCTGTTCGAACAGCCGCTGCATCCCTATACGCAGAAACTGTTCGCCGCACTTCCGGATGCGACGCGCCGCAATCGATCATTGGCCGCCATTCCGGGCAACGTACCGCCGCTGGGCAGTGTCACGCACGGCTGCCGCTTTTCCGCCCGTTGTGACAAGGCCTGGTCGCTGTGCAACGAAAAAATGCCGGAATGGACAAATGTTGGAGAAGGGCAGGGAGTGAGGTGTCATCTCTACTCCACCGCTGATGCAGCGGTGAGAAGGGTAAATGGGGAAGGGAGAAGTGCAGATGCCGGTTCGGCGGTTGTCCCTTCCACATTATCCCTGCCTCCTTCCCTCCTTGAGGTCTCCGACTTGCGTGTCCATTTCCCTATCCGCAAAGGCATACTGCAGCGCGTAGTCGGGCAGGTAAAAGCGGTGGATGGGGTGTCGCTGGACATCCCGCAGGGACGCACCCTGGCGCTGGTGGGTGAATCCGGTTGCGGCAAGACTACGCTGGGCAAGGCGCTGCTGCAGCTGATCTCCCCCGTTGCGGGCAGCGTGAAATTTGCCGGGAGACAGATGATTGGATCCGATATCCGGGAACAACGCGCTTCAATGCAGATGGTGTTCCAGGATCCTTATGCCTCGCTGAACCCGAAAATGCGTGTTGCGGAAATTCTTGAAGAAGGGATGACCGCGTTGCATATCGAGAACAGCAGTGCAGCGCGCCAGTCGCACATCGATACTTTGCTCGATCAGGTCAGTCTTGCACGCGATTCAAAGTGGCGCTACCCGCATGAATTTTCGGGCGGGCAGAGGCAACGCATCGCCATTGCGCGCGCGCTAGCGGTTTCGCCGCGGCTGTTGATCTGCGATGAACCGACCAGCGCGCTGGATGTGTCGGTGCAGGCGCAAATCCTGAATTTGCTGAAGTCGTTGCAACAAAAATTTGAACTTAGTTATTTGTTCATCACTCACAATATTTCCGTGGTGGAATATCTCGCCGATGAGGTGTGCGTGATGTATCTCGGGCGCATCGTGGAACGCGGCACCGCAGCGGAAGTGTTGCGCTCGCCCAGGCATCCCTATACCCAGGCGCTGTTGTCTGCCATTCCGCGCATTGACGGTGCAAAACGAGAGCGCATCAGGCTGAAGGGGGACTTGCCGTCACCGGCCAATCCGCCGCGAGGCTGCCATTTTGCACCGCGCTGCCCGTACGCTTTAGAACAATGCCGCAGGAGTTATCCGCCTGTGACCAGCCATTCGCCGACGCACAGCGTGCATTGTTATTTATATGCCGAGAGCCCGGGTTGACGACAGGGTGATTTAGGGTTACAAAGGTATCAGGCTCTCCAGTGATAAACGGGGATTTCAATAGTGATTGATCACGAATTCTTTTAAAGGAGTGCATCATGAGTACCAAAGTAGCAGGAGCAGGAATCGAAGCGGACAAAGAGAAGTTGATCGAGGATTTTCGCGCAGTCGTTGCTGACGCGGAGGAGTTGTTGCGCGCCACAGCCGGGCAGGCCGGAGAAAAGGTGGCTGCGGCACGCGAGCGTATCCAGGAAAACCTGGTCATCGCCAAGGCGCGTCTCAATGAGGCGGAATTTGCAATGATTGAAAAGACCAAGCGCGCGGCCAAAGCCACTGACGAGTACGTGCACGATAATCCCTGGACGGCCATCGGAGTCGGCGCCAGCGTGGGGATTATTGTCGGCATGCTGATTGGACGCAGCCGTTAGGCCATGGCCGGGCAGGGTGCCGGTTTGCTGGATTCAGTCAAGCGACTGGTTTCGACGCTGATTTCCATTGTATCGACGCGGCTGGAACTGCTCGCGAATGAGCTGCAGGAAGAGCGCTTGCACCTGACGCAAATGCTCTTCCTCTCATTGCTTGCGCTGTTCAGTTTTGGTATGGCTTTGCTGTTGCTCACGGTATTCATCACGGTGCTGTTCTGGGATGACCATCGCCTCGCGGTACTGGGCGGGTTTTGTATCCTGTTCTTTGCATCGGGCACGCTGATGGCGGTGATATTGCGCAGGAAGGCACAGTCCAGACCCAAATTATTTTCGGCCAGCCTTGCCGAATTGGACAGGGACAGGGAACACCTGGAACCGAGGGAATAACTGGGCCATGAACGAAAGATTGTTTGAGCTTACGCGGCGCCGGGCAGAATTGCTGGCAAGAATTGCAGCCCAGCGTGAGCAGTTGGCGGAGATACAAGCGGAATGGGATGCGCCGTTGACTCTTGTCGACAAGGGAATGGCGGGAGTGCGTTACTTACGCCGCCATCCTTTGCTGGTTGCAGGCGTAATGGCGGTTTTGCTGATTCGCCGAAGCAGTGCGGCGGCCTTGATGTGGGGTGCCTGGCGGTTGTGGAAAGGGTACCACTATTTCACTTCCATGCCGGAAAAGTCACCGTCGCGTGCTGAACTAGATTCCTTGTGAAGACTCGCTGGACGAGTCATTGCCGCTTTGCGCGACATCACGCGAGCGATCCCTGGATTTCCTGTGGCGGCTGTAATGCGGGCTTAATCCTTCCTGAGAGACAACCAATGTCTGGCCTATCCTGATCATTTTCAGCGGCCCGTTCCATTGTTTCAACTTGGCAATGCTGACATGATAACGGCGCGCCAGGCCACCCAGTGTGTCACCCCGGCGTACTCTAATTCTGGTGGGGTTGTAGGTAGGTACAAGGTGCATGTTGAAGGCTTCGAATTCGCTGGTGGATTCTTCACCGTTCAGCGGCACCAGCAGTGTTTGCCCAGTGCTGATATTGCCGTGTTTGGAAAGACCGTTTACTGACTTCAAACTGGCCAGCGACAGGCCGAAGCGC
This sequence comes from uncultured beta proteobacterium, assembly GCA_963757485.1. Classification (GTDB taxonomy): domain Bacteria; phylum Pseudomonadota; class Gammaproteobacteria; order Burkholderiales; family Gallionellaceae; genus Gallionella. The sequence continues at coordinate 6,885 of CAVWTZ010000117.1, forward strand.
GGTGCCAGTTTGTCAAGACGTTCCCCTTTCTTGGGCTTATACGATTGCCAGCTGACCAGCGGCTTGCCATAGTTTTCCAGATTGGTCCTGAAGGTTTCAATCTTGTCGATCGGCAACAGGATGAAATCATTGTTGTCCTGCAAAATCACCGGGCGGTTGTGTGCGGGATTGAGCGCGGCAAACTCGTCGTCGGAAATGCCGGCAAGCTGGGCAGCAAGTTTTACGTCGATGTGTTGCGTGGTGGTAATCGCCGCAAAATAGGGCTTGTTCGGAATATCCTGCAGTGCCAGCCCGAATTTTCCGGGATCTGCAATGATGTGTTTTATTGCCAGCAGCTTTGGCACGTAATTGCGCGTTTCCTTTAACAGCCGCAGGTGCGCGTAGTCGGTGGGCAAGCCGTGCCTGCGATTGTGTGCCTGGGCCCTGAGCACCGCCCCTTCGCCGCAATTGTATGCAGCCAGGGCCAACTGCCAATCGCCAAACATGCTGTGGAGATTCTGCAGATAATCGAGTGCGCCGTTGGTTGCGCTGATCACATCGCGGCGGCCGTCATACCACCAGTTCTGCTGCATGCCGAACTTTTTGCCGGTCGACGGGATGAATTGCCAGATGCCGGAAGCGCGGCTCCTTGAATATGCGCCCGGATTGAAGGCGCTTTCGATCATGGGCAACAGCGCAATTTCGCTGGGCATGCCGCGCCGTTCCACTTCCTCGTTGATGTAATACAGATACAGGCGGGCGCGGTCTATCATGCGCGCAAAGTATTCCGGATGGTCCACATACCATTTTTCATGCTTGGCGACCAGCTTGGAATCGAGATCGCTCATCGCGAAACCGTCGCGTATTCGCGACCACAAATCCTGCGCCATAGGAGGAGATTCCGGGATCAGTTCGATTCTGATATCACGGCCCGATGGCAGCCACTGTGGAGCAGCATCCTCGGTTGCAGGACTTGTTACAGGGCTGTTCAGTGCGAGAGTTTCTTCCGGGTGATTGGCCAATAATCCTTCTGCTGCATGAGCATAGGCGGGTATGCCTGCTGCAAGAATGCAGAGAAGTACAGAAAAAATCAATCGAATCAAGAACACGTGAATCCTTCCTGAAGTAAAAGTTTACGCGATGTTAGTCTAACACCCCTACGCAGGTCAATCTAAAACAACAGGAAAATGATAAAAGGCAGAGGACGGGGGATGGACGGTTGAGGAAAGGAGCCAAACGCTCAATGCAAGTTTCCACTTCGAACGAACTGCGGGAGCAAGCAATTGATCATTATTTCGGGCGCAATGCCCAGCAGTGCAGAGTCCGCCGTGCCAAAGCCAGGCCCATCTTGCGGGACGGAAGATTGCATGACTTTGAGCAACAGGTTGGAGGCAGATTGACTACCTTCGGAATACCCCTTGCAGGATGCGGGAAGATCGTCAAGTCACCGCTGCCTTGTCATATGGCGTTTTTGAGCTGATCCAGTATGGCTGGATTTTCCAATGTCGAAACATCCTGGCTGATCTCCTCGCCCTTGGCGATTGCTCTGAGCAGGCGCCGCATTATTTTTCCGGAGCGGGTCTTGGGCAGGTTGTCGCCGAAGCGGATTTCATCCGGTTTGGCAATCGGGCCGATGGTCTTGCCCACCCAGTTGCGCAGATCCTCGGCGATTTCCTTGGCCTTTGCCGCATCAGCCGGGCGCGAGCCCTTGAGCACGACATAGGCGACAATCGCTTCTCCCTTGATGTCGTGCGGTTTACCCACCACGGCGGCTTCAGCCACCATGGGATTTGCGACCAGTGCGGACTCGATCTCCATCGTGCCAAGGCGATGCCCGGACACCTTCAGCACATCGTCAATGCGTCCCATGATCCAAAAATATCCGTCGTTATCCCGGTGTGCCGAATCACCGGCCAGATAGTAGCCGCGCATTTCCTCAGGGAAATAGGATTTTTTGTAGCGTTCCGGATCGCCCCAGATAGTGCGTATCTGCGAAGGGAATGGACGTTTGATGACCAGAAAACCGCCATGCTGGTCATGTACTTCGTCGCCGGTTTCGTTGACGATGGACGCCATTATGCCCGGCAGAGGAAGGGTGCAGGAGCCCGGTTTGATGGGCATTGCTCCGGGTAGCGGTGCGATCATGTGACAACCGGTTTCGGTTTGCCACCAGGTATCCACGATAGGACAGCGCGCCTGTCCGACCGTGTTGTAGTACCACATCCACGCTTCCGGATTGATCGGTTCGCCGACCGTGCCGAGCAGGCGCAGGCTGGAGAGATCATATTGCTTGGGCAACTCGCCGCCCAACTTGATCAGCGAGCGGATGGCAGTGGGGGCAGTATAAAAAGTGGTGACCTTGTGATCCTGGACCATCTTCCAGAAACGCCCGGCGTCGGGGTAGGTCGGGATGCTTTCGAACACCACTTGAGTCGCTCCCATCGCCAGCGGACCGTAAGCCACATAGCTGTGTCCAGTGACCCAGCCCACGTCCGCGGTACACCAGAAAATGTCACTGTCCTTGTAGTCGAAAACCCATTTCATGGTCAGCATTGCACCGAGCAGATAGCCGGCGCTGGAGTGTTGCACGCCCTTCGGCCTGCCGGTGGAGCCGGAGGTGTACAGGATGAACAGCGGATGTTCGGCGTTCACCCATTCCGGTTCGCAGCGGGTGGGCTGGGAATTGAACAGGTCGTGCCACCAGATGTCCAGATCATCGTCCCATTCGATATCGTTGCCGGCACGGCGATAAACAATGACGCTGTGCACCGACTCGCAGCCGCCCAGGGAGAGCGCTTCGTCGACGATGGGTTTCAACGGCATCAGTTTTCCCCCGCGCCTTTGCGCGTCGGCGGTAATGACCGCGCATGCTTGGGCATCGGTGATCCGTTCATGCAGACTCCTGGCGGAAAAACCTCCGAACACGACCGAATGGATAGCGCCAATGCGGGCGCAGGCTTGCATTGCAACCACCGCTTCGATACTCATCGGAAGATAGATGACGACGCGGTCGCCTTTTTTGATGCCGCGCGATTTCAGGCCGTTGGCGAATTGGCTGACGCGCCCGTGCAACTCGCGATAACTGACTTTGCTGACTTTGCCGTCGTCTGATTCGAAAATGATCGCGGTCTTTTCCGGTTGAGTGGCGAGATGTTTGTCGAGGCAGTTGTAAGAAACATTCAATTCGCCGTCTTCGAACCATTTGAAAAACGGCGCATTGCTTTCATCGAGGCACTTGGTGAAGGGTTTTTTCCATGCAAGGTTTCGCGTGCCAGATTGGCCCAGAAGCCCGGGTAATCCTGTTCCGCAGCCTTGCACAGGGACCGGTACGCCGCCATGCCGGACACGTTGGCTTGGTTGGAAGAATTCGGCGGAGGGCTGAAAACGCGCATTTCATTCAGTACGGATTCGATGTTGGACATGCTGTCTCCCGTGTGACCGATAGGTTGGTTGCGATTATCGCTGAAGGCGCCAAGTTGTTATTTAACAGTAGGGGAATGTAATTTTTATTTGGGTCGAATGTCAATATTGGGCATAGCAAGCTCCGACAAGTTTCGGCGAATCAGCGGCTTCCGCTTGCTTCAGGATTGACAACGATTCGGATCAGCGTGTCCGCAGCACTGTCAGGATGCATATTGGAAAATGTCAGTTGCCCTTCATTTTTATAGAATGCCTCTGTGCGTTCGGTATCTCCACCGAAGTAGAACGGTTGGTACTGTTTGCCCGTGATACGGCTGTCGGTATGGTTCGGCTTTCCGATCAGGTCTTCGACTTGCGTAGCGTCATGCCGATTTGCAGCTTGGCGAATTTACTGGCAGAGGCCGGTATGCCAAGGATTTCGCCATTATCGATCCATCCGCGGACTTCACCGTCCGTCGGACTTCTTTCGCTACCGGCGTGGCGGGGGCGGGTGTCGATTTATTTGTTTCGGCTTTGTGTCTTGACGCGCAACCAAACAGGAGCGCCAAACATATGCTGGTTACCAACCATGTATTACGATTCATGCGCTTAAATCTCGATTAAGTCGTGTCACGGGAAGGCGGACGATAATTCTGACTCCGAAACAGCGCGCCGACGAACCAGCGTAATTGTGAATGCTAAAGGCACCGATCCCATGATACATTTCAAACTTGCTCCCGGCCTGGCTAAACCCGCAACATATTGGAGACTGGCGATCCGAAAGGGTATGTATAATGATTTTCAGTTGACTTCCTGTCTGCGAAAACCTGGCTTGCTTGCCGAATGTTCGCTGCCCTGTCAGTTACACCGTGGAACCGGTGCCCAGCAAGAAACCAGACCGGCGGCCGGGCCTCGCGAACACCATCGAAGCCAGTCTTCGAGCAGGCAATTCAGACAAGGTAAACCGACATAAAACGTTCAGGTATGTCTAGAATATATAACGAATATACAACGATATACTTGCTCCCTATTATCCCCGCCAACGCCGATAAAGTTTCCTGAGCCATGAAATATTCTGACCATATGAAACTGAATATCGGTTTTAAGCTTGGCATTTTGCTTGCCGCATTTGGTATCCTGGCAACCATCCTGACCGGTTATTACTTTTACACGTCCAGCCGAAATATGCTGACCAGAGCAGCGGAGCGCGACCTGCTGACAGCCAACGCAGGTGGTAGGCCGGAACATGAAGATCATCATTGATGTGATTGCCGAGGACGCGCAATTGCTGGCAGCCCTTCCTCTGGCCCGCAATGTGTTTACCTCGCCCAATGAGAAGACCGCCGATTTAGACAAACAGCTACTGGCTGATACCTTCAGTGCAATGCTGTCTGCGCATCCGGAATATTTCCAGCATCCGTTTGATTGGCATCAGTCAGGGCGGTCCGGAACTGGTCCGCGTCGATCGCAATGGCAAGAGATTCATACAGGTACAGGGTGGCGATTTAAAGAAGCGGGGCGCTTACCCTTATGTTACCGGCACTTTGCGACTGGCGCGAGGAGATATCTATTTGTCGGATATCACCATCAACCATGAAAGGGGGGCGCATTCCGGCCGGGATAAACCGACCGTGACAGTCTCTACCCCGGTTTTTGCGCAAAATGGCAAAAGACTTGGCCTGGTCGTAATCAATGTCGATCTGAACGGGCTTGCCGGCCTATTAAAAAGCAATCTGCCGAGCGACTATCAGTTATACCTCAGCAACCAGTCGGGCGACTTTCTGATCCACCCGGATGCGAGCCAGACCTTCGGCTTCGATCGCGGCAAGCGCATTTTCATTCAGGATTCCTTCAAAGCTGTCTCGTCCCTGATTCAGGGCAAGGGCCTGAATGTCGTGACTCAAGTCTATGATGGGCCGCAAAAGCAGGATGGTCATGTTGCTGCCTTTGTACGCCTGCCCTTTGGCGACACGATAGACAAACGTTTCGTCATTCTCGGTTTGTCCCAACCGATGGAAAATATCACGCGGGAAACCTCCAGGCTGGGCTGGAATACTTTCCAGATCATTCTCGCTTTCAGCGCTCTTGCGCTGGTTCTTTCCATGCTGGTGTCACGCATCGTGACCGGCCCCCTGAATGCGATAGTCAGTGCGATTAATCGTTTCTCGAAAGAGCATGTCATCGGCACCTTGCCGCCTGCCCGCAACGACGAATTTGGCTTGCTCTCCCGCAGCTTCCACGATATGCAGACGCAAATCGTGGCGCATTTGTCCGAACTGAATGAAAATAGAAAGGCTCTTGACCATCTCGCCAGGCACGACACGCTGACCGGTTTGCCCAACCGCAGGATGTTCTTCGACCGGCTGGAGCATGCCATCGCCAGTTCGCGACGCAGCGGCATACAGCTGAAAGCGATCATCGTGATGCCGCGCAACGCGCCCAAAATCAAGATGGACAGCACCGCCGCTCTGGGGGCGGAGATTGTTACCGTCGGTCCGGCCAGCGCCGAGCGCTTGCAGAAGGCCGAAGAACTGGCGCGTCAGCATGGTGACGATTGTGCCTCCGTACAATGATGAGGAGATCATCGCCGGACAAGGTACGGTCGGGACCGAGATCCTGGAAGACCGCCCGACGTCGACCTCGTGCTCCTCGCCCTGGTCGGCGGCGGGGGGCTGATCAGCGGGGTTTCCGCGGCGGTGAAGCTGAGTGGCTCCAAGGCGAAAGTGATTGGCGTCGAGCCTGAGCTGGCCAATGACGCGCAGCAGAGCTTC
>CAVWTZ010000118.1:0-11243 GCA_963757485.1 uncultured beta proteobacterium
CAATCGGAAAAGCGAGGCATGCCAACAGGCAGGCGCCATATTTCCGGCATGAGCAAGATGGCGGGCACGGAATACGAATTGCTGTTCTAGCAAAGGAGAATTATCAGGATGCTGAATTTTGAGGAAGACATCACGACGGACAAGGCGCCATTGGGCATGATGCCGATATCCACATTTGATGAAGCTTTGATCCTGCAAAAGCTGGCCGAGCAAAATGAGGAGGAAGCGCAAACTTCGCCTGCAGTGGCTCCCGGGAACGTCGGGCGCATCCGGGTAGAGGACAAGCGCATCATCAATTGCAAAGCGGACGTCAATCAGCTGGTGCCGTTCAAGTACAAATGGGCCTGGGATAAATACCTGGCCGCCTGTGCCAATCACTGGATGCCCCAGGAAGTAAACATGACTGCGGATATCGCGTTGTGGAAAAGCAACAAGCTGACCAGCGACGAGCGCTTGCTGGTGAAGCGCAATCTTGGTTTCTTTACGACCGCGGACAGTCTGGCCGCAAACAATATCGTGCTTGGAACCTATCGCCATATCAGCAATCCCGAGTGCCGCCAGTACCTGCTGCGCCAGGCATTCGAAGAGGCGATCCACACGCATGCCTACCAGTACATCGTCGAGAGTCTCGGGCTGGATGAGGGCGAGATTTTCAATATGTACCATGAAGTGCCGAGCATACGCGCCAAGGACGAATTCCTGTTGCCGTTCATCGATACCCTGACGAATCCCGCGTTCGAGACCGGCACCCCCGGGGCGGATCGCCAGTTATTGCGCAGCCTGATCGTGTTCGCCTGCATCATGGAAGGTTTGTTTTTCTACGTGGGCTTCGTGCAGATCCTCGCGCTGGGCCGCCAGAACAAAATGACCGGTGCGGCGGAACAGTATCAATACATACTGCGCGATGAATCCATGCACCTGAATTTTGGTGTCGATGTGATCAATCAAATCAAGATGGAAAACCCGCATCTTTGGACCCCCGAGTTTCGCGAAGAAATCCGCGGCTTGATAAAAAAGGGCGTGGAGCTGGAATATGCCTATGCCGAAGACACCATGCCGCGCGGCGTGTTGGGTCTGAATGCGACAATGTTTAAAGAATACTTGCGTTTTATTGCCAACCGCCGTTGCCAGCAAATCGGTGTGGATGTCCTTTTCCAGGGGGCAACCAATCCGTTCCCGTGGATGGCAGAAATGATCGATCTGAAAAAAGAGAAGAATTTCTTTGAAACCCGTGTCACCGAATATCAAACCGGTGGCGCGCTGTCCTGGGATTAGCGGCATAGCCGCCGATTAATGCCAGCTGGCACACCCGCAAGGGATGGCTGTGGTTGCTGGCTGGTTGGCAGGACTTAAGGTAATGGCTTTAGCCCTTGCTCGCAGTTGAGCGCGGGCTGGAGGTGCAGGTGCAGTAACCGTAAGTGTTGTATTTTTTAACTTTCATTATTGAAGGAGAATTAAAATGGCAGCAAAGAAGAAAGCTAAACCAGCAGCAAAGAAGGCAGCAGCGAAGAAACCGGCAGCAAAGAAAGTCGCTGCCAAAAAGCCAGCCGCTAAAAAGGCAGTAGCCAAGAAGCCGGCAGCAAAGAAAGTCGCTGCCAAAAAGCCAGCCGCTAAAAAGGCAGCAGCCAAGAAGCCGGCAGCAAAGAAAGTCGCTGCCAAAAAGCCAGCCGCTAAAAAGGCAGCAGCCAAGAAGCCGGCAGCAAAGAAAGTCGCTGCCAAAAAGCCAGCCGCTAAAAAGGCAGTAGCCAAGAAGCCGGCAGCAAAGCCAGCCGCTGCCAAAAAGCCAGCCGCTAAGAAGGCAGTAGCCAAGAAGCCGGCAGCAAAGCCAGCCGCTGCCAAAAAGCCAGCCGCTAAGAAGGCAGTAGCCAAGAAGCCGGCAGCAAAGCCAGCCGCAGCAAAACCGGCGGCTCCAGCGGCAGCAGCACCGGCACCTTCCGCACCGGCACCTGTACGTCCGGCTGCTACATGGCCTTTTCCTACACCGGGAATCGGCAAGCCGAACTAGTCGGTGGTATCGCTGTGGTGGCAGCCCCTGATGTCTAGCTAGTGTTCCGGGCAATAGGGGCTTACCACGGTAGGCTTGGTTTTAGGGCGCACTAACTGGTGCGTGCGCCTTTTTATTTCACCAACGCAACGTTGGTGTGAAGTTTATTCTCATTGCAAATTGGCCAATTTGCGATGGCTATTCTGCCCCCTGAATTTTTAATGATGCTATCGTAGCGGTGATATATTCTTCCACCCGAGACCCGATGAGTTTTTATCTTGCCGAACTGCCTTACCGATACGATGCTGCTAGCTATTATGCCGCTCTGGCTGATTTGCCATGGGCGATATGGCTTGATAGCGGCGGTATGGCACGCTATGACATCATCGTTGCCGACCCTCGGTGCACGCTGGTGCAGAATGGAAAGGCGTCGGCAGGCGAGCCGTTCGCATTGCTGCGCAATGAACTCGGTGTGCGAGCAGAGCCCATGGCAGATATCCCGTTTGCCGGTGGTGCAGTGGGTTATTGGGGATATGACCTGACGAGTCCCGGCCACACAATCCCGGAATCTGAAAGGAATGCGCGGCCGCTGCCTGACATGGCAATCGGCATCTATGATTGGGCGCTGGTGCTCGATCATCAACAACACACTGCATGTCTGGTTTCGCACCGGCGGTTCGCGCAGACAGCGCATCTGTTGCCGCAAATATTGACCCGCCTGAAAAGCCAGCCGGATCTGCCGCCGGACGATTTTCGCGTACATGGAAAAATCACTTCCAACTTTACACCGGACAGCTACGCCAGCGCATTCGCATCGGTGCAAAATTATTTGAAATCGGGCGACTGCTACCAGATCAATCTTGCGCAATGCTTCAGCGCAGCTGCCAGCGGCAATGCGCTGGGTGCCTATCTCACGCTGCGCAGCCTGAGTCCCGCGCCGTATTCCGCGTTTCTGAATCTGCCTCAGGTCCAGATTCTCTGCACCTCGCCTGAACGTTTCCTGCGCGTGCAGAACGGGAGTGTGGAAACCAAACCGATCAAGGGCACGCGCCCGCGCAGCAGCGATGCGAAACGCGATAGCCAACTTGCCGAGGAACTGCGCAATCATCCCAAGGATCGCGCCGAAAACCTGATGATTGCGGACTTGTTGCGCAACGACCTCGGCAAAAACTGCGTCCCGGGATCGGTGAGTGTGCCGAAATTATTCGAGGTGGAAAGCTATGCCAACGTGCACCATCTGGTCAGCACGGTGGAAGGCAAGTTGGCCGGAGGGCGGGATGCAATTGATTTGCTGCGCGACTGTTTCCCCGGCGGCTCAGTCACCGGGGCGCCCAAACTGCGCGCCATGCAAATCATTGAGCAGCTTGAGCCGCACCGTCGAGGCATCTATTGCGGCGCAATTGGCTATGTGGGTTTTGACGGCAACATGGACAGCAACATCGTGATACGCACTTTGGTGTATTGCGGCTGTGACAGAGCGAGTGGGTCGCTGCAAAGCAGCGGGGAACCCGTCGGCCTACCACTTGCGGGTACGTTGCTGCAAGAACCTCTAGCCAATCGACTAGGCGAGTCAACTACACTCGCCGAGTCGCTGGTTATGGCGACGCCAGCCGATTGCGGGAACAGCCGCTCGTCCGACACTGATCGATTAAATGATTCATGCGGAACGTTCGGAGGGCGAAAAGGCGAGATACGATGTTGGGCAGGCGGTGGCATCGTCGCGGATTCGGAGGCTGCAGCGGAGTACAGGGAGACACTGGACAAGGCCGCCGCAATGCTTGATCTATTGCAAAACTATGGCGGTGAATATGATGGTTCTGCGCAAATCAGGTGAGCGCGGACACGCGCATCACGGCCGCATGACAAGCCCGCCCGCTGGTGCCTGCCGGCGTCGCCCGATGCGGCGCAAGGCTCGCCGTTGATCCATCCGGACGCGCACATCCGCCGCACCGATGGATCGTGCCGGGGCGCCGGATTATCGAATCCCCGCAGGGCGAAAAATCCATTTGCACGGCGCGCGCGGCAGTCTGCAAGCCAATGGAAATGAATTAACTGCGGGAGATGCGTTGATGTGTACGGATGAGTCAGCGGTCGAATCGAGTGCGGCGACCAAGGCGGAGGTATTGTTGTTTGAGATAGGGTAAATCAACACCGCCGGGGTTGATTTTGACTCGACTGCAGACGGCAACGGCACCTGCTACGTCGCGTTCTTCACCCGGATGATCCTCACCACTTCCGGAATTCCGCGCAAACTGCGCATGATGTTGGCGAGATGCAAGCGGTTGTTGACCTCCAGCGTGAAATGCAGTCCGGAGTATTCGCCTTCGTGGGTAAAGCTGATGTTCTCGATGTTGGCTTCCGCTTCGGCGATTGCGGCGGAAACTTTTGCCAATACGCCGCGCCGGTCGGCGACCAGCAATTTGATGTTGACATCGAAGGGGCGGGTGATGTTTTTGTCCCATGCCACATCCAGCCATTGCTCGCCGCTGCTGCGCCCGCGACGCAGTGTCGGGCAATCGTGGGTATGCACCATCAGGCCTTGCCCGCTCTTGATCACGCCGACGATCGGGTCGCCGGGAATCGGCCGGCAGCAAGGGGCGAACTGGACCGCCATGCCCTCGGTACCCTGTATGGTGATCACCGGATTGGCGGTCGTTTCATTCGCAACCGATTCATTTATGCTGGCCAGTTGGCGGGCGACCACCATGTTCAGGCGCCGCCCCAGGCCGATGTCGGCGAGCATATCCTGGCGCGTTTTTACCCCGGTATCTTTCAGCAACTTGTTCCAGTGGGCCTCATCCATGTCTAGCGGCTTGACTCCCAACGATTGCAAAGCCTGGTTGAGGAGGCGTTCGCCGAGTTGTGCCGATTCGCCGGACTGCATCGTCTTGAGGAAATGACGGATCTGGCTGCGCGCCTTGCTGGTGGCGACATAGCTTAGCCAGGCCGGATTGGGCTTGGCGTGCGAGGCGGTGATCACTTCAACGCGGTCGCCGTTCTTGAGTTCAGTGCGCAACGGCACCAGTTCATGATTGACCTTGACCGCGATGCAGCGATTGCCGATGTCGGTGTGCACGCTGTAAGCAAAGTCCACCCCGGTTGCGCCGCGCGGCAGGGAAAGTATCTTGCCCTTGGGGGTGAACACGTATACTTCATCGGGGAACAGGTCCACCTTCAGGTGCTCGAGAAACTCGGATGAATCGCTGCTCTGGCTCAGACTTTCCAGCAGTTCCTGCAGCCACTGGTGAGTCTTCTTGTGCAGATCGTTGATAGATTCATGACCGCTCTTGTACAGCCAGTGCGAGGCAACGCCGGCCTCCGCGATCCGGTGCATCTCATGGGTGCGGATCTGGATTTCGATGGGCGTGCCAAAAGGGCCGAACAATGTGGTGTGGATCGACTGATAGCCATTCACCTTAGGAATCGCGATGTAATCCTTGAACTTGCCGGGTATCGGTTTGTACAGGCCATGCAGCACGCCAAGGGACACATAGCAGGAATCGAAATCGTTGACCAGTACCCTGAAACCGTAAATGTCCAGCACCTCGGCAAAAGCCAGCGACTTGCTCTGCATCTTGCGGTAGATGCTGTAAATGTCCTTCTCCCTGCCGGTGACATCCGCTTCGATATGGTGTTCGGCGAGCCGTTGCCGTATCGCTTCAAGTATCTTCCCGACCACTTCGCGGCGGTTGCCGCGCGCCACCTGCAGGGCCTTTGACAGCACCGCGTAGCGGTTGGGATGCAGGTATTTGAAACTCAGGTCCTGCAACTCGTGGTGGAGGTCGTTCAGGCCGAGCCGGTTCGCGATGGGTGCGTAGATTTCCATGGTCTCCCGGGCGATGCGCTCGCGCTTGTCGGGCGCCATGGAATCGAGCGTGCGCATGTTGTGCAGCCGGTCGGCCAGCTTGATCAGGATAACGCGCACATCGCGCGCCATCGCCAGCAGCATCTTGCGGAAGTTCTCCGCCTGTGCGTCTTCGCGCGTCTCGAACTGGATACGGTCCAGTTTGCTAAGCCCGTCGACCAGTTCCGCGACCGGCTTGCCGAATTTTTCGGCGACATCTTCGGTGGTGACTTCGGTGTCCTCGACCACATCGTGCAACAGCGCGGCGATGATCGCCTGCGCATCGATGTGCAGCGGTGTCAGGATCCGGGCGACGGCAATCGGGTGGGAAACGTATGGATCGCCGGATTGGCGCATCTGGCCCTGATGCGCCGCGCGGCTGAATTCTATCGCGACACGGACGTGTTCGACATCCTTCGGTTTAAGATAGGCGGAGAGTTCCTCTATTAATGATTCTGCGTCGGTCATGCATTATATTCATCTTGGGTCGCGTTGCCTATGCCTGCCCGCGGTTCAAGATTTCCTTCCCCACTTTGCCCTCGCTGATCTCGCGCAGTGCGACGACGGTGGGCTTGTCCTTGCTGTTTTCCACCAGGTGCGCCGCGCCATTGGCCAATTGACGCGCGCGATACGCGGCGGCCAGTGTCAACTCAAAGCGATTCGGAATCTGTGTAAGACATTCTTCGACGGTAATGCGTGCCATGATTTACTCCGGGTTCTGTAACTGATTGATTAAGGCCTGATGCCGAGACAGTTGCTTGGCACAGCGCAGGCGCGCGGAAAGCACCACTGCATTGAGTTCCTGCACCGCATCGTTCAGGTTGTCGTTGATAATAACATAATTGAATTCGGCGATATGGACTACATCATCGCGTACCGCTGCCAAGCGTTTTACAATCACCGCATCGTTATCCTTGCCGCGCCCCTTCAGGCGCTGTTCCAAAGCCTCCCGGGATGGCGGCAGTATGAAAATACTGATGCATTCCGGAAACAGGCGGCGAATTTGCGCCGCACCCTGCCAGTCGATCTCCAGCAGGATGTCGCGTCCTTTGGCGATTTCCTGGCTGATCCAGGTTTGCGAAGTCCCGTAAAGGTTGCCGTAGACTTCGGCGCTTTCCAGAAACTCGCCGCGCTTTGCCATCGCGAGGAAAGTCTCGCGGCTGACAAAGTGATAATCCCTGCCGTTCTGTTCGCCGGCACGGGGCTCGCGCGTGGTATATGAGACCGACAAGTCGATATGGGTGTCGCGGTTGAGCAGGGCGCGCACCAGGCTGGTCTTGCCGGCTCCGGAAGGCGCGCTGATGACGTACAGGTTTCCAGACATAACTTAACTTACTCCAGATTTTGAATTTGCTCGCGCATTTGTTCGATGAGTATCTTCATCTCCATTGCGCTGCGCGACACTTCCGCATCGACCGATTTTGAGCCCAGCGTGTTGGCTTCGCGGTTCAGTTCCTGCATCAGGAAGTCCAGCCGCTTTCCCACCGCCCCGCCGTGGCCGAGGATGCGGCGCATTTCGCTGAGGTGGCTGGCGAGCCGCGACAACTCCTCATCCACATCAATCTTGCTGGCGAACAGCGTGAGTTCCTGGCGAACCCGCTCGTCCCAGAGATCCTCCGGCGCATTCTGCATCGCCTCGCGCAGGCGCGTCATCAGCTTTTGTTCGTAGGCACCGATCGCGGCCGGCACATGCGGCATTACGCCAGAGCGCAGGCCCTCGATTTTCTCCAGGCGCTGCAACAGGAAATCCTTGATTTTTTCACCTTCCCGGGCGCGCGTAGCGGAGAACTCCTGCAGCACGTTTTGCAGCAGGTCGAGCAACGTGGCGCGCATTTCGTCTGCCGAAGCAGTGGGCGTTTCCAGCACGCCGTTCCAGCGCAGCACATCGGCCACGCTCAGGCTGCGCGCATCCGGCAGCATGTCCCTTACTTCCTTGTCCCATGCGGCAAGTTGCCGAAGCAGGCCGCTGTTCAGTGCAGCACCGCTTTGCGCGGATCGCGCCGCATAGTTGATGCGGCATTCCACCTTGCCGCGCTGCAATTGTGCAGTGATCGCTTCGCGCAGCATACCCTCAAAGCCGCGCAGTTCGTCCGGCATGCGCAACTGGATGTCCAGATAACGATGGTTGACTGCACGCAGTTCGAGAGTCAATGATCCGCTGTCTAGTTCCGCGGTGGCGGTGGCGTAGCCGGTCATGCTGAGAATCATGGAGAGAGGCTTTCGAATAAAAGGCTGTGCTGGAGGGACACATTATATTACGATTACGCTCCGTGAAATTTTCCGTTTGACCATGAACTTCTCGATACACCAGGCCACCCATATGGGCAATCGCAGATTCAACCAGGATCGCGTTGCATATGCTTTCAATAGCGATGCTTTGCTGCTGGTGCTGGCGGACGGGATGGGCGGGCATACGCACGGGGAATTGGCGGCCACCCTGGCCATCGAGACTTTTATCGAATCGTTTGGCCGGGTTACCCGGCCGCGCGTCGCCGATCCGGACAAGTTCATCCTTGATTGCATGCAAAGCGCGCACGACCGCATCATGGAACTTTCCCAAAACGGCTTGACCGGCGGATTCCCGGGGACGACCTGCGTGGCTGCACTGATACAGGATGGCAGGATGTATTGGGGCCACGCCGGAGACTCCCGCCTATACTTGTTGCGCGACGGCAAGGTGGCGGCCAGGACCATCGATCACTCAGCGGTGCAACAGTGGGTCGAGTCGGGACAGCTTACTGCAGAAGAAGCGCGCGTCCATCCGCAGCGCAACCATATCACCCACTGTCTTGGCGGTATCGATGATGGGTTCTATATGGAGACACGGTGTGCCGGTCGTGCTGCAGTCCGGCGATGTATTGCTGCTGGGCAGCGATGGCTTATGGGGGCCGTATACCGACCCGGAATTGGCCGAAGCATTTTCCGCCAGGGTCTGTCGCGGATGTGCTGGATGACCTGATCGAAACTGCGGTGAGACGCGAAAACGGGCACTCCGACAACGTCACCGGCCTTGCGCTGCGTTGGGGTGAAGGCGAAACCAGGCACGACTCGTTTGCGCCGGTCAGCCATGTCCTGGCAATTTCGTAATTCGGAACCTCAACCTTTTTCCATTTATTTTGTATCGAGACCATATATGCGCCCCAGTCAGAGATTGCCCAGCGAGTTGCGTCAAATACGTATCACACGCCACTACACGAAACACGCCGAAGGCTCGGTGCTGATCGAGTGCGGCGATACCAAGGTCATTTGCACCGCCAGCATCGATGAAAAAGTGCCGTCGCACAAGAAGGCAGCGGCGAGGGCTGGATCACCGCGGAATACGGCATGTTGCCGCGTTCTACGGGAGAGCGCATGGGCCGCGAGGCCGCCAAGGGCAAGCAGTCCGGGCGCACACAGGAGATCCAGCGCCTCATCGGGCGCAGCCTGCGCGCGGTGGTGGATTTGCAAAAATTCGGCGAGCGCACGATCCAGATCGATTGCGACGTGATCCAGGCCGATGGCGGCACCCGCACCGCCAGCATCACCGGCGCATTCGTCGCGCTTTATGACGCGATAAGACTTCTGCTCGGCAAAGGTTTGATCAGAGGAATCCCCGCTCAAGGATTTCATCGCCGCGGTTTCTGTCGGAATTTACCGGGGCCAGCCGGTGCTGGATCTGGATTATCTCGAGGACTCCGCATGTCGACACGGACATGAATGTGGTGATGTCTGGGCAACGGCCGCTTTGTCGAAGTTCAGGGCACTGCACAAGGTCATGCATTCACCCGTGCCGAGATGGATGAACTGCTGGAACTGGCGAAAGCGGCATCACCGAGTTGATAGCGATGCAGCGCACGGTGCTTGAAAATGGCTAATGTTCTTCCCCTCTCCCTGAGTCCCTTTCCCCAAGGGGAGAGGGAGAACCATTCCCCTCGCCCACTTGTGGGAGAGGGGTTGGGGAGAGCGTAGCTCACCATGCAAAAACTCGTCATCGCCTCCAACAACCCCGGAAAATTGCGCGAATTCCAGTTCCTGTTGCAGCCGCTCGGTATCGAGGTGCTGACCCAGGCACAACTCGGCATAGCGGAAGCAGCAGAACCGCATGTTACTTTCATCGAGAACGCGCTTGCCAAGGCGCGGCACGTCAGCCGTTTGAGCGGGCTGCCCGCGCTGGCCGATGATTCGGGTATCTGCGTCACCGCGCTGGGCGGCGCGCCCGGCGTGTATTCGGCGCGCTATGCTGGAGAGCCTAAATCGGACCAGCGCAACAACGAAAAGCTGCTGCAGGAAATGCAGGGCGTGACGGATAGACGTGCGCACTACTACTGCGTGCTGGTGCTGCTGCACCATGCCGAGGACCCGCAGCCACTGATCGCGGAAGGCGAATGGCACGGCGAGATCGCGCGTGAGGAACGCGGCGACGGCGGCTTCGGCTATGACCCGCTGTTCTGGCTGCCGTCAATCAACAGGATGAGCGCAGAGCTGTCGCGCGATGAAAAGCACGCCATCAGCCATCGCGGCAAGGCGTTGCGGATATTGCTGGAAAAACTGAAGTGGCTGAGCAACCCCTGATCAAGTCCGGCATGACCACCCGCCGTTGCAGCCCCTCGCGCTGAAATCGCAAGCCGTGAACTTCAGGCGTTGCCGCCGCTGTCGCTGTATATCCACATACCGTGGTGCGCGCGCAAATGCCCGTACTGCGATTTCAACTCGCATGAGGTGCGCGTGCCCACTTCCCCCGTCAAGGGGGAGGGTAAAACACGAACGCTGCCGGAACAGGAATATGTTTCGGCGTTGATCCGCGATCTGGAGCTGTCGCTGCCGCTGATCTGGGGGCGCAAGGTCTATACGGTGTTTTTCGGCGGCGGTACGCCCAGTCTGTTGGGCGGTGAAGCGTCGCGGAGATATTGCGCCAGGTGCGCATGCTGTTGCCGCTGGACATCAATGCAGAGATCACGCTCGAGGCGAATCCCGGGACGGTGGAAGCAGCGCGTTTTGCGGCTTATCGCGAGGCGGGCGTGCAACCGGCCTGTCGATGGGCATCCAGAGTTTCAACGACGCGCATCTGCAAGCGCTGGGGCGCATCCATTCCGCCGATGAAGCGCGGAGATCGCGCAGCTGAACAGCTAGGAGCTGGAAGAAGAAGAAGAAGAAGAAGAAGCGCCTGGATGGGTTCCTGGCGCTGACCACGTCCATCCGGTCGTCGGGACGACGATGTCCTGGGCGTGGATCGACCCTCTGCTTGGAAGGACAGCGCCCTGTCGTAGCCGTCGAACGCACCACCGTCGCCGATCATGCTGTTGTCCTTGTTGCGTGGCGTGAACGGAGTCAGCAGCAGGAACTCCGCCTTGGTCTCGCCTGGCAGCGAGGCCACCACGTAAGTGGGAGAGACTGTTTCCGCGCCTTCGGCCTGGCCGGTGACGCGCCGCGCCAGGT
>CAVWTZ010000119.1:0-120342 GCA_963757485.1 uncultured beta proteobacterium
TTGTCCTCTACTTGACTCAGTTACCGTATTGCTCTGCAGGATACGCTGGACAAGCAGACGAAATCCTACGAACTCGACCCGAAATCGGTGAGCAAGGATGTATTGGATACCGCACAAAACGCGGTCGAAGTCGGAAAGGCGAATCTGGCGGTCTCGGAGAAGCAGTACGAAGCAGCATTCAAGGCTTATCAGACTGCAAACGTGCTGCTTTCCAAATATGTCATCAAGGCACCATCCGATGGCTCTGCTCTTTCTGTCAATACGGCGGCCGGCAGCTATATCTCTTCACAGGGTTCCTATGACAGCTATACCGGTGGCATGGACCCGCCCATCGTGATCGGGAAACTGCAAAACTATATCGAGGTCAGGTGTTATATAGACGAGATACTGATCAACAGGCTGCCCAAGACCACGCACATGCATGCGCGCATGTTTGTCAGGGGTACCGATATCAGCATCCCGCTGGAATACGTCAGGGAACAGCCTTACGTGACCCCAAAAATCGAATTGTCGGACCAGAGGACCGAGAGAGTGGACGTAAGGGTCTTGCCGATCATTTTCAGGTTTCCCAGGCAAAAGGATATTACGCTTTACCCGGGCCAGCTGGTGGATGTCTACATCGGGGACGAATAGATGTTCCGGAAAGAAAACATCATGACCCTTCGCTTGCGCGAAACGAGCTGCAACAGGACAAGCGCGCGGATGCTTTGCGCGATATCCGTGCTGGCCCTTTCCGGCTGTCATGTAGGCCCGGATTTTGTCCGTCCTGAAGCGCCTGCAGTCGAGCATTACAACCAGGGACGGGATCCTGCAGAAACCGTTGCCGTGGACGGGCAATCCCAGCGTTTCGAACAGGGAGCCGGGCCGGTTACCAGCTGGTGGAAACTCTTCGACTCAAAGCAGCTCGACGACGCCGTTGCAGAGGGGTTCGCCAACAATCCGAGTCTGGAGGCGGCCCAGGCCAGCCTGCGCCAAAGCCGGGACAATCTCCAGGCAGGGTACGGTATTTTCTATCCGGAGATCGATGCCGGCCTCGGTGCCGAAAGACAAAAATATACGCCGGCACGCATAGGCAGCGCGGCACCCGCCAGCATCTTCAATCTGGTCACGCTTTCCGCGTCTGTCAGTTATACGCTTGATATCTTTGGCGGAGAGCATCGCGCCATCGAGAGTCTGCAGTCCCAGGTCGATCTGCAACGTTCCTATGTCCTGGGTACCTACCTTGCCCTTTCGGGAAACATCGTCAATACCGCGATTGCAGCGGCGGCCTACCGCGATGAAATCAAATATACCGAGCAGTTGATCGCATTGCAGAAGGAACAGGTCGCAATTGCTGAAAAGCAGGCCGAAGCAGGTGTAGTTCCCTATGAGTCGGTGCTCAGCCTGCGCAGCCAATTGGCTGCCCTCGAATCCACCCTGCCGCCGTTGCGGCAAAAACTCAGCCAATCGGAGCACCTGCTTGCCACGCTTGCCGGTCATGCGCCATCGGAATGGGCGCCCGCGCAAGTTGCGATGGATGAACTTTCCCTGCCGGAAAAGCTGCCGCTGTCGCTGCCTTCGGAACTGGTCCGGCAGCGTCCGGACATACTCATCGCCGAGGCGCAACTGCATGGCGCAAGCGCCGACATAGGTGTTGCAACAGCGGCACAGTTCCCGAGCTTTACGCTGAACGGAACCTACGGGCAGAACAATTCTTCGCTAAGCGGACTGTTCGGCAAGAATGCCAATTTCTGGAGTCTGGGGACAGATATAACAGCACCTTTGTTTAATGGCGGCACCTTGTCTGCCAAGAAACAAGCGGCAGTTGACGCATATCAACAAAGCCTGGCTCTCTACAGACAGACTGTACTTGGCGCCTTTGCGCAGGTGGCAGATACCGTGAGGGCGCTGGAACATGATGCCGAAGCGATGCAGGCGGAATCGCAATCCGTGTCGGCTTCGGAACAGTCATTGCATCTCGCCCGGGTAAACTATCAGGCCGGATTGATCAATTATCTGCAGGTTCTCGCGGCGAACATCCAGTACCGTCAGGCGAAGATTGCATATCTGCAAGCACGGGCCCAGCGCCTGCAAGATACGACCGCCCTCTTTGTGGCACTGGGAGGAGGCTGGTGGAATGCAGCCGATGGCAAGATGGGCGACCCGACTCATCCATGACCAAATTTGCCAAAATATGAGCCGGATTGCCGCTGCAATCAACAAATTGCAAACAGCGATACCGAATTCTGAACTGCCGCTCGGCAAGATACTCGGATGTCCTGTTGTATCAAGGGTTGTCCGATAGCTGCACCCGACACTTATTTTTCCAGGTTGACCAGAAATGTAACTCCAATCAGCCTGGTGCTGAGCGATGGCGTCTTGCCCACATTGAGGTGCTGGAAGCCCAGGCGAACTGCATCTTTGCCACGCTGGTACTCGACACCTGCACCATATGTCAAACCCGTGTTGAATACATTTCCAGATGAATAGGTGCCATCCGCGCCAGCCCTGCCGTACAGATTCAAGCCGCTTTTGCCCAACGGCACAAAGCCGGCCAGCGAAAAATCAGCTTCGCCGCTTGCGGAGTACTGGCCGGCTTTACCTATCATGCCGCCCTGCACTTCCCAGCCATAGTACTCGTTTGGTCTTGCAGAGATCAGGCCGGTGAAGGCCGCCGACGAATTATTCACTCCGTTTTGACTGGATCGGACTGCAGCCAGCGAAAAGCCGGCGAAGACATCCGCCGCATCCGCTTTCATTGCTATGCCAATGCCGAAAAAAACCAGTGATGCCAGAGCTATTTTCTTCATTATTTCCTTATGCTCAATCGTTAGTAGGATGCTGTCGGCATCCGTCGCAGAATCAAGTTGAAATTGCCACCAATGTCATTATGTGCATGTTTATGGAAATTCGCCATCTGAAAAAATCCATTGGTCGGAGATCCAAATTGAAAGCGGCGGCCGGGACGTGTGAAGGATGTCAAATGGAGGAATACCACCGTGGAGTGCATTTGCGACCAGAATCCTTTGGCACCGAGCGGCTGCAACATCTTGTTATTGCTCTGCCCGAAACCCGCCCCGGCCATGTGCATTCAGATCAGCCATTCAGATCGCAGCATGGCAGGCTCTCGCGCGGCGCCCAACAAGGATATGGTGCTTCTGAATTGGCATACGACTTATGCCTCGCGCCATAACACCAAACGCTCGTGTGGATCACGGGTTCGCCATGCTTCATGATGCAATGCGGCATTCTGACAACAGCATCTGCAGGATCAATCCCGGCGGATTGCGGAGCCAAGCAGCACTGCCTCGGTATCCAACAGCTCCGCCGAGTTGCCATGGCACACGGGCATGACCCCGGTGGGTCGCACGGCAAGCCTATTGTATGCGGCAAGACATGCTTCACTGAGCGGCGGGTGAGCCGCGTTTTCGAGCAGCAGGGCCAGCGTGAAAGTCCGTCCGGCGCCTTCCAGCCATTGTCGCGCCTCGCGTTGCTGCAGTTCCGCCGGCAGCTTCAGCAGCGTTTCCAGGCATTCGATATCGGAGGCTAGCCTGGCTTTGACCGGCCCGGTGTCGAGTTTTTTCGCGCGTGCAAGCGCCAGCCGAATCCGCGCGAACAATGCTTCGTGGCTTCCTTCCTTCTGGATCGCCCTGAGCGCGTCGAGGGTGAGGATGTGAGTCGTGCCTTCCCAGATCGGCAGCACCTGGCAGTCGCGCAGCAGCCGCGGAAGGACGCCATCTTCGATGTAGGCATTGCCGCCGATCGCCTCCATCGCTTCGCTGACCGCGAACACGGCGAGCTTGCCGCTCAGGGCCTTTGCCATCGGTATCGCGATCCGCATCAGCTTGCGGGCCTCTTCATCGCCGTTATCGGCGAGGTCCAGTGCGCGCACGGTTTCAAACACCAGCGCGAAAATTCCCAGATGCTCCGCAACGAGATCGGCCATCGTCGCACGCCACAACGGCAGCTCGTCGAGCCTGCGGCCGAAGGCCATGCGCCCGGTGCCGTATTTCAGCGCCTCAAGCACGGCTCTGCGCATGCCGGCAACGCTTGCAACGGCGTTATAGAGCCGCGACAGGTTGAGCATCTCGGCCATCTGCTTGAAGCCTTCGTTCTCGCCCGCGACCAAGGAAAGCCTCGGTGTTCTCGAATGTCACTTCGCCGGTCGGCATCGAGCGCACGCCAAGTTTGTCCTTCAGACGGTGTATGCGGATCGTGGCCGAATTGCCGGCGGGTTTTGTGCGCAGCACGAGAAACAGTCCCAGACCCCTGGTGCCGGGTGCGCCTTCCGGCATGCGCGCCAATGCCAGGATCGCGTCGGCCGCCACGTTGGAGCAGAACCACTTGTCCCCGTTGAGCAGCCAGCGCCTGCCCAGCCGGGTCGCCGTGACGGCATTGCTACCTACATCCGAACCGCCCTGCTTTTCGGTCAGGAACATCGCGCCCTGCCAGAGCTCGCCCGGATCGCCGGCGGAAAGATGGGCAATGGTCATTTCATACAGCGGGGTCTGCGGCCCCTTCGGTCTGCGCTCCAGCACCCGGCCCACGCCATCCGTCATGCAGACGGGGCAATACAGGCCGATCTCGCTCTGGGCGAAGTAATATCCCGCACCGAACCCGAGCAGATGCCTGAAGGCGCGATGCCTGGCCAGAAATCCAGGCGGGTATTTGAGACCTACGATTCCGCGCCCGTACGCGAGCTTTTCCAGTTCGCGGTAGTCGGGGTGCTGGACGATGCGGTCCGTGCGCAGGCCGCGTGCATCGTGTGTCTGCAGCACCGGGCCGTGTTTGTCGGCGCGAGCGGAAAGTTCGGTTGCGAGCGCCCCGCTTTCGCCCAGCGCACTGAAATGGGCGCGCAGCTTGTTGTATCGCCCGGCCCCCAACCAGTGCTTCCAGAACGCCTCGCCGAGCGGGTCCTCGTCGAGCAGGTTCGTGAAGCCGCACTTCGGGCGTGTTGATCAATCGGGGTGTCTGATCAGTCATCATGGTCAAATCGTATCACCAAATTGGCCGGCCGGAACGCGCTGCCGGCGGATGGTGCAGGTTCAAATTCGTCGGTCAGGTCAAACCGGCCTCGACGCCGTCTCATCCAATGCGCCTCGGCGTTTTCCAAATTGCGCTTCATTCCCGGATTCGCCCTCTATAATATGACTCTGGCGATAAACGCGGAGGTCGGCATGTTACGCAATCTTCCTGGAATTATTGTTCTTTGTGCCGGCGTTGCCGGGTGCGCCACGAAGCCGGTCATCGAGGCCGACGACACACTGCTGAACCGCACTGCGGTGATCGAGCAGCAGGTCGTCAGCAACGGCATCAAGGGATTCTTCCCGTTCGAAACCACTGACCGGCACTATGTGCGCGCCAACATGCGCCGGGATGAATCGACTTTCAAGGGCACCGGGACGTTTACCGGCTTTCTGATCGGCTCGCGTGCTGATACGGAAATAACGCGTATCGACCGCAAGCTGCATTGGTCGCTGAACACGGAAAAAGAGGAGTACACCGAATGCCCCCTGAAGGGATGCGTCAAACCGTCCAGGCCGCCTGTGCAACAAGATCAACCTGCTGAAAGGACTTCGGAGGCAAAGCATGAGTCCGGCTGCACCATGCACATCGCGCACAACAGCTTCACGGTCAAAGCGACAGGCCGGAAAAAATCCATCAACGGTTTTGACACCGATGAATACGAGGCCGTTTGGCTGGTCAGCCTGCGCGATAACTCGGCACGAACATCCACCAGCACCTTGAAGCTGAATATCTGGACCACGCCGATGACTGGCGCGATGCGCGATGCATTGGACATGGAAGAGAGTTATGCGCGGGCTTTCAACGGAGCTGTCAGCGACACGGGAAAGCGGGAAATTGTGCCCGCAGACGCCGCCAGGCTGATCTCTGCCTATCTCGCCGGTTCCCTGAAGCAGGGCGACCTTAAGGCATTCTTCAAAGCGGGCAGGCAAATGGAAAAGATCAAGGGTTATCCCATATCAACCAATCTTGCCTGGGACATGGAGGGCAATGCCTGCGCGCCCGAGAAAGCGAATGACAAACCCTCCAGCAACACTGCTCCAACCAGCGCGGGAGATCTGGTCTCCGGCCTCGCCGGCATGTTCGCGCAGAAGAAACAGAAGACTCGATGAAAGAAGCCGCGGGAGAACCGATATTGTCGTTAACCGTCGAGGTAAAGAAGCTCGGCATCGAACCCATACACGACAGCATATTTACCGTACCCAAAAACTACAAGTTGGTATCACAGCCGTAAGCGTTATCTGACGAACAAAAAGGCGGCCATCCGGCCGCTTCTATATTTTTTTGGAAACTAACAGACCACCCATTTATGTTTGCTCCGGACCTTCTACGGCGCGCGCCGATGAGACCGCGACGCGGTTGCGACCCGCCTCCTTGGCCTGGTACATCGCCGCGTCGGCAGCGCCAATCAAACTGTCCATAGTCTTGCCATTCCCGGGAAAAGCCGCCACGCCGAAGGAAGCGGTCACCCGGATAACTTCCTTCCCTATCTGCAGTGCCGCAAGCGATGCACGCAAATGCTCGGCGCGTTGATACGCGACATCAGGCGGCATGTCAGGAAGAAGAAGCAGAAACTCCTCGCCGCCGAAGCGACAAACGATATCGCTGCCGCGTGAATTTTTTTTCAACAGTCCGGCAAACATCCGCAATACCTCATCGCCAACCAAATGGCCGTAGGTGTCGTTGACAACCTTGAAATGGTCGATGTCGCACATCACGATTCCGATCGACTGGCCATAACGTTCGGCGCGGATCATTTCGCGTCCCATCGTTTCGTCGAGATAGCGGCGATTGTACAGACCCGTCAACGGATCGCGTACCGCCTGCTCGCGGAGTTCCCCCTGCAATTTCTGTACTTCCGCCTCGGCGAGCTTGCGCTCGGTGACGTCGCGAAAAACGCCCACAATATAATGCTTGCCGCCTATATTAACGGGGGAAGTATTGATGTCGGCGTAAAACACCGAGCCGTCCTTGCGCTTGACCGGTATGTCAGCGGCGAGTCGAATCTCGCCGCGTGCCTGCTTGTCAAACTGTTCGCGGACAGATAACCAATCCTGCTGCGTGTGAAGATCAGGAATGCTGAGCCGGACGAATTCCTCCGCGCTGTAACCCAGCATGTGGCACAGAGCAGAATTGCCAGCCCTAAATTGCCGGGTCTCCAGGTCTGCGAGCGCAATACCGTCGAGCGTGCCATCAAAGATGACGTGTAGCCTTTGCTCCGACTCATGCAGCGCGGCGTCCGCCTGCTTGCGCTCGGTGATGTCGGTACCAATACCGACCAGAATCGCGCCCTTCGCGGTTTCCGACCGCGTAGCAGTTAAGTGATAGTCCCGGATACCTGTCACCGAGACGATGCGCGCATCGGTGGTCGCCGTACCCTGTTCAAAAGCTTCCTGGATTTTTTGGGCGACCAACGGACGGTCCGCCTCGTGAATGACGTCCAGAGCATTGGTTACCGCCAACTGTGCGTCGGTATAGCCGAGTATGACTCTCGACTTATCGTTCCAGCGGATAAACCGCCCGGTCGGGTCAAGCACGTAGAATATGTCCGGCTGGCTTGCGATTATTGTGTCGGAGAAAGTACGTTCGTCTATTACACTCTTTTCGGTGTGCTTGCGCTCGGTGATGTCACGAAAGAACCAGATCCGCCCGTAGTCCTTGCCGTTCTCGCCGATCATCGGCGCGGAGTAGCGGTCGAGTATCCTGCCATCCTTGAGATCAATTTCATCATGGCCATCTTCTGATCTGTGCTGATAAAGATGATCGACGCGGGCGAGGAATGCCTCCGGATCCCGCACCTGTGCAGCGACCAATTGCAGCACGGGCTCATCGACGCGAGCCGCCACCATTTCTTGCGTCAGGCCCCACAGCTCGACGAAGTGGCGGTTGTAGGAGATGATTTTTCCATGCTCGTCCACCACGAGGATCGCATCAGGCGAAACTTCCTGCTGTGCAGCCAGCAATATATTCTTAAATGCAATCTCCTGCTGCAGGTGCGATTCGCTGAACAGACGCAGCATGCTGAACAGCAGGCCGACCATCACGCAGAGGTACGATCCGGCCTTCAGCAAGTGCGCCGCATCGAACATCATGTCGAAGACCCGGCCGGAAAACGACATGAACATCGCCTGCCCCATGAAGCCGACGATGAGGCTCAGCACCAGCCAGTGTTCGAACACATCGGTTTTCCATTTGCCCTTGCGCAGATAGCCGATCAGGGCAAGCAGAAAGAACAGGGCCGGCAGAAATTCCTGTGGCCGCGGGAAGGGCAGCTGTTGATAGTAGGCCGCCGGCATCGGCACGAACGCAACGACGGCAAAGCACGCGAGTGCCAGCGCAGTGACAACACCATAAACCAGCTTTTCACTGATCAGGCCGGCCGCGCCGAGCCGGTCTTCGCGCCGCCAGAACAACCAGCTCAGCCACAGCAGCAGTGACAGGAAGATGCGCGAAGCAAACCAGCTCCATGCGATCAGCGAAGGCGGTGTCGATGGGAACAATGCGATAAAATGCGAAGAACTGACCACCGCGTGATAGCCGTCCAGAAAAGCGGTGGCGACGAAGCCCGTGCCGATGAACAGGAACGTATTGTCCTTCTTGCTGTAGTAGCGGACCAGCGCGAGGCTGCCGACGGCAAGCGACAATACCGTCGCGACCGTTTCCATCAGGGTATGCAGCTGGCTATTGCCGAGCCATGTTGAATCCCTGAGATAGAGGTAGGCAAAGAAAAGGGCCGCAACCATCGCGACGTAGGCAAACCGCCTGCGCCTTGCCACTGTGCCGCCGATATCGTGAAGGTCAGCCACCTTGATTCACCACGCCATGAAAAGTGTCACATTGTTTGTTGATCTCTGTGCGCGCCGCTTCGCACCTGGGTTCGGTTGGTTGGCGAGTCGTTGCTGATCATTCTCATTTTATGTGCTAATCACTCGCCTGCAAGCTGCGCCAGGAATCTTGTTTCGAATATCTCGGTCGGCACCGGTTTGCTGAACAAGAAACCCTGCATTTCGTCGCAGTTCAGCGAGAGGAGCTGGCGCGATTGCTTCTCGGTTTCGACCCCCTCAGCCACCACCTTGAGCTTCAGTGCATGCGCAACCAAGATGATGGTAGATACCAGTGCCAGCCCCTCCGGGGCATCCATTTCGATCACGAACGAGCGATCGATCTTCAGTGTGTCAACCGGCAGTTTGGCCAGGTAATTGAGCGAGGAGAAGCCGGTGCCGAAGTCGTCGATGGCGAAAGTGATGCCCATGGCGCGGATCGCTTTCAGCGTGTCGATACTATATTGGACGTCCTCCATGATCAGGCTTTCGGTGATCTCCAGTTCCAATCCTTCCGCCGCATGTGCATCGATACCGATTTCCCGCTCGATCTCGGCGACAAAGTTTAATTTGCGCAGTTGCAGCGGGGACACGTTGACCGCGATGCGCACGGCAGGCAGGCCCATGGTGCGCCAGCGCAGATAATCTGCTATGGCTTTGCGCAGCGCCCAGCGCCCGACTTCATAGATCAAGCCGGTTTCTTCCAGGATAGGGATGAACTGGCCCGGCGGAACCAGGCCGGTGCGCGGGTCATTCCAGCGGATCAGCGCCTCGGCGCTGGTGACCTTGCCGCTCACCAGGTTCACCTTGGGCTGGTAATAAAGCACGAATTCCTCGTTGTCGATCGCCTCGCGCAGCTGATTTTCCAGCGTGAGTTTGCCGGCCATCGCTGCCGTCATTTTCTGAGTGTAAAACAGATATCGGTCGCCCCTTGTCTTGGCCTTCTTGAGCGCGGCCTCGGCGTTCCTGAACAAGTTATCAACATTGTCACCATCATCTGGAAATATTGCAATTCCGACCTTGGCGGCGATTCGAAACATGTCGCCATTCAGCTGAAATGGATGATCCAGAAAAGCTTGACACGTTTTATCAAGAAGCTTTGACACATCGCCTGCCCACTTTACTTCCGGAATCACCACGGCAAAATGGTCTGCATCAACACGCGCCAGCAGGCTGGCGCCTCCCAGGTTACGCGTCAGCCACTCAGCAACCTGTTTCAAGAGCGCGTCGCCGGCCGGCCGGCCAAGGCTGTCATTGATGTTCTTGAACCGTTCCAGGTCGATCAGGCCTATGGCAAGCTTGTTCCCGCCGCTGGCCGTGCTGCGCATGTACTGCGCCACCCGCTCGAGAAACAGCGTCCGGTTGGCGAGTCCGGTGAGCACATCGTAGTAGGCGAGGTAATCGAGTTTCTCCTGTTTCTCGAGGTGATCGATTGCGAACGCGATGTCGCCGGCCAGTTCCGTCAACAGCTTCATCTCTTCTTCATGGAAGAATTCAATCTCGCTGGCGTACAGTGAAATCGTACCCACCACTTCATCCGAAACGATCAGCGGCAGAATCACCATCGAACGGACTCCTGCTGCGGCGTAATACTTGCCAAATAAAACCCTGGAGTCGCTTAGTGAATCATTGGACACGATGGCCTTTTTCTCCCGGATCGCCTGCGCAACCATGGTACTTTGCGCACCCTCACTCGATGACAAAATGTCACTGATGGCAGTCAACAGCTCACCATCCACGCCTACCCAGGCAACCGGGCCAAACTTTTTCGTGCTCCGATCCAGAGTGACAATCATGGCCATGCGGAACCCCCCGGCCTCGACCGCGATCCGGCACGCTTCCCTGAACAATTCGTCGCGGTCGTGCACGCGCACGATCAGTGAATTGATGTTGCTCAGCATGGACAGCACTCGGTTAAGAGATTTGATACTGGCTTCCGCTTCCCTGCGATCAGTGATGTCATGCACGGTCCCGCGCAGTTTCACCACGGCGCCATCTGCCCCGCGTACCACCTCGCCGCGCGTGGTCGTCCAACAGGTCGCGCCGTTGGCGCGCATCATCTCGAGTTCGAGATCGTAGGATGCCCCCGTTTCGAGGATATTGGCGATGGCTGCGCTCAGACGCTGCCAGCTCTCCGGTGTATAGAACTGCTGCAGGGTCTCAAAGGTCGGCGGCGGCAAAGCGCGGTCGCGGGCGAGGACATGGCTCATCCCCTCAGACCATGTGACGACGCCTGTAGGAATTTCCCACGCCCAACTCCCGATCCTCGCGATGCGCTGCGATTCCGCCAACTCTGCTTCGCGGTGCTGCCGTTCTAATTCCGCCAGCCTACGGTCAGTGATGTCTTCGCCGATGCTTGCCGTTCCGATTACTTCGCCCGCACCCGAACGCAGCACCGAATTGTTCCAGCGTACCAGCCTGTGCTCACCCGAACGGGTGACGATATCATTCTCGTGATGCAGCGCCTCGGGCTGGTTGTTGAGCAGTGCCGCAAAAAAATCGCCTTTCAAATCGCGAAATTCGGGCGGCACAAAAAGATTCCACCAGTTTTTTCCGATTACTTCCTCACGCTTCCAACCGGTCAGTCGCAGCAGGTAATCATTGCAATAGGTGATCTGTGCTTCTCGGTTGAGCATCATTGATATCAGCTCCACATTTTTCAGCAGGTCAGAGAAGCGCCGCTCACTTTCCAGTAATTCCTGCTCGACCCGGACACGTTCGGTGATGTCACGATAGAGACCCAGCACACCGATGATTTGTTTATCTTTGTCGCGCAGTGGCACCTTGGAAGTCTGCAGCCAGATCGTATTGCCGTCCGGTGTCGTTTGTGGCTCTTCGATATCCAGCTTGGCTGTGCCCGATTCCATCACTGCCTTATCGTCGTTGCGGTACAACTCGGCCTGATCCTTCCACGTCATTTCAAAATCGGTCTTGCCGGTCAGTTCGCTAGAATTGGAGAGTCCGGCATCTTTCGCGAACCGGGTGTTGCAGCCGAGATACCGCAAATCGCTGTCCTTCCAGAATATGCGTGATGGCACATTTTCTACAACGAGCTGAAGCAAATTCTTCGACTCCAGGAGTTTGTCCTCAGCCTGCTTGCGTTCAGTGATGTCGGTCAGCGTAATCACGCTGCCGAGCAGCTCGTCTCGCGTGCCCTTCAGGTGGCCGACACTAACCAGAAGATCGCATACCTGCCCTTGGCAATCCAGCCTAGCCTCCACCGATTGGCTAAGATTCGTGTCGATGGTGCCGACAGCAGAAAATGCAGTGCCGTCCAGCTGGCGCAGCGGAAAGGCCTGCTCAAATTGTTGCCCAAGCGGGCTCTTGCCGTAGAATGCTTGCGCCTGTTTGCTGGCACGCATGATCCGTCCGGCCTTGTCACAGATCACGATCCCATCGGCGGACTGTTCCAGAATCGCGTTCGAAAGTTTTTCAGCTGCGAGAATCGCCTCATTGCGTTTCTGCTCCGTCAGATCGGTCGCGACCATGCAGATGGAATCTCGTATCCCGTCCAGATGAAGTCGGCTCACCGACAGATAGACCGGTACCCGTGTTCCGTCAGCGGCAGCGAGGGCCAGTTCCTCACGGTGGTTGTCGAGCGCATCTTTTTGCAGCAGTGCCTGAAGGGCCTGTCGGTTTTCCGGCGCAATCCAGTTGTGAATCCCGGAGCCGATCACTTTTTCGAGCGGCGTTCTGAGCATCCCGGCAAAGCGCTGATTGGCGTACAGCACCAGACCCTCCGGTGTCAGGGTGAGCGCCCCTTCGCTCATGTCCTCGATTAATGTCCGGTAGGATTGATCGGCGCCCTTGAGCGTAAACAGCTGCGCGCCACCCACGCCAGTGACGAACAGCGCGTCAGCCTCCCCGCTGAGTATCTCGCTCAGGGTCGCTTCGGCTTTTTCAAGCCGGGCGCGCAGGTCCTGGTTATCTGCTTCCAGCTGTTCTGAGGTGGGTTTGTTTGGCATTACGCCTTCTTCCGTATATCCAGTCCCGCCAGCACGCGCTCGGTGTTCGACATGTCGCCGATGATGCGGCGCAACGGGGGCGGAAGTCTTCTAATCAGTGTGGGAACGGCGATGATCTGCTCGCCCTGAGCGAGTTGCGGCTGCTGGTACAAGTCGATCACGTCCAGCTCATAACGCCCTAGCAGGTTTTCCTCGCAGATTTTTTTGATGTTGACGATGGCATTGACGGATTTTGGCGACTGTCCGGCAACGTACAGTTTCAGGATATAGCGGCTTGAGCCTATTTTGAGCAGTGCGTTCTTGGCTTTGGGCTGCCCGGGCCGGGCTGGGTTCGATTTCATTTCGAGCCACCTTTTTGTTTGTTCGGTTTCGCGTCCACTTTGCGACTTAGTCCCATGTCCACACGTCCCTGCGCCAGTTGCGCTTTCTCTGCTTTTTCCTGGCCGATGATTTTCGACGATGCGACCTCTTGCACCGCAAACTCGGCGCGCAACATGGCGATCTGCGCTTCCAGCGTGGTGCGCTTGCGTTCCAGCTCGATCCGCCGGAGCTCGACTTCCTGATTGCGTATCAACATCGCGGCTTCATTTTCCGCCTCTTTCGTCAGCCGCGCCGAGCCGGTCAGCACACCCTCTGGCCCGACGTATACGTCGCGCAATTCCACGCCGTGATCGGTCAGCAGGAACTCGCGTATCTGGTTCGAGTGCGCCATGCCGCGCGATTTCAGGATGGATAAGCAGCGATTGCGTTCGCCGCCGCTGTCGATATCACGCAGCAACAGCCAAGTGTCGATCACGGACGAAATGGCAACCTCGGTTTGCTCGACCGGGCTGCCGCTCTGCGCCAGATTGGTGAACAAGCCGGTGATCTGTTTTGTTTTCAGGAAATCCACCAGCCGCATCAGCATCGATTTGACTTCGATCTGATTGTCCCCGATGACGTAACTGTTCAGCGGATCCAGGATCACCACCTGCGGTTTGAAGTTAATAATCAATTTATGCTTCATGGCCAAATGCGTTTCCAGGCCCGCAGACGACGGACGGTGCGCTTGAATCTGCAGCAGACCCTTCTTTATCCACTGTTGCAGGTCTATCCCGATGGAACTCATGTTGCGCATGATCTGGCTGGGAGATTCCTCAAAGGAAAAGTAGAGCACGCGGTCTCCGCGACGGCAGGCGGCGTCGGCAAAGTGTGCGGCGAGGCTGCTCTTGCCGGTTCCCGCCGTGCCGGAGATCAGCACGCTACTGCCGCGGTAGTAGCCCTTGCCACCCAGCATCGCGTCGAGACGCGCAACACCGCTGGAAATACGTTCATTGGAGGCTATATGCTCCAGGCCCAGCGACGTGACCGGCAGCACCGAAATGCCGTCTTCGTCGATCAGGAACGGATACTCGTTGGTGCCGTGGGTCGAGCCGCGATACTTGACCACGCGCATCCTCCGCGATGAGGTTTGCTCGCTGACGCGATGGTCGAGCACGATCACGCAGTCGGAGACATACTCTTCCAGGCCCTGACGGGTCAGCGTTTTTTCGCCACGTTCGCCGGTGATGATGGCCGTCACGCCTTTGTCCTTCAGCCAGCGAAACAGGCGGCGCAATTCGGCGCGCAGGATGAGCGGGTTGGGCAAGCCGCCAAACAGCGATTCGATGGTGTCCAGCACCACGCGCTTGGCGCCGATGGAATCGATGGCATGTCCGAGGCGGATGAACAACCCCTCCAGATCATATTCACCGCTCTCTTCGATCTCGCTGCGCTCGACATACACAAAATCCAGCACGATCTTTTTGCGCGCAACCAAGTCTTTCAAGTCGAACCCGAGCGAGGCGACGTTCTGGGTCAGGTCCTGGGCGGACTCCTCGAAAGCCATGAACACGCCCGGCTCGTTAAATTCTGTCGCGCCGCGCACCAGGAACTCCATCGCGAGCAGCGTCTTGCCGCAGCCTGCACCGCCGCACACCAGCGTCGGCCTGCCCTTGGGCAACCCGCCGCCGGTGATCTCGTCCAGCCCCTGGATGCCAGTCGGAGATTTGGGGAGTTGCGGCCTAGCTTTTGATATTGACCTAGCCATGGATGATGGCTTCGCTTTTGGAGTTGACTTGGCCTTGGGTGCTGGTTTGGATTTTGGTGCCGGCTTGGGTTTGGTCATGATGTATGCCCCTATTGGGTTTTGCGATTCAGCACTGGGTATCGCATTTGCTGTTTGGCCTGTGCCCGGCAACTGCGTGGTGCGGTCGCGCGGCAAACCACCGCGGGTGATTTAATCGATTGGTGTTTAGTCAACGAAGATCGGGATGATTTCATTGTTTGCCCTTCTAACAAGATTCCATGAAGAATGTTTACTCGACTCTGCAATCTCGATGACAAGCTGCAACACAGATCCTGCAAACCATGTTCTGGACCGCGCATAGACTCGTAATGCATACTGTCACGGTATACACGCTATAGTCAGTATCCACCCGTTTATCTAAGTTGTATGTGCGGTATAGCACATTGCTGGCCGCCATGTTCAGGTGCCAGGGGAAGGACGCAAATTTGCTTTGTTATATTTTTTTGTTTTGGATTTTTTGCAGGAACCATGGTGCAATCCACAATAAAAAAGGCGACCATCCGGTCGCCTTTTTTATTTTCATCATCAGAATTACTAACCCACCCACTTCCTTGCATTCTGGAACATCCTCAGCCATGCGCCGTTTTCCTGCCAGCCGTAGGGATGCCAGGAATTCTGCACGGCGCGGAACACGCGCTCGGGGTGCGGCATCATGATGGTAAAGCGGCCGTTAGACGTAGTGAGTCCGGTGATGCCCTGCGGCGAACCGTTCGGGTTGAGCGGATAGGTTTCGGTCGCATTGCCGCGATTGTCCACGTAGCACAGCGTGACCAGTTTCTGCACGGCTTTCAGTTTTTTCTCGTCGCCAAAACGAAGTTTCAGTGAAGACTCATGCCCGCTTGCGGGCGTGATGCCGGAACCAAAATCGGCGTAGCCTTCGCCGTGCGACACCGCGATCGGCATGCGGCTGCCCGCCATGTCCTTGAACAAGATCGACGGCGAGGGTTGCACCTCGACCATCACGAAGCGCGCCTCGAACTGCTCGGAGCGGTTGCGCGCAAAGTGCGCCCAGTTTTCCGCACCGGGAATGATCTCGTGCAGGTTGCTCATCATCTGGCAGCCGTTGCACACGCCCAGCGCGAAGGTATCCTTGCGCTGGAAGAACGCGGCAACTTCGTCGCGCGCGCGGGCATTGAACAGGATGGATTTCGCCCAGCCCTCTCCCGCCCCCAGCACGTCGCCGTAGGAGAACCCGCCGCACGCGGCGAAACCCTTGAAGTCGCCCAATGAAACGCGCCCGCTGATGATGTCGCTCATGTGCACGTCCACCGCGGCAAATCCGGCACGGTCGAACGCCGCCGCCATTTCCGCCTGGCCGTTCACGCCCTGTTCGCGCAGGATCGCGATCTTCGGCCGGGTGAGCAGCAGCAGCGGGGAAATGTTCTCGTTCAGCGCATAGGTCGATTTGACGTGCAGGCCAGGATCGGCGGCATCCAGCAGACGGTCGAATTCCTGCTGCGCGCATTCCGGATTGTCGCGCAGCTTCTGCATCTGGTAGCTGGTCTCAGACCAGATGCGCTGCAGGTTCACGCCGCTCTCGCCGTACAGTTTCTCGCCGCCGCGCATGATCTCGATCATGCCGGTCTGGTTCAGCGCGGCGATCTTCTGCACGCTCTTCAGGCCCGCGTCATGGGCCAGCTCGATCACATGCTGAACATCGCGGTTGCGCACCTGTATCACCGCACCCAGCTCCTCATTGAACAGGGCGCGCAGCGTGTCGCTGTGCTGGTCGTCAAGCTGTATCGTCACCCCGATGTGGCCGGCGAAGGCCATTTCGCACAGTGTCACGAACACGCCGCCATCGGAGCGGTCGTGATAGCTGAACAGCTTGCCCTCGGTGTTCAGTTCCTGTATCAGTTCGAAATACGCTTTGAGCACCAGCGCATCATCGACATCCGGCGCGACGTCGCCGACCTGCTTGTACACCTGCGCCAGCGCCGAGCCGCCCATGCGCTTTTTGCCCTGGCCCAGGTCGATCAGCAACAGCGTGGTGTCCGTGAAGGGAGCAAGCTGCGGCGTGAGCGTCTCGCGCGCATCGGGCGTCGGCGCGAAGGCGGTCACGATCAGCGACAGCGGCGCAGTGACCGATTTCTGTTCCGCGCCGTCCTGCCATACCGTCTTCATCGACATCGAATCCTTGCCGACCGGGATGCTGATGCCCAGCTGCGGGCACAGTTCCATGCCCACCGCGCGCACCGTGTCGAATAGTGCAGCGTCTTCGCCATGGTGTCCGGCGGCGGCCATCCAGTTGGCCGAGAGTTTGATGTCCCCTATCTTGTCGATGCGCGCCGCAGCGATGTTGGTGATCGCCTCGCCCACCGCCATGCGGCCGGAAGCCGGCGCATTCACCAGCGCCAGCGGGGTGCGCTCGCCGATCGCAAATGCTTCGCCGCGATTGGTGTTGAAACCCATCAGCGTGACAGCGGCGTCGGCCACCGGCACCTGCCACGGGCCGACCATCTGGTCGCGCGCGGTCATGCCGCCCACGGTGCGGTCGCCGATGCTGATCAGGAAAGTCTTGTTCGCCACCGACGGCAAACGCAACACGCGCTCGATCGCGTCGCGCAGCTCGATCCGTCCGGTGTCACAAGCGGTCAGCCGGGGCGTTTCGCGCACCACATTGCGCGTCATTTTGGGCGGCTTGCCGAGCAACACCGACAGCGGCATGTCCACCGGATAATCGCCGAACTCCTTGTCGTGCACGGTCAGCTGATCATCCGCCGTCGCCACACCGACCACCGCGAACGGGCAGCGTTCGCGCTCGCACAGCGCGCGGAATTCGTCCAGCCGTTCCGGCGCGAGCGCCAGCACATAGCGCTCCTGCGATTCGTTGCACCAGATCTGTTTCGGCGACATGCCGCTCTCGTCCAGCGGGATCTTGCGCAGCTCGAAGCGCGCGCCGCGCCCGCCGCCATGCACCAGTTCCGGCAGCGCATTCGACATTCCGCCCGCGCCGACATCGTGGATCGACAGGATGGGGTTGTTCGCGCCCATCTGCCAGCAGCGGTCGATCACTTCCTGCGCGCGGCGTTGCATCTCGGGGTTGCCGCGCTGCACCGAATCGAAATCGAGATTCTCGGCATTGCTGCCGGTGTCCATGCTGGAAGCGGCCCCGCCGCCCAGGCCGATCAGCATGCCGGGACCGCCCAGGTGCACCACCAGCGCGCCGACCGGCAATTCGTGTTTGTGGGTGTGTATCGCCGCGATATTGCCGACACCGCCCGCCAGCATGATGGGCTTGTGGTAGCCGCGCATCTCGCCGCTGACGTTCTCCTCGAAGGTGCGGAAATACCCGGCCAGATTCGGCCGGCCGAATTCGTTGTTGAATGCCGCGCCGCCGATCGGACCTTCCAGCATGATCTGCAGGGCCGAGACGATGCGCGACGGTTTGCCGTACGGTGATTCCCACGGCTGCCCGAAGCCCGGGATGTTCAGGTTGGATACCGAAAAACCGGTCAGGCCGGCCTTAGGCTTGGAACCGGTGCCGGTCGCGCCCTCGTCGCGTATCTCGCCGCCGGAACCGGTCGCCGCGCCCGGGAACGGCGCGATCGCGGTCGGATGATTATGCGTCTCGACCTTCATCAGGATATGAGTGAGCTCATCGTTGAATCCGTAACTGCCGTCGGCGCGCGGATAGAAGCGCTCGACGCGCGCGCCCTCGATGACCGAGGAATTGTCCGAATACGCGACCACCGTGCCCTGCGGGCTGACCTTGTGGGTGTTGCGTATCATGCCGAACAGCGAGATATCCTGTGCAGCGCCGTCGATCACCCAGTCGGCATTGAATATCTTGTGGCGGCAGTGCTCGGAGTTCGCCTGGGCGAACATCATCAGCTCGACATCGGTCGGATTGCGCTTCAGCTTCTGGAAATTCTCGACCAGGTATTCGATCTCGTCCGCCGAAAGAGCCAGCCCCATCTCGAGATTGGCTTTCGACAACGCGGCACTCCCGCCCTTGAGCACATCCACCGTTTCAAGCGGTTCTGGCTTGCCGTGCTTGAAGATTTTTTCCGCCACGCCGTCGATGCTGTCGAGAACCGATTCGGTCATGCGGTCATGCAACAGCGGCAGCAGCACAGCCTGCTCGGCGTTGCTCAAAGGTCTGCCATTGCCGGTGTCCAGGTAATACACCACACCGCGCTCGATGCGCAGCACCGCGGACAGGCCGCAATGCTGAGCAATGTCGGTAGCCTTGGTGGACCAGGGCGAAATCGTGCCGAGGCGCGGCACCACGACGACGCGCTGCAATGTATCGGCTTGTCCGGGTTCGCCGGCGTGTTCATCCAGGCCCAGTACCTTATCCAGCACCTTTGCTTGCGCCTTGTTGAAGGTCGCGCTATGCGCCACCTGCAATGGGGACGCCGAAGGTTGGCCGGAACCTTCGGTTCCACCCTCGCGCAGCCCCCGCAAGGGGGACGCCGCAGGGTGCCCGGAACCTTCGGTTCCACCCTCGCGCAGCGCGATGAAATAGCAGTGGCGCGTGTCAGCGATGACCACGTTGGGCGCAACAGAACCGAGCGCGCCGCGCAGCTTTTGCAGACGAAATTCGGACAGGGCAGCGGAACCGACAGAAGTTCGAAACATGGTGATGGCCACAATAAAATCCCGGGGCCGGATTATACTATGCGCTACCCATATGAATGATTCGTGAAAATGAACGCACGCGTCACCGCCCTCACCGGCAAGCAGGTTATCGCGAACCTCCCGAAGCGCCCGCGCGACAGCCATAAGGGGCTGTTCGGCACGGTCGCGGTGATCGGCGGCGCGAACGGCATGGTCGGCGCGCCGCTGATGGCGGCACGCGCCGCGCTCAAGCTGGGCGCAGGCTGCGTGCATGCCGGCGTGCTGGCGGAGAATCCGCCGACAGTCGATTTCATCCAGCCGGAACTGATGCTGCACGGCGCTTCAGCCGCATTGCAACTGCCCAATGTGGACGTGTTCGCGGTTGGCTGCGGCCTGGGCACCTCGATCGCCGCGCAAAAGCTCTTGTACCAGGCGCTCAAGCGCAACGCCGTTCTGGTGCTGGATGCCGATGCGCTCAACCTGCTCGCCAAACATGCCGACCTGCAGGACGATTTGCGCAACCGAAAGGCCGCGACCGTGCTCACGCCGCACCCGGGCGAAGCCGCGCGTTTGCTGGCTTGTGACACGGAAGCCATACAGGCGGACCGCGTTGCGGCAGTGAAAAAGATCGCGCAGAAATTTCACTGCAGCGTGGTGCTGAAAGGCGCGGACAGCCTGTGCGCGACCCGCCACGGCAAGCTGTTCGTGAACGGGAGCGGCAATCCCGGCATGAGCAGCGCGGGCATGGGCGACGTGCTCACCGGCATGATCGCCGCCTTCATCGCGCAGGGCATGACGGCTGACGATGCGCTGCTGCTGGCCGTGCATTTGCACGGCGCGGCGGGCGATGCGCTGGCGGAAAAAGGAATCGGCATCGGCATGACCGCAACGGAATTGGCCGAGTGGGCGCGCTGGCTGCTGAATCAGTGGATGGACAAACAACCATTCCGTTAAGCTGGAACGAGGAAATTGATTTGCAATATTTCACTCAAATAACATGTGAAGTGGAAAATAAATTATGAAAGATTTTAATCAGTTTAAAGAACGCCTTCGTCAATTTGCTGATGAACGAGATTGGGATCAGTTTCACTCCCCAAAAAACCTATCAATGGCTTTGATAGTTGAAGCGGCAGAGCTAGTTGAACATTTTCAATGGCTAACCGAAGAACAGTCAAGATCACTTAAGCAAAAACATTTAGATCAGGTAAAGGAAGAACTGGCTGATATTCAGATTTACCTAATTAGAATTGCTGACAAACTTAATATCGACCTGTTGGACGCGGTCAACCATAAAATGGAAGTCAATGCAAAGAAATACCCTTCTGAGAAAGTTCGCGGTAGCTCTAAAAAATACACCGAGTATGAATAAGATAATGCCCATACTGGAAAATAGGCCGACCTAAAGCCATGTTGGTTTATACCGCTAACAAGATAGATTTCATGGACGATGTCCGGTCCAACATTATTGAAACAAAAATCTTGGGGGCTTTTAAACGCCACCTCGGGCACTCAACTTCAGATAGTGAAATAACATCATGGAGAAACTCCATGATGTATATGAGCCAGATTCTTATGGACGGCGGGATTCCGAATGATGCGGGCGTTGCCATTGAATACAAGCTGCCTCAGACCTCCAAGCGAATCGATTTTATCTTAACTGGCAAAGGCGAAAATAAAAACAACACGGCTATCATCATTGAACTCAAGCAATGGACGGAAGCCAAGGCCACAAAGAAAGATGGCATTGTTTCTACGGTCATCGGTAGAGGTGAACGTGAGGTCAATCACCCTTCATATCAGGCATGGGTATATTCCGCGTTGCTGGAAGATTTTAACGAGGCGGTGCAAGAAGAAAATATACTGCTAAAACCCTGCACATATTTGCATAACTGCATTTCAGACGAAGTCATCAATGATCATTTTTACGATGAGTACACTGAGAAAGCCCCCGCATTCTTAAGAAAGGATGCGAAGAAACTCACGGAATTTCTCAAGAAGCATGTCAAATATGGCGACTCTGATAACATCATGTATCGGATCGACAACGGCAAGATCAGGCCCTCTAAAAACCTTGCCGACAAACTTGATTCCCTGCTCAAAGGGAATCAAGAATTTTTGATGATCGACGATCAAAAGATTGTCTATGAAACATCCATAGACCTGTCCAATAAATCTACTGTCAAACACAAGAATGTATTGATCGTTCAAGGCGGCCCAGGCACCGGAAAATCAGTTGTCGCAGTGAATTTACTTGTCGAGTTCACCAAAAGACAGTTGCTTGCTCAATATGTAACCAAGAATTCCGCACCCCGCGACGTTTACGCCAGTAAGTTAATAGGCTCTTTCAAGAAAAGCCATATCAACAATCTCTTCAAAGGCTCTGGTTCGTACACAGAAAGCGAAGCAAACATATTCGATGTTCTTATTGTTGATGAGGCGCATAGGCTAAATGAAAAATCCGGCATGTTTCAGAACTTGGGAGAAAACCAAATAAAGGAAATTATCGCGTCCTCTAAATTCAGCGTGTTTTTTCTGGATGAAGATCAACGAGTGACGATGAGGGATATTGGCGAAAACAATGAGATCAAGCAGTGGGCGACTAAATTAGGTGCGCGTGTCCATGAACTGGAGTTGCAATCGCAGTTTCGATGCAATGGGTCAGATGGCTACCTCGCTTGGGTTGATAACACCCTTCAAATAAAAGAGACAGCAAACCAAACTTTGGAGGGAATAAATTACGATTTTAAAGTTTTTGATTCGCCAAATGAACTGAGAGATGCAATTTATAGAAAGAACCGAATCAACAATAAGGCAAGGTTAGTAGCTGGATATTGCTGGGACCTGGATAAGTAGAAATGATACCTCGCTAAATGACATCGCCATCAAAGAACATAACTTTGCGATGAAATGGAATCTGGCGAGCGATGGGAATCTGTGGATCCTTAAACCAGAATCTGTAAGTGAGGTCGGGTGCATCCACACATGCCAAGGCTTGGAAATTGATTATGTAGGTGTAATCATTGGCCCTGATTTTGTTGTACGGGATGGACGAGCAGTTGTTAGTGCAGAAAAGCGAGCTAAAACGGATTCATCCATCAAAGGTTACAAGAAACTTTTCAAGAAGAAGCCTGATGATGCACAGGCTAAAGCAGAAGTCATTATTAAGAATACATATAGAACCTTGATGACCCGAGGAAGCAAAGGTTGCTACATTTTTTGTACAGACCCCGAGACCAATGACTATTTCAAGCAACTTATAGGTACTGTACAAGAAACCAGTGTTAATTTTGAGCAAGTAGCAGATGTACTAAATGCAAATGACGAACAGCAGGAAATTGTTTGTGCATTCCCCGGCTTAACCTTAAAAGTATTGAACGCAAAAGATGTTAGACCTTACCAGAACAGTGTGCCCATTTATGACTTGGCGATTGCCGCGGGTCAGTTCAGTGGTTTGCAGGAAGTAAATGAAGTGCCTAGAGATGGTGATTTAGGTGCAATCGAACAGTATGACTGGGTGGAGCTACCCGATGCATTTAAACCACAGGCCGGATTGTTTATCGCACAAGTAGTAGGCGAATCCATGAATCGGCGGATACCCAATGGTTCATGGTGTTTGTTTAAATTGGCGCCGGGTGGCACGAGACAAGGCAAGGTTGTATTGGTACAGCATCGTGATATTGATGATATTGATACGGGTGGGCACT
Organism: uncultured beta proteobacterium; assembly: GCA_963757485.1. Lineage (GTDB taxonomy): Bacteria > Pseudomonadota > Gammaproteobacteria > Burkholderiales > Gallionellaceae > Gallionella. Next base: position 23,165 of record CAVWTZ010000119.1, read on the forward strand.
ACACTATAAAAGTATACGAGAGCGAAAAAGTGAGCCATAAAGATGGTGGGTGGCAGCATAAAAGAATTATTTTAAAGCCCGATACAACAGCATCAGGTTACAAGCCTATTGTTTTAAATGATGAGGAAGCCGGCGATCTAAAGGTAATAGCAGAGTTGGTGGCGGTTTTTGGTTAATGGGTGCGAATTCAATTACGAAGTGCAACACCTGTGTAACTAGCATGCGTCATAACCTTTCCTACGCTATAAATCCTTGGCGTGTCCGCAAAACCGAATTGAAAAAAGAAAGCGGCGGCATGAGCGATAGCAAGTCTGTGCCGGATTCGTCAACCCCCGCGCAATCGAAAATAATTCCCTGATAACCATGACCACCCCGATCAACATCTCCGAAGAGGCCGGCGTGCGCTATCTGCATTTCGGCTCGCCCTGGATACAGGGCGCGATGCGCATCGCGCGGCCGTGGAATCTCGAACTGGAATATACCCGCGAGATGATGGCATCATTGCTGTTGAGGGAAGATTCGCGCTTCCCGCGCAAGGTGCTGTTGATCGGCTTGGGTGCAGCATCGCTGACCAAATTCCTGTATCGCAACTATCCGCTTGCGCATTTGACCGTGGTGGAAATCGAACCGGATGTGGTCGCGGCCGCGCGGCAATTCTTCAAGCTGCCGGAAGACACCAAGCGCATCAACCTCATCATTGGCGATGGGGTGGAATACGTGGCGCATAACGACAGGAAATTCGACCTGATCCTGGTGGACGGCTATGACCCGTATGGGAGCTCCGGCGAGCTGGATAGCCTGCTGTTCTATCAGTGGTGCCGGGCGCGCCTGAGCGATGAAGGAATCATGTCGGTCAACCTGCTCACCAGCAATGGCCGCCTTGACGGCAGCACCTCGCGCATTGCCGAAGCATTCGATGATCGGGTGCTCGGTTTCCCTTCCTGCGAGAGCGGCAATGCGATCGCGCTGGCAGCCGAAGGCGATCCGGTCGAAATTTCCCTGCATGACCTCAGGGAACGAGCGCTGGCTCTGAAACAGGAGACCGGCCTCAATCTGATGCCCAGCATCGCGCGCCTGCAGCGTGCGCAAGCCTGCTTGGGCGGAATACTGAAGCTCTAACCGGCAGCTCAGAACTCGAACTGCTGCCCCTGCTCCAGCCTGACCGGTTGGAATTTGCCGCAGGCTGCGACGACTTCCGCCATGGTCTCATCCTCCCTGCCCGGCTCCATGTGGGTGATGAGCAGCTCCACCGGGCGTTGCAGCCGCGCCAGCCCGCGCGCCAGCAGTTCGGCAGTCATGTGCCCTGATCGCGCCGCGCCTGCACCGTTGGCATTCAGGAAGGTGGTTTCGATCATCAGGTAACGCAGGTTGTCGATTTTGTTCAGCTCCGTCCAGAATTCCTCGCAATCCGTGGTGTCGCCCGAGTACACGAAACTTGCCTTGCCGCTATCCAGCCGGTAACCCACCGCGGGCACCGCGTGACGGGCCGGCAATGGGGTGATGCACCTGTGGCCCGGCAGCACGGTCTCGCCAGGCGTGACCGGAACAAAACGGATGTAGGGATTATCAACCGTGGGCAGCACGCTGTAATCCGGCCACAGCTTGCCGTTCAGCAGGCTTTCCTTGAGCGCAGTTATGGTTTGCGGCAACGCATGCACCAGCAAAGGACGCTGACGCATGAACGCGACCGCATCCGCAAGCAGCGGGATGAAAGCGCAATGATCGAGATGGGAATGCGTCAGGAACACGTGGTCCACTTTTGCCATCTGCTCCAGGCTCAGTTCACCGGCACCCGTGCCCGCGTCGATCAGCACATCTTCGTCCAGCAGCAGCGCGGTGGTGCGCCGCGCGCCGCCGATGCCTCCATAACAGCCGAGTACGGCAAGTTTCATGTTCCCCCCGGTGTGCGTTCCCGAACCAGGCGGCTACGCTAGCAAGTTCAGCGCTTCGAATCAAGACCGGGCGGCAAATCGCCAGAAGGCCACAGGCCGATGCAGGCAGGAAATTCGCCTCTGATTCAAATCAATGGCACAATAAATCCGCCGGCAAACAGGCGCATTCAAACAAGGGGGAAATATGGGCATGCTGATATTTTTCGGCGTTATCCTCGTGGTGGTGATCTATGGCATCAGCTTGTACAACCATCTGGTCAACGTCAAACATGCCGTGTCCAAGGCATGGGCCAACATCGACGTGCTGCTCAAACAGCGCCACGATGAACTTCCCAAGCTGGTCGAAGTGTGCAAGCAATACAAGCAGTTCGAGCAGGCCACGCTGCAGAAAGTCATCGAAGCGCGCGCCCAGGTGCATGCCGCGCGCGAACTCCAGGACATCGGCGCGCTGGGCAAGGCGGAAAGCGCGTTGCGCGCCGGTCTGGGCGGCATATTCGCGGTGGCGGAGGCCTACCCCGAACTGAAAGCCAATGAAAATTTCCTGCGCTTGCAGAACCGTATTACCTCGCTGGAGAACGGCATCGCGGACCGCCGCGAGTTGTATAACGAATCGGTGAACATCAATAACGTGCAGATCGAAGTCTTTCCCGCCAGTCTCATCGCAAGCATGTTCAACTTCGGCGAAAAACCGCTGCTGGAATTCACCGCCGGCGAAAAAGCGGATGTCGACATCAAGACGCTGTTCGGCTGATTCCTTCGGGTAACCCGTCCATGCTGGTCTTGCTGCGCCGCGAATACGCGCATCTGGTCACCTCGGGTGCGCAGTTGCTGCTGCTGTTGGCAGGCATCCACCTGCATACGCGCAGAGGCTGGCTGGTCATTCTGTCCATCATGGCCGCCGTCAGCCTGTTTGCCTGGCTGTCTGCGCTGGGCAGGCTGCGCACGATACGCGACACCCCCACCTCGAAGATCGCCTCTGCCGCACAGGGCTATGTGGAACTGTCAGGGTACGGCTATCCTTTCGGCCAGGCTCTGCTCGGGCAGCTCAGCCGGCTTCCCTGTCTGTGGTATCGCTACCGCATCGAACAGCGCGAATCGGAAGGCAAGTGGAAAACCGTCGACAAGGGAGAGAGCGACGATACTTTCATACTGCGCGACGAAACCGGCGAGTGCGTGGTCGATCCGGAACAGGCGGAGATACTCACGCGGCATTGCGACCAGTGGCATGACGGTGATTACCGCTATACCGAGTGGAAACTGATCGAGCGCGACAGCCTTTACGTCATCGGACAGTTCCGCACCCAGGGCGGCAGCAGTGTCGAGTTCGATTCGAATCAGGAACTCAGCTCGCTGCTGGGCGAATGGAAAAAGGACATGCCGGCGCTGCTCAAGCGCTTCGATCTCGACAACGATGGCATGCTGAACGATCAGGAATGGATGCTGGTGCGATCCGCCGCCAAACGCGAAGTGGCAAACATGATCCGCGAAGCCCAGGCACAAGCCGATATCCACATCGTCAGCAGGCCCCGTGACGGGGAACTGTTCGTGGTCAGCAATCTCGACCAGGCCGGGTTGTCGCGCCGTTACCTGATGTGGAGCTGGGCGCACCTGCTGATCTTCTTCGGCGCGCTCGGCGGAATAGGCTGGGTGATGCGGGCAACGGATTTTTAGCGTTCAAAAAAATAAGGGCGGCAATCAAGCCCGCCCCCTATTCGACGCTCTGTGAAAAAATCAGTTTTTCCTTCTTGGCGACATACGTCCCATCAAGCCATCTTTCATGATGAACTGGTGCTTGATCGCGCCGAGTATATGGATCACCACCAGCGCAATCAGCACATTGACCAGCAGCGCATGTACGGCATGGGCAAACACGTTGTGATAACCATGTTCCTTGGGCAGAAGATTCGCGTCGCCCGCCAGCAGCGCCTTGCCCGCAGTGCTGGTGATTACCGTCATGATGCCGCTCAGCGGGATCAGGAACAGCGCGGTATACAGCAGGTGATGAATGCCTTTTGCCAGTTTGTCCATAGGCGTATCGCCAAGCGGAGCGGGTATCCCGTCTTTGCGGCGAAAGAAAAAGCGGAAAAAGGTCAACAACAGGACCGTCGCCCCCACCGACATATGCACGATGTATCCGGCCAATGTCGCCTTGCTCGCGTCGGTCGCGTCGCCCAGGCTGTCGCCCAGATACCATGCGACGATCAACAATGCCAAAGTCAGCCAATGAACGATCACCATGCGCTTGCTGTATTGCGTCATAACCTTGAACTCCCGGAATTTATGGAACCGACTCAATTTCGCGGAACCGGGCAAGATAGGCCGGTTGCGCTGCAGTTCCATTGTTGAAAAAGGTACGCAATTTACCCGAAACGCGCTTGATGTGCAGCCCTTTTCTTGATCGATCCCGGCAGGCACCGGTGTAATCTGCCCGTTAACCGCTGTCGCTGTCTGCTCTGATCATCACAAGGCGTGCAACCGACCGGCATGAGCGCAATGAATGACGAGCAGTCAAGTTCAGGGTGGGCAAGGCGGAAGCGCAACAGCGCCTTGCCGCATCCGGCTGCAACGAGTTTGGCCTGCCGCACGCGCGCCGCTTGTGGCATATCGTTGAGAATGTGCTGTTTGAACCGATGTTCCTGTTGCTGATTGCCGCTGGCGCTATCTGCCTGCCGCCGGGCAATCATTCCAGCGCTCTGTGCCACACCATTGTGATCGAGCGGTCCAGCGGCCTGATCAAGATAAGCGTTTCCCTGGACTCAACCCGCAGGTGCGGAGAAAATGCAGCGCGGTGATTCTCTTCAGCCATATGCCAACGGATGCTGGCCGCCCAGGAGACTGCCTTTTCCAGGTTGAAGCAGTCGGGCAAGCGTGGCATTCGACCGAAGCCGAAACGGTCGGGCAGATTATCGTTTGCGCCAGCTTCTGCGGCCCTTTCGTTCCCGTTAACCGAATATGCAAGCGGGATCGACAAAAGATCCACACCGGGAGCAAAAATACCCATCCCGGGTTGTGCTGCATGAGAGGCCATCGCATGACCAAGCAGAACCCATGCAAGCGCAAGGTTTAGCATTGCTGTCCGTGCCGGAATGAAATAAGAACCAGAAATGAGAGTGTTCATTTTGCTCTCCTATTCATGTTTCCAAACGGCACAGGAGGCAAGTGGGTAACGCACACGGAAGATCTTCCGTGTCGCAGTCCCGCTGCCATAGTTTCCCTTAGGCCGGTGACTTTGCGCCCTTGCTTTTCAGCAAGTTTGCCAAGTGGGTGCAGATTATTTGAATAAAGCCGGTGAGTCAAAACATGGCGGGACAAACGGTAGCTTCTCCGGATGAACGGCAATCGGGGGCAAAGCCGCTCATCCGGCAAACGCGGATTCAAGCGGCTTGAGGCCGGCTATTGCCGTCAATTCAAAGCGTTTTTATCGAATCCGCGCGAAACCGCCAGCACCATCGGGATTCCGAAAAAGTATTACCTGCAGCAGGCGCCACGCGATCGCCAATTCCCATGAAATCAGGTCGGAACCGGTTCAGCCCGGGAAAGTCGGACCGAACAGCAATCCGGAATCAGGGTGAGCTGATTCATTGAATCAGTGCTTGATACCGGAAGCGGCAGGCGGCTCGGCAGCCTGCTTGTCTGCCGATTGCGCCGGCGGGTCTTCCAGAAACTGGAAGAAAACCTCATCGCGCTTGATCATGCCCAGTTCGCTGCGCGCGCGTTCCTCGATAGCCGCAGTCCCCTGCTTTAGATCAAGCACTTCGGCATTCAGCACCGCATTGCGCATTTGGCTCTGCTGGTTGAGTTGTTGCTGCGCCTCTACCTGGCGGTGCAAATCCCACACTTTCAACCAGCCGCCTTTGCCCAGCCACAGCGGGTACTGCAGCAGCAGAAGCAGGGCAATCAGTATCAGTGTGACGACACGCATCAACCCAACTGGTAATACGCGTCGCGCCCGGGATAAGAAGCGGTGTCGCCCAGGTCTTCCTCGATACGCAACAACTGGTTGTATTTTGCCATGCGATCCGAGCGTGACATCGAACCTGTCTTGATCTGGAGCACGTTGGTCGCTACCGCAAGGTCAGCGATGAAGGTGTCCTCGGTCTCCCCGGAACGATGCGATATCACGGCACTATAACCCGCGCGCTTGGCCATCTCGATAGCGGCCAAGGTTTCGGTCAGGGTGCCGATCTGGTTGACCTTGATCAGGATCGAATTGGCGATGCCGCGCTTGATGCCTTCGCGCAGTATCTTGGTATTGGTCACAAAGATGTCGTCGCCGACCAGCTGGATGGTTTTGCCGAGCCGGTCGGTCAGCATTTTCCAGCCGTCCCAGTCGTGCTCGCTCATGCCGTCCTCGATGCTGACGATGGGGTACTTGTCCACCCATGCTGCATACAGGTCGACCATCTGCGCCGATGTCAGGGCCAGCTTGTCCGCCTTCAGGTGATATTTGCCATCCTTGTAGAATTCGGATGCCGCCGGATCCATACCGATCGCGACATCCGTGCCCGGTACGAAACCCGCTGCCTCGATGGCCTCGACGATGACTTTCAGTGCCGCTTCGTTGGAACCCAGCGCCGGAGCAAAACCGCCCTCATCTCCGACCGTCGTCGGCAAACCGCGCTTGAGCAATACCGCTTTCAGGGCATGGAACACTTCCGCGCCAGTGCGCAATGCTTCACGGAAACTCTGCGCGCCCAGCGGAATGATCATGAATTCCTGCATGTCCGCCCCGCCCGTCGCATGTGCGCCGCCGTTGATCACATTCATCATCGGCACGGGCATTTCCATGCGCGCTGCACCGCCGAGATAGCGGTACAGCGGCAGGCCGCTCTCCTCTGCCGCGGCTCGCGCCACTGCCATGGACACCGCCAGGATCGCATTGGCGCCGAGGCGCGCCTTATTTTCCGTGCCGTCCAGATCGATCATGGTCTGGTCGATGAAGGCCTGCTCGGCGGCATCCAGACCGACGATGGCTTCCGCGATCTCGGTGTTCACGTTCTCTACAGCCTTCAGCACACCCTTGCCCAGATAGCGTTGCTTGTCGCCATCGCGCAGCTCGATCGCTTCCTTCTCGCCGGTGGACGCGCCGGACGGCACGGCGGCACGCCCCATCACACCGGATTCAAGTAATACGTCCGCTTCCACGGTAGGGTTGCCGCGCGAATCCAGAATCTCGCGGGCGATCACATCGACTATTGCACTCATAATTTTTACCTTCTTCCTTCTTCTAACGGACACTTCTATAAATCCAGATTTCATCCCAACTGCTGTGTTGCGGCAGAGGGGTAAGCAGGCAAGCCGCGTAGCGGATGCTCGCAAAAAATTTCTTGCTCACATATAACTCATATGCGCGCTACGAAATTTTTTCCACGCCTTGCATTTGGGCGAACTCTGAGTTTCCAGATGCGCCCTACACGTTTTTCAAATCGATTTTTTCTTCGATCAAACCCTGTTGCTTGACTGTTTGATCCAGCACCTTCAGCGTCTGCAACAATTCCTTGAGATGCCCGAGCGGAAACGCGTTCGGCCCGTCGGACAATGCCTTGGATGGGTTTGGATGCGTTTCCATGAACAACCCGGAAATCCCCACCGCCACTGCCGCGCGCGCCAGCACCGGAACAAACTCGCGCTGCCCGCCGCTGACCGTCCCCTGCCCCCCGGGCAGCTGCACCGAGTGGGTCGCATCGAACACCACCGGGCAACCGGTATTGCGCATCACCGCAAGCGAGCGCATATCCGACACCAGGTTGTTGTAGCCGAACGATGCACCGCGCTCGCACACCATGATGTTGTCCGCGCCGCTGGCCTCGCGTGCCTTTTCGACCACATTCTGCATATCCCATGGTGACAAAAATTGCCCCTTCTTGATGTTCACCGGCTTGCCGCATTTCGCCACGGCGTGAATGAAATCGGTCTGGCGGCACAGGAACGCCGGGGTCTGCAGCACATCGACCGCCGCCGCGACCGGTGCGATCTCCTCGATATCATGCACATCGGTCAATACCGGCACACCGATCTGTCTCTTCACCTCCGCAAGAATTTTCAAACCCTCGTCCATACCCGGGCCGCGGAACGATTTTCGGGAGCTGCGGTTGGCCTTGTCGAAGGATGACTTGTAAATGAAGTTTATCTGCAACTCATTGCAGATTTCCTTCAGCGTGCCGGCGGTATCGATTGCCAGTTGACGCGACTCGATCACGCACGGGCCTGCAATAAGAAACAGGGGCTGGTCTAAACCAACTTCGAAGCTGCACAGCTTCATACCGCTACTTTCTCATGCTTATTTGTGGCTTGCCGTTGCAAAGCCGCTTCGACAAAGGATTTGAACAATGGATGTCCGCTGCGCGGCGTAGAGGTGAATTCGGGATGGAACTGCACGCCGATGAACCACGGATGCATGGATTGCGGCAATTCCATGATCTCCGGCAAATCCTCACTGGGTGTGCGCGCTGAAATTATCAGGCCGCATTTTTCCAATTCCGGCACGTAATGGTTGTTGACTTCGTAGCGATGGCGATGGCGTTCATTGACTTCATCGCCGTAAATGCGCTGCGCCATGGTGCCGGGCTTGATCGGGCAACGCTGTGAACCGAGGCGCATGGTTCCGCCCAGATCGGAATCGTCACTGCGTGTCTCCACCTTGCCGGCGCGGTCCAGCCATTCGGTGATCAGCGCGACCACGGGATGCTCGGTAGCCGGGTTGAATTCGGTGCTGTTCGCATCTCTCATGCCCGCCACGTCGCGCGCAAACTCGATCACTGCCAGCTGCATGCCGAGACAGATACCGAGATAAGGCACCTTGTTTTCGCGCGCAAAACGGATCGCGGCAATCTTGCCTTCCGTGCCGCGCTTGCCGAATCCGCCCGGAACCAGTATCGCGTCGAAATGCTCCAAACCTTGTGTGCCGGCGTTTTCCAGCGCTTCGGAATCGATATATTCGATATTCACCTGGGTGGCGGTATGTATCCCGGCATGGCGCAGCGCCTCGATAAGCGACTTGTAGGATTCGGTCAGGTCGACATATTTCCCGACCATGCCGATGGTGATTCTATGCTTCGGGTTTTCCAGCGCAGTCACCAGTTTTGACCATACAGACAGATCGGCGGGCGGCGGATCCAGCCTCAGTTCCTCGCAGACGATGCGGTCCAGGCCCTGCTGGTTAAGCATTTGCGGAACCTTGTAAATGCTGTCCACGTCCCACATCGAAATCACGGCTTCCTCGCGCACATTGGCGAACAGCGAAATCTTGGCGCGCTCGTCGTCGGGAATCGGCCGGTCGGCACGGCAGATCAGCGCGGTCGGGAAAATGCCGATCTCGCGCAACTTCTGCACGCTATGCTGTGTCGGCTTGGTCTTCAACTCGCCTGCGGTGGCGATGTAAGGAACCAGCGTGAGATGCACATAGGCCACCTGATTGCGGCTCAGGCGCAGACCCATCTGCCTGGCGGCTTCGAGGAACGGCAGCGATTCGATATCGCCGACCGTTCCGCCGATCTCGATAATCGCCACATCGGCATCGCCGTCGTGCGAAGCAGCCGCGCCGCGTTCGACAAAAGCCTGTATTTCGTTGGTGATATGCGGAATGACCTGCACCGTCTTGCCCAGATATTCGCCGCGCCGTTCCTTGCGTATCACGCTGTCATAGATCTGCCCGGTGGTGAAATTGTTGGACTTGCGCATCTTGGCGGAAATAAAGCGCTCGTAATGGCCCAGGTCCAGATCGGTTTCCGCACCGTCCTCGGTCACAAAAACCTCTCCATGCTGGAACGGACTCATGGTGCCGGGATCGACGTTGATGTAGGGGTCGAGCTTGAGCATCGTCACCTTCAGCCCGCGCGACTCCAGGATAGCTGCAAGCGAAGCGGCGGCGATACCTTTTCCCAAAGAAGAGACAACGCCGCCGGTAATGAATATGTACTTGGTCATGGGACGCGATGATACCGTAAAACTCCCTGCTATTAAAGGAGCGTGCTATGACACTCAACTGTATGTGTTGCTTCAAAATTCCTATTTTAGAAAAATTAAGGGAGCCTCTGGAATTTCACTTTTGCGGGATGGCAGGCCGGACACGGCGATGCGAAGCATGCGGGGCGGGCAGGCCTGCTGCTCCGTGTTCCCGCACTAGAGGGCTGCGCCCCACCGTGTCGCACGGGCACCGCAAGGAGCCGCGCATAACCAGCGACTTGTCCGCTTGCGGGCTTAGTCGAATGGCTAGTAGTTTTATCGGCGAACGAAGAGGCATATCGAATAGTGGCTGCGACACGTTACTGGCAAAGCCAGCCGCTTGCGGGAGCAGGCGCCTGCTGCCATTCCCGCGCCAGACGCTCACGCGCACCGTGTCATGGCAGCAGACGAGGAGCGAGCGAGCACGTGACGCAGCGAGCGAGAGGGTCGCTACGCAGTAGCGGGGCACCCGTCGGCCTACTCCTTGCCGGTGGATTCGCCCGCAAAATGAATTTATAGAGGTTTCCTAATGCAGCAACAGGGATTGCTGGACAGATACCGCACATACCGACATCAGCGTGCCGGGCAGCAAACCAAGCAGCAGCAGGCCCAGGCTGTTCAGGCTGATCAGCAGCGTGGTATCTTGCCCGAAGATGATCGGCTCGTGGCTTTCCGGCGCATCGAAATACATCAATTTGACGATGCGCAGATAGTAGTACGCACCGATCAGCGAAAACAGTACCGCCACGATGGCCAGCCAGGTGTGCCCGGATTGCACGACCGCATTCAACACCGAGAATTTCGCGTAAAAGCCCACGGTGGGCGGAATCCCTGCCATGGAGAACATCAGCAGCAGCATCATGAAGGCAAGCCACGGACTGCGCTGGTTGAGGCCCTTGAAGTCGTTCAGTTTGTCTGCCTCGAAACCCACCCTGGACAGCAGCATGATCATACCGAAGGTGCCCAGCGTCATCAGCACGTAGATAACGGCATAGAACATTGAAGAGCCATAGCCCTCCTGGTCACCGCTGATGAACCCCAGCAGCAGAAACCCCATGTGCGCAATTGTTGAATAGGCGAGCATGCGCTTCAGGTTGGTTTGCGCGATTGCGGCGATGTTGCCAAGCGCCATCGAGGCAATAGCCAGTATGACCAGCATACCCGACCAGTGCTGCACCAGCGGTTGCAATCCCGATACCAGTATGCGCGAGACAAAAGCAAAAGCGGCTAGCTTGGGCGCGGATCCGATCAGCATCGTCATCGCTGTTGGTGCGCCGTGATAAACATCCGGCAGCCACATATGGAATGGCACCACGCCGAGCTTGAATGAAAGTCCGGACACCACGAACACCAGCCCGAACACCAGCAGCGTCTTGTCGGCAGTGCCGGATTGTATCGCTTTTGACACTGCGCCCAGTTCCAGCGAGCCGGTCGCGCCGTACAGCATCGACATGCCATACAGCAGCAAGCCGGAAGCCAGCGCGCCGAGGATGAAGTATTTCATCGCGGCTTCGGTGGCGAATGCCGAGTCGCGCTGCAACGCAACCATCGCATACAGGCTCAGCGACAGCAGTTCCAGACCCAGATAAAGGGTGAGGAAATGATAGGCCGAGATCATCACCATCATGCCGAGTGTGGCAAACAGCGTCAGCACCATGAATTCGCCACTGAACAGATCGCGCACGGTCAGATACTGGCGTGAATACACCAGCATCATCGAAACCGACAGATAGGTCAGCAGTTTCAACACGTCGGACATCAGATCGTCAACGAACATGTTGTTCAGGACATGGGCCACGCCGTTCACGTGCGTGCCCACGGTGATCAGCGCGCAACCCATCAGGGTGAGTTGCACCAGCATGTAGGTGATCAGCCTGCCGCTTTGCTTGATCAGCGAATCCGCAATCAGTATCACGCAAGTCATGATCAGCAGGAAGATTTCCGCGCCGGCCGGCATCAAGTTTGTCATCAAATCCATAGTCATCTCAAATTCAGTCGTTAGTCGTTAGTCTCTGGCCGATCACGCGGGTCCGTGTTCTGCTCACGGCAATTTGGATCGTGCCGCGTGCACCAGCAAATCATTGACCGAAACATGCAAAATTTCACTGAACGGCAACGGATACAGCCCCATGCCCAGCACGGCCAGTGCCAGAACCGCGAAAATCATTTTTTCGCGCAGGGTGATATCGGTCAGCTTGGCGACCTGCGCGTTGGCGACCGCGCCGAAGATCACCCGCTTGTACATCCACAGCGTGTAGGCCGCGCCGAAGATCAGCGTGGATGCGGCGGCAAACGCATACCAGAAATTCGTTTTCACGGCGCCGAGTATCACCAGGAATTCCCCGACGAAACCGCTGGTGCCCGGCAATCCGACATTGGCCATCGCGAAAAGCATGAAGAATGCGGCAAATACCGGCATTGTCTTTGCGACACCGCCGTAGTCGGCAATATTGCGCGAGTGCATCCGGTCATACAGCACGCCGATGCAAAGGAACAGTGCGCCGGACACGAAGCCGTGAGAGATCATCTGCATCAGCGCGCCTTCCATGCCGTAATCGTTGAAAATGAACGAGCCCAGCGTGACGAAGCCCATGTGGGAGATGGACGAATAAGCCACCAGTTTCTTCATGTCGGTCTGGGTCAACGCCACCAAGCCGATATACACCACCGCGATCAGCGACAATCCGATCATCACGCCGGCCAAGTGATGGCTGGCATCCGGCACGATCGGTATGGACAGACGAAGAAAACCGTAAGCGCCCATTTTCAGCATGATCGCTGCCAGGATCACCGAACCGCCGGTAGGCGCTTCGACGTGGGCATCCGGCAGCCAGGTATGCACCGGAACCATCGGCACCTTCACCGCGAACGCGAAGAAAAAGGCAATGAAGATCAGAATCTGCGCGGTCATCGGGATCGCGACTTGCTGGAAATCGAGTATCTCGAAACTGCCGCCGGTATGATTGTAGAGGTAGATCAGTGCAACCAGCATCAGCAGCGAACCGAGCAGGGTGTAGAGGAAGAACTTGACTGCAGCATATACACGATTGGCGCCGCCCCACACGCCGATGATCAGGAACATCGGGATCAGCATGGCTTCCCAGAACACATAGAACAGGATCGCATCCAGCGCCGCGAAAACGCCGATCATGACCCCGGACATGATCAGGAATGATGCCATGTATTGCGCAACGCGCTTCTCGATCACCTTCCAGCCGGCCACCACGACGATCGGCGTGAAAAAGGAAGTGAGCAGAATGAACAGCACAGAAATGCCATCCACGCCGAGGTGATAGTGAATGTTGAAGCGTGCAATCCAGCTGTGCACCTCGACAAACTGCATGTCCGAGGTGTCGCGCATGAAACCGGTATACAGCGGGATCGTCACCAGAAAGCCCAGCACCGAGCCAACCAGGGCCAGTATGCGCGCCAGCGGCGCATTCTTGTCGTCGCCTGTTGCCAGCACCAGTATGCCGAACAGGATCGGCAGCCAGATCGCAACACTAATTACAGGTAATCCCAGAAACATGCTTTATTCCTCTGCTTTCCCGCCGCTGTCGCGCCGTACTCAGGTATCAATGAAACCAGTTCCGCACCGTCAGCAGCACGAACACGCCGATGATCATCGAGAACGCGTAGTGGTAGATGTAGCCGGACTGCAGGCGTCTCAGCACACCGGAAAACAGGCCCACCAGTCTGGCCGTCCCGTTCACCATGACCCCGTCGATCAGTTTAATGTCGCCGAACTTCCAGAGAAAACCGCTCGTCCCGCGCGCGCCGCCGGCAAAGAACCAGTCGTTGAAGCGGTCGAAGTAATATTTGTTGTCCAGCAGGGTATAGATGACGCTGAAACGCGTACTTAGCGCGGCCGGGATGTCCGGGCGTTTCATGTAGAACACCCACGCGGTCACGACACCTGACAGGGCCATCCAGAACGGATATCCGTAAAGCGCCTGCAAAGCCGTGTTCAGCGAACCGTGGAATTCGGCTGCCAGCTCGGTCATCACCGGGTGCACGGCCGAGATATAGATTGCGTCCCCGAAATAGCCGCCAAACAGCATCGGTTCGATCGTCAGATAGCCGACGACCATCGACGGGACGGCCAGCAGGACCAGTGGCAGGGTAACTACCCACGGCGATTCGTGCGGCTTGTGTCCCGGCGCAAGACCGTGATGGTGATCCGCAGACACCTCTTCGTCTGCATGGTCGCCATGGTGGCCATGGTGTGCTTTGCCGAAGCGCTCCTTGCCATGGAACACCAGGAAATACATGCGAAATGTATAAAATGCGGTGACGAACACCCCTGCTACCACGGCAAAATAGGCAAAATCGGCGCCCGGCAGGTGCGACAGTTCCACGGCTTCGATGATGCTGTCCTTGGAATAGAAACCGGAGAAGAACGGTGTGCCGATCAGGGCCAGCGAGCCGATCAGGAAAGTGATCCAGGTGATCGGCATGTATTTCCTCAGACCGCCCATGTTGCGTATGTCCTGATCATGGTGCATCGCGATAATCACGCTGCCGGCAGCAAGGAACAACAGCGCCTTGAAAAAGGCGTGGGTCATCAGGTGAAAGATCGCGACAGAATAGGCAGACGCGCCCAGCGCCACGGTCATGTAGCCAAGCTGCGACAGGGTCGAATAGGCGATGACACGCTTGACGTCGTTCTGGATCATCCCGAGGAAACCCATGAACAGCGCGGTGATCGCGCCGATCACCATCACGAATGACAGCGCGGTGTCCGACAGTTCGAACATCGGCGACATGCGCGCCACCATGAAGATGCCGGCAGTCACCATGGTCGCGGCATGGATCAGCGCGGAGATCGGTGTCGGGCCTTCCATCGAATCGGGCAGCCAGACATGCAGCGGAAACTGCGCCGATTTGCCCATCGCGCCGATGAACAGCAGGATGCATATCGCCGTCAGCAAGTTCACCGACATGCCCGGGATAGGCGCCAGATCCTTGGCGTGGCTGGCCGCATTGGCGAACACCGCGGCATAATCCAGCGTGCCAAACACCATCAGCACCAGCGCGATGCCGAGCAGAAAGCCGAAGTCGCCGACGCGGTTCACCAGGAAGGCTTTCAGGTTGGCATAGATCGCGGTGGGCCGGTCGTACCAGAAACCGATGAGCAGGTAGGAAACCAGGCCCACCGCTTCCCAGCCGAAGAACAGCTGCATGAAATTGTTGGCCATCACCAGCATCAGCATGGAGAAGGTGAACAGCGAGATGTAACTGAAGAAACGCTGGTAACCGGCATCTTCTTTCATGTACCCGATGGTGTAGATGTGCACCATCAACGAAACGAAGGTGACCACCAGCATCATCAATGCGGTGAGGCTGTCGATCAGAAAACCGACCTGAAACCTTGCATCTCCCGAGGTCAGCCAGGTATAGACCGAGCCATTGAACCGGTGTCCATCCTGGACATCCTTGAATATCACCAGGGACACAAAGAAGGAAACCGCCACCAGCGCGATCGTGATGCGGTGGGACCAGTTACGGCCCAGCCATTTCCCGAACACGCCGGCGATGATCGCCCCGGCCAGCGGAGCCAGCGGAACCAGCAGATAAAGATTTTGCATGTTCATCCTCATCAGCCTTTCAGGCTGTCCAGGTCATCGACGTTGATGGTGCTCAGATTGCGGAACAGCACCACCAGTATCGCCAGGCCGATGGCAGCTTCGGCTGCGGCCACGGTCAGAATAAAGAACACGAAGATCTGTCCGGCGGTATCGTTCAGATAGTGCGCAAAAGCCAGAAAGTTGGTGTTCACCGCCAGCAGCATCATTTCGATCGCCATCAGCAGCACGATCAGATTCTTGCGATTCAGAAAGATACCGACCACGCTGATGGCAAACAGCACGGCACTCAGTACCAGATAATGCGACAGTGTTATCACGCTTCCCGCTCCCTGTTAATCTTTACTCACGGACTTCATCGGAACAATGCGCAAACGATCCGCCTTCTTGATCGCAATCTGTTCGGAAACCACTTGCGATTTGGCATCCTTGCGGCGGCGCAGGGTCAGTGCAATCGCGGCCACCATCGCCACCAGCAGAATCACGGCGGCAATCTCGAATGGATAGACATATTCGGTATAGAGCAAACGCCCCAGCACTTTGGTGTTGCTGTAATCCGCAGCGTGCCTGACGGCGAGCGCGCCGACGGATGGTTTCGTAGCACCCAGCACCCAGATCATTTCGAATGCCATCAACCCGGCCAATCCCGCGCCAAACGGCAACCAGCGCCAGAACCCTTCGCGCAGCCGCACCAGGTTGATATCCAGCATCATCACCACGAACAGGAACAGCACCATCACCGCGCCCACATAAACCAATACCAGCGCGATGGCTAGAAACTCTGCTTCGAGCAACATCCAGATGCCGGCGGCGCTGATGAAGGCCAGCACCAGGAACAGCACCGCATGCACCGGATTGCGCGAGGTAATCACGCCCAGTGCGGCAAACACGATCAGCGCTGCGAACATATAAAACACGATGGTTTCAAAACTCATTAACCTGCCCTCTATCCTTGCTTCCTGACCTTCTTTTCGGCCTGCTTACCGGTACTTGGCATCCGCCGCCCGGTCCTTGGCGATCTGCTCTTCATATTTATCGCCTATCGCCAGCAGCATCGGCTTGGTGTAATACAAATCGCCGCGCTTCTCGCCGTGATACTCGAATATCCGCGTCTCGACGATCGCATCCACCGGGCAGGCCTCTTCGCAGAATCCGCAGAAGATGCACTTGACCAAGTCGATATCGTATTGCGTGGTGCGCCGTGTGCCGTCCTCGCGTTCCGCCACTTCGATCTTGATCGCCAGCGCAGGACAGACCGCCTCGCACAACTTGCAGCCGATGCAGCGCTCTTCACCGTTGGCGTAGCGGCGCAGCGCATGCAGGCCCCGGAATCTGAAGCTTTGCGGGGTCTTTTCTTCGGGGAACTGCACCGTGATCTTGCGCGCGAAGAAATATTTTCCCGTCAGCGCCATGCCCTTGACCAGTTCGTAAAGCAGGAAGGTCTTGAAGAAATTCTTGATCATTTGCATATTCGTCTCCTCCGCCCTTTACCAGACCCAGAGCGATGTCTGCATCCACACTGCAATCACCACCACCCAGATGATGGTGAGCGGAATGAACACTTTCCAGCCGAGGCGCATCAGCTGGTCATAACGGTAGCGCGGGAAGGTCGCGCGGAACCACAGGAACAGCAACAAAATGAAGGCGACCTTGCCCAGCAGCCAGATGAAACCGTCCGGCAGGAACGGCACGGGCGACAACCATCCGCCCAGGAACATGATCGAGGTCAGGAACGCAATCAGAATCATGTTGGCATATTCCGCCAGGAAGAACACCGCAAACGCCATGCCGGAATATTCCACATGGAAACCCGCGACAATCTCCGATTCGCCTTCGGCCATGTCGAACGGCGACCGGTTGGTTTCCGCCACGCCGGAAATCAGGTACACCATGAACATGGGAAAAAGCGGGATCACATACCAGTTAAGGGCACCCCAGTGGCCGTGCTGGCCGTGCACGATGTCGGTCAGATTCATGCTTTGCGAGGCCATTAGCACGCATACCAGCGCGAAGCCCATCGCGATCTCGTAAGACACGATCTGCGCGGCAGAACGCACCGCACCGAGGAAGGCATACTTGGAGTTGGATGCCCAGCCGGCGATGATGATGCCGTATATTCCCAGCGAAGTCATCGTCAGGAGATACAGCAGCCCGGCATTGACATTGGCCAGCGCCATCCCGTCGCCGAACGGCACGACTGCCCAGGCTGCAAGCGCCGGGGCAAAGGCCATGATGGGAGCGATAACGAACAGGAGTTTGCTCGACCCGCTCGGTATGATGATTTCCTTGAGGAACAGTTTCAGGCCGTCGGCGAGCGGTTGAAGCAGCCCGTAATAACCGACGCGATTCGGACCGATCCGGATCTGCATGTAGCCGATGACCTTTCGCTCGGCCAGTGTCAGATAGGCGACCGCACCCAACAGAGGCAATATGATCGCCATGATCTTTGCCACTATCCAGATCGGCAGCCAAGCGGGGCCGAGCAGGTTCTGTCCCGCCTGTTCCAGTGTTTGCAGTAGTCCCATCATGCCCGTTCCCCAACAGCCGCTTCCACGGTGATGGTCCCGAACATCGCGCCCAGTTCCGCCGTGGCCGGATGACCTGCCGCCACGCGCGCCGTCGCCACAGGCATGCTGTCATCGGCCCGAACCGCCAGGCGCGCGCTTGCGTTGCCCTGCTTTACTTTCACGGTGTCCCCGGGTTGCACGCCCAGCTTGCGCAATTCGCTGCCGTGCATGACCACGCAAGGGGTTGCCGCATCGCGCGTCAATTGCAGCGACGCTGCGCGGCGCACCACCGCATCGGCTGAGTAGATCGGCACATCGCTGACGCGCTGCAGACCCTGGCTGGTGCTGTTTGCTGTGGTTTGCACTGCAACGCCCGCGATATGATTATCCAGCTTGTCGGCAATGCTCCTCGCCCCGTCTTTCCCCGGCAATACTTCGGCCAGCACCGCTTCGCCGGAATCATGATCAAAGCCCGGCATTTCCAGCAGGTTGCCCAGAACGCGCAACACCTTCCATGCCGGACGCGTTTCGCCCAATGGCTTGACCGCGCCCCTGAAACTTTGCACGCGCCCTTCGGTGCTGACAAACGTGCCGGAAGTTTCCGTGAACGGCGCGACAGGCAGCATCACATCGGCGTATTCGGCCGCGCGGTGCTTGTATGCGGACAGTGCCACCACCATGTCGGCTGCATACATCGCAGTCATCGCCTGTTGCGGGTCGTGCATGTCCAGTTCCGGCTCGACATTCAGCAACAGATAGGCCTTGCGCGGAGCGGCCAGCATTTGCGCGGCATTCATGCCCTTCGCGCCGGTTGGCACGGCTCCGGCCAGATAACCGCCGACACTGTTGGCCGCTTCGCCCAGGTAGCCAAACTTCGCTGCGCACAATGAGGCAATCTGCTCGGCCAGCATGGCGATCTGTGCAGCCTGCGGATGCTGCTGCGCGAAATTGCCCAGCAGAACTGCGGCACGTTCGCCGCTCGCCAGGCTGCGGGCAATGGCTTGCGCCTGTGCGGCGGGTTGAACGGCCTCGATGACTTTCTGCATTTCTCCGGAAAGCGTTGCCGACTTTTCCGCCGCAAGCGCCTTGAGGATTTGCACCAGTGTCTTCACCAGCTCGTCCGGTGCAACGATGGTTTTATTGGCAACAGGCATCAGCAGATCATCGTCGCACGCATGCACGATGTTGGCTTGCGCGCCTTTCTTGACGGCCTGACGCACGTGACTCGCCAGCAGCGGATGGTCCTTGCGCAGAAAGCTGCCGACAATCAGAAATCGGTCACGGGTATTGATGTCCGTGACGGGCATACCCAGCCACGGTATGCCAGCCCGCTTGCCGTCCGCGGTGAAATCGGAATGACGCAAGCGGAAATCGACGTTGCCGCTGCCCAGCTCGCGCATCAGCTTCTGCAGCAAATACAGTTCTTCCAGTGTGCTGTGAGGCGTCGCCAGCGCGGCGATTTGATCGGCGCCGGCCGTGCTGCCGATCTGGCGCAGCCCGTTCGCCACATATTCCAGCGCGACTTGCCATTCGACCTCGATCCACTTGCCGTCCTGCTTGAGCATCGGCCTGGTCAGACGCTCCGCCGCGTTCAGCCCTTCATAGCTGAATCTGTCCTTGTCTGAAATCCAGCATTCGTTGATGGCCTCGTTTTCGATCGGCACGACACGCATTACCCGGTTGTCCATGACCTGCACCGCCAGATTGGAACCCAGGCCGTCGTGCGGGCTGACCGAACGGCGGCGCGACAACTCCCAGCTGCGCGCGGTGTAGCGGAACGGTTTGCTGGTCAGCGCCCCGACCGGACACAGGTCTATCATGTTGCCGGACAGCTCGGAATCCACCGAACTGTTCACAAAACTCATGATTTCGGAATGCTCGCCGCGGAACGCCATGCCCAGTTCCATCACCCCGGCGATCTCCTGTCCGAAACGCACGCAACGCGTGCACTGGATGCAGCGGTTCATCTCTTCGGTGGAAATCAGATGCCCGATGTCCTTGGGCATCACGCTGCGCTTGGGTTCGTGATAACGCGACGCGCTGCCGCCATAACCCACCGCCAGGTCCTGCAGCTCGCATTCGCCGCCCTGGTCGCAGATCGGGCAATCGAGCGGATGATTGATCAGCAGGAACTCCATCACGCCCTTCTGCGCCTTGACCGCCATCTCCGAATGGGTGTGCACCTTCATGCCTTCCGCAACCGGGGTCGCGCAGGCCGGCATCGGCTTGGGCGCCTTCTCGATTTCAACCAGGCACATGCGGCAATTGGCCGCGATGGAAAGTTTCTTGTGGTAGCAGAAATGCGGTATATATACGCCGAGTTTGTTCGCCGCATCCATCACCGTGGAACCGCGCTCGGTCTCGACCGGCTTGCCGTCAATTTCTATGTTGATCATTACTCACCTGACCTGTCAGCTTCACACCAAGCAACGCTTGTGTTCGATGTGATATTCGAATTCGCCGCGAAAATGCCTGAGCATGCCCTGCACCGGCCAGACCGCGGCCTCGCCCAGTGCGCAGATGGTGCGCCCGGCAATGTTCTCGCCCATGCTTAACAACAGCTCGATATCTTCCGTGCGTCCCTCGCCATGCTCGATGCGGTGCAGGATGCGATAGAGCCAGCCGGTGCCTTCCCGGCACGGCGTGCATTGGCCGCAGGATTCCTCGTAATAGAAATAGGACAGGCGTTCCAGCGCGCGCACCATGCAGGTGGTGTCGTCCATGATGATCACCGCGCCGGTGCCCAGCATCGAACCGGCCTTGGCAATCGAGTCATAGTCCATATCCAGATCCATCATGATCTCGCCTGGCAGCACCGGCATGGACGAACCGCCCGGGATGCAGGCCTTCAGTTTGCGCCCGCCGCGCATGCCGCCGGCCATTTCCAGCAGTTTTTTGAACGGCGTCCCCATCGGCAGTTCAAAGTTGCCCGGGTTGTTCACATGTCCGGAAACCGAAAACAGCTTGGTGCCGCCGTTGTTGGGCCTGCCCAGATTCAGGAATGCCTGGCCGCCGTTTTTGATGATGTAGGGAATGCTCGCGAAAGTCTCGGTGTTGTTGATCGTGGTCGGCTTGCCGTACAGGCCATAACTGGCCGGGAACGGCGGCTTGTAACGCGGCTGGCCCTTTTTGCCCTCGATGGATTCCAGCAATGCCGTTTCTTCCCCGCAGATATACGCGCCATAACCGAGATGATTGTGCAGGTCGAAGCTGAAGTCCGCGCCCATGATGTTGTCGCCGAGATAACCCGCCGCACGCGCCACTTCACAGGCTTCTTCCATGCGCTCATAGGCCTCGAAGATCTCGCCGTGCACGTAGTTGTAGCCGGTCTTCACGCCCATCGCATAAGCGGCGATGGCCATGCCTTCGATCAACTGATGGGGGTTGTAGCGCAGAATGTCCCAGTCCTTGCAGGTACCGGGCTCGCCTTCGTCTGAATTGCAAACGATGTACTTTTCGCCGGTATAATTCTTCGGCATGAAACTCCACTTCAACCCGGTGGGGAATCCCGCGCCGCCGCGTCCGCGCAACGCGGACACCTTGACCTCGGCAACGATCTCATCAGGCGTCATCTTTTCGGTCAGCACCTTGCGCAGCGCCTGGTAACCGCCAACCTTGAGATAGTTTTCCAGCGTCCAGGGCTGGTCGAAATCCTTCGTGGTAAAAATGACAGGGCCGTTCATAATATTTTCAGCGCCGCTCATGATTTGTCCAACTCCGCCAGAATTTGGTCGATCTTTTCCGGTGTCAGACGACCGCACATTTTCTTGTTGCTGATGGTGAACAATGGCGCATCGATACACGCTCCCATGCACTCGCCCTCGCGCAAACCATACTTGCCATCCGCAGTCATCTCACCCAGGCCGATACCCAGTTTGGTTTTAAGATAGTCAACAGTTTCATTGGCGCCGCCCAACTGGCAGGACAGGTTGGTGCACACCGTGATGGTGTGCTTGCCCATCGGTTTGAGGTTATACATGTGGTAGAAAGTCGCTACCTCGTACACTGCAATCTGCGGCATGCCCAGATATGAGGCGATGTCCGCCATATCCTCGGTGGCGATCCAGCCTTTTTCATCCTGCACGAAGCGCAATGCCGACATCACCGCCGACTGCTTCTGATCGGCCGGGTATTTCTTCAGCTCACGGTTGATCTGGGCTTGTATTTGTTCAGATAACATTAACGATCAACCTCGCCAAAAACGATGTCTTGCGAACCGATGATAGTAACCACGTCGGCAATCATATGCCCGCGCGCCATCTCGTCCATTGAGGCGATATGCGCAAAACCGGGAGCTCGTATCTTCATTCGATACGGCTTGTTCGCGCCGTCGGAAACGAGGTAAATGCCGAACTCCCCCTTGGGATGTTCGATGGCTGCATAAACCTCACCCGCGGGTACATGCATCCCTTCGGTGAACAGCTTGAAATGGTGGATAAGCTCCTCCATGTTTTCCTTCATGGATTCCCGCATCGGCGGAGCAAACTTGTGGTTGCCTGTCATCACCGGGCCCGGATTGTTGCGCAGCCAGGCTATGCATTGCCTGATAATGCGGTTGCTTTGCCTCATTTCCTCGACGCGCACCAGATAGCGGTCATAAGTGTCGCCGGTCTTGCCGACAGGAATATCAAAATCCAAACAATCGTATACTTCATAGGGCTGCTTCTTGCGCAAATCCCACTCCACTCCCGAACCGCGCAGCATCGGGCCGGTAAAACCAAGCGCCAGCGCGCGTTCCGGCGTGACCACCCCGATGCCCACGGTGCGCTGTTTCCAGATGCGGTTATCGGTCAGCAGGGTTTCATATTCATCCACGTACGTGGGAAAACGATTGGTAAAGTCTTCCAGGAAATCCAGCAGCGACCCCTGGCGGTTCTCGTTGAGTCTTTTAACCGCTGCGGCATTGTGAATTTTCGATGCATGGTACTGCGGCATGCTGTCCGGCAGGTCCCGATACACGCCGCCGGGACGATAGTAGGACGCATGCAAGCGCGCGCCGGATGCGGCTTCGTATGCGTCCATCAGGTCTTCACGCTCGCGGAAACAATACAGGAATACGGTCATTGCGCCGATATCCAGGCCGTGCGCGCCCAGCCACAGCAGATGATTCAGCAGACGGGTGATCTCGTCGAACATCACGCGGATATACTGCGCCCGCAACGGCACCTCTATGCCCGCCAGTTTTTCGACCGCCAGCACATAGGCGTGCTCGTTGCACATCATCGAGACGTAATCCAGCCTGTCCATGTATGGCAAGGATTGCAGAAACGTCTTGTGCTCGGCGAGTTTTTCGGTGGCGCGGTGCAGTAGTCCGATGTGCGGGTCGGCACGCTCGATGACCTCGCCATCCAGTTCCAGGACCAGACGCAGAACGCCATGGGCCGCCGGATGTTGCGGCCCAAAATTCATGGTGTAATTCTTGATTTCCGCCATTACTTGTTCTCCGGGGTGCTGGCGTAATGTTCCTCACGCACGATGCGCGGCGTCACTTCGCGCGGCTCGATCGAGACCGGCTGATATACCACGCGTTGTTGCTCCGGGTCATAGCGCATTTCCACATTGCCTGACAGCGGGAAATCCTTGCGGAAAGGGTTGCCGACAAAGCCATAGTCGGTCAGGATGCGGCGCAGATCGGGGTGTCCGGTGAACACGATGCCATACAGATCGAAAGCTTCGCGTTCATACCAGTTGGCGCACGGCCAGATACCGATCACCGATGCCAAAACCGGAAATTCGTCTTCCTCGGCAAAGACACGCACGCGTATACGCACGTTATTGGTCACCGAAAGCAGGTGATAGACCACCGCAAACCGGTGTGGATGCTGGATAGAAATCGATGGAGTCACATCCGATGGGAGATAGGCGCCTCCCTCGGAAATATCGCTGCCGTAAGTCGAGTAATCGACCCCGCACAGGTCTGACATTTGCTCGAAGCGCAGCGCTTTTTCATCGCGCAAGCGCGTCAGCACATCCAGCATATCCGGCGCCTTGACCACAACGGTCAGTTCACCCAGCTTCCCTTCCATGCTGACCAGCTTGTCGCCAAACGTACTTGTTGAGGTTTGTACGCAGGGTACCCAATTCAGCAGTCATAGATCATCCTAGCGCGCAATCGTGTTGGTTCGTTTGATTTTGTTTTGCAACTGGATGATGCCGTAAAGCAAAGCTTCCGCTGTCGGCGGGCAACCCGGCACATACACATCCACCGGCACGATACGATCGCAACCGCGCACGACCGAATAGGAGTAGTGATAATAACCCCCGCCGTTCGCGCAGGAGCCCATCGAGATCACCCAGCGCGGCTCGGCCATCTGATCGTAGACCTTGCGCAAGGCAGGAGCCATTTTATTGCACAGCGTTCCGGCCACAATCATCACATCGGATTGCCGGGGGCTGGGGCGGAACACGACGCCGAAGCGATCAAGTCGTAGCGCGCAGCACCGGCCTGCATCATCTCCACAGCACAGCATGCCAGACCGAAAGTCATCGGCCACAGTGAGCCGGTGCGCGTGTAATTTATGATGGTGTCCAGGGTCGTGGTGACGACACCCTTTTCCAGAATGCCCTCTATTCCCATTCCAGCGCCCCTTTCATCCATTCATAGATAAAACCCACTACCAGAATGGCCAGAAAGATCATCATGGAGACGAAGCCGAATGTACCGATTTCCTTGAGCACGATCGCCCAGGGAAAAAGAAAAGCAATTTCAAGATCGAAGAGTATGAACAGGATGGCAACGAGGTAATAGCGCACATCGAATTTCATGCGCGCGTCTTCGAAAGCCTCAAAACCGCATTCATAGGCAGACAGCTTTTTATCGTCCGGCCGATTTGGGGCTGCCAGTTTGCCGAGTACCACAGGAACTACGCCCATCGCGACACCGATACAGATGAACAACAGCACCGGGAAATAATTTTCCAGCATAGGATCTCTACCCCTTTGCGAATGTTGCTTGAGTTAACCGAGAATCATCATTCGTCTTGCTTATTCGTCTTGTACTACCGATACGGCGGAGTGCCAGTTTTTACATATCTTGGTGCGGATGGGGAGACTCGAACTCCCACGCCCTTGCGGGCACAAGCACCTCAAGCTTGCGTGTCTACCAATTCCACCACAACCGCGCTTCTACTGCGAAATTATTTCGGAATATCCTTGGACCTCGAATCATCGGCAGGGTTAACTGCCGGAGCAGCCGGAGCCGCCTGAGTCGCAGCCGGATTGACTCTATCCATTATTCCCTGTTGCTGCGTGGGGTGAGAATACAGGTATGTCAGTGATAAGCTGGTAATAAAGAACAGCGTCGCGGCAACCGCCGTACTGCGGCTGAGAAAATTCGCGGAACCGCTGGAACCAAACAGACTTCCTGCCGAGCCTGAGCCAAACGCTGCGCCCATGTCGGCTCCCTTGCCGTGTTGCATCAGCACCAGACCAATCAACACCACCGCCGTCAAAACGTGTACTACCCAAACTAATGTTTCCACACACTACTCCAAATACGTAAATTAAACCTGAGCTGCGCGGCAAATCGCGACAAACTCTTCCGCCACCAACGAAGCGCCGCCTATCAGCCCGCCATCAATATCCGGCATTCCGAACAGTTCCGCCGCATTCGCTGCCTTGACACTACCGCCATAGAGTATACACAAGCTCTGTGCTACCTGGCTATTATGTTGTGCGACGCGCTGCCGTATAAAAGCATGAACTGCCTGTGCCTGCTGGGGTGTGGCGGTTTTCCCGGTTCCGATAGCCCAGACCGGCTCATAAGCAATCACTGCCTTCGACAGGGCCTGCGCACCGGCTGGATTCAGCACCGCATCAAGTTGCGCGGCAACGACTTGCTCTGTAATACCGGACTCGCGTTCCGCCAGGGTCTCGCCCAAGCAAAAGATCGGCTTCATACCCGCCTTGACAGCCGCATCAAACTTGGCTGATGCGATCTCGTTGCTCTCATGAAACAGTCCGCGCCGCTCCGAATGGCCGATGATTACACAACTGCAAGCAAAGTCGACCAGCATGCCCGGGGCAACTTCACCCGTGAAGGCGCCCTCTTGCTGCGGACTCAGATTTTGCGCTCCCCAGGCCACGTTGCTGCCCTGCAGCATAGATTGCGCCTGCGCCAGGTATGGGTAAGGGACACACACCGCATAGTCGGCTTTATCCAGGTCACGAACGCCTGTCAGAATCGCCTGCAGCAACTCCTTATTGCGCGCCAGGCGGCCATACATCTTCCAGTTTCCCACGACAAGTTTGCGGCGCATTCCGTTTCCGTCCGCTTAGCTTCTGAATGGCCGAATGCTACCTGCGAACACTGGTGAGGTCAATGAATCCAACCGGACAAAATATACGGGAATTGGCTTGAAGCCTTATTGTTGCGCGTATCTGCGTCAACCTGAAAAGTTGGAATGCAGACTTTAGCAAATGCCGGTTGAGTGGGCAGATTGAAATGGATCGACGTGAATTTGGCTCATCGAGGCACCCGCAAAAAAAGTTTGTTTTTTTGCCGCATTGACCATATCCGGATTGCCGCATAGAAATACCCGCCAGCCGGAAAGGTCAGGATTATCGGCAAGCGCAACATCCAGAACCATGCCCGACGCATACCCCGCGGGTGCTTCCCCGTCCGACACGCATGGCACATAACTGAAATTGGAGTGGGTTTGCGCGAGATCTCTCAATTTGTCGACCAGATAAAACCCGCCGGTGTTATAGCTGCCATGATAAAGACTGAGCTTGCCCTTGTGTCCGTGCAACAGCGCGTCGCGAATGATGCCATACAAGGGAGCCAGCCCGCAGCCGGTCGCAATCAGCAGAATATTCTGCTCGGGATTTCCCGGGACGTAAAAGCAATCGCCGGTCGCCTCCGATATCGTGATTTCGTCACCTTCCTTCAGGTCCGAAAATATCCATCCGCTAACAAGGCCACCCGGAACCTTCCTCACGTTGATGAAGAGCTCTTCATTCTGATCAGGAACGCTTGCCAGGGAATAGCATCGTGAAATGGTTTCCTCCTTGTAAAGACTGATGAACTGCCCGGCCTTGTATTCGAAGAGCCGGGAAGGTTTCAGCCGGATGCCGAGTGTGTCGGCGTTGAGGAATTCGACCTTTGTCACTTTGGCCGGAAGCTTACCCATCCCCGCCTCCGGGAGAACGACCTCGATGTCCTGTTCCGGGTAACACGAACAAGCCATGAAATAATTCTGCGCAGCCAGTGTCAGCTTCAACCCGGCCTTCGCCTTCTCCGGCACCGTACCCTTGACCGCGCGCATCAGGCATGACTGGCAGATACCGGAATGGCACGAAGAGGGAACGGGAACCCCGTGGGCAATCAGACAATCGAGAACCGAATCTTTCCCGCACTCGTATGACTGCCCGCCATAAATGACCTTGGACATGGGTGTTTTTCCTTACCTGCCCAGAACGTCTTTTCTCGTGGTTTCGCAAAGTGCAGCGACTTGCGCGATCAGGTGATCGGCAACCTTGAGCTCTTTCAATGTGGCGCCCAGATCTTCCACCACCGCATCAAAATGCGAGTCGTTAAGCCCCATTTTTACCAAGTGCGCATGGCCGTCCCTCATGTCCTTGTGGGTATAGTTGTTCGGTCCGCCGAAAGCCATGGTCAGAAAGGCCTTTTGCTTGGCTGCCTGCTTCTCCATATCGACACCCTCGAAGAAACGCTTGATACGCTCATCCTTCAAAACCTTGCGATAAAAAATATCCACTGCGGCGTTAACTGCGCCTTCACCACCAATTTCGCTATACAGACTCATGTTCATTCTCCAAATATATTTTGAACTCGCTGCCAAGATATTCTGGCAGCCGCATTAATGCCACATCAGGATTTATATTCGTACTATTTTTGACGAACACAACAATAATATATATCCTGAATACATCTTAATTGCCTGCTATCATCACTGTCAAGATTAATGTAAACAAAGTTGCAGCAAACCTGACGCAGATCAACCAGACACTTCTAATACGTTCGGCAAAATAAAAAATGCGCCTAACCATGTACACCGATTATTCGCTGCGTGTTCTTCTCTACCTCGCCAACAAGGAAGATGAAAACGTGACGATCACTGAAATGTCCGACTTTTACAAGATTTCGCGCAACCATCTGGTAAAAGTGGTACACAATCTGGGACTCGACGGCTATATCCTGACAAGCCGCGGAAGGCACGGCGGACTCAAACTCGCCCGGCCCGCAAAAGAAATTATGGTCGGCGATGTGGTACGGTCAACCGAACCGGATTTCGATTTGCTCGAATGTTTCAACCCGGCCACGGACAAGTGCGTGATAAGCGGTTGCTGCAGTCTAAAATCCGTCATATTCAACGCACAAGCCGGCTTTCTGGACGTGCTCGACAAATACACGCTGGCCGACATAGCCAAGGCATCAAAGAAAGCCGTCACTTCTTTCAAATCCATCCCCGTTGTCCGCGGCTGACAATACGTAAAGGAAAATCAGGCGTCGAGCCACAAACAGGTTGCCGGTCAAGCAGCCTGTACCGGAATCTGTTCGCGTTGCGCGATGATGCGGTTGTGCTCATCCACATAGACAAGTTGCGGGTGATATTTTTGCAGTTCCAGTTCGGAATACATGGCATAGCTGGCGATGATCAGGATATCGCCGGGATCAGCCTTATGCGCTGCCGCGCCATTCACTGAAATGATACCGGAACCGCGCTGGGCGCGAATCGCATAAGTGCCGAATCGCTCTCCATTGGTGACGTTGTAGATGTCGATCTGCTGGTATTCCATAATGTCAGCGGCAAGCAACAAATCATCGTCGATCGCGCAGGAACCCTCGTAATGCAGCTCGGAGTGCGTGACATGCACCCTGTGCAACTTGGATTTAAGCATGGTTCTTTGCATCATTGTCCCCTTGTCTCAGCCGGCGCGGATTATACCAAAGGAGGCAATCCGCCATAAAACAAGTTTTGTGCGGGATTGACAAGATCGCACGCCGCCACCGGTGCAACCAAATCCAAATCAATCGTTCAGGCTGACTTCGACATTATCGATCAGGCGGGTATTGCCCAATTTCGCTGCCGCCAATACGACCAATTCGCGTTCCGCCAAATTTCCTTGTACCAGCCTTGCCGGAAGCAGGTCAGACTGGTTGCGTACCGCCACATAATCCACAGACCAGCCTCTTCCAGTAAGTGTTTTGACTGCCTGTTGCTGCAATCGTTCAAAGCCGCGCTCACCCTGCAGGATGGCGGAGCGCACCCCTTGCAGGGTCTGATACAGAAAAATCGCCTCATGCCGCTCGGCCTCGTTCAAATACTGGTTGCGCGAGCTCAGCGCCAGGCCATCCGCGGTTCGCACGGTCTCCCCGCCAACAATACGCACCGGCAGATTAAGCTGTGCAACCATCTGGCGGACGATGTGCAATTGCTGGTAGTCTTTCTTGCCAAACAGTGCAACCTTAGGTTGCACGATGTTCAACAACTTGAACACCACGGTCGCCATGCCGCGAAAATGCCCGGGACGGGAGGCACCTTCGAGCTCATTGGCGATAGGCGGTGGTCCGACGAACACATTCTGCTGCACGGGATACATCTCGTTGACCGAAGGTGCGAACACAAAGTCCGCCAGGCCTTGCAGCCTGGCGCAGTCTGCTTCCAGCGTGCGCGGGTACCTGTCGTAATCCTCGTTCGGCCCGAACTGCAACGGATTGACAAAGTTGCTCGCCACCACACAGTCCCCGTATTCGCGCGCCATGCGCATCAGTTCGAGATGGCCTTCATGCAGATTTCCCATGGTCGGCACAAACGCGATGGCGTGCTCATCAGCCAGTCGTTGGCGCAGATCGGCGATGGTGGTAACGACCTGCATCAAAAGCTGTGTTCCAGCGCCGGAAACGTGCCTGCCCTGACTTCCGCAACGTAATTCGCCACCGCTGCCGCGATGCTGGAAGCATCTTCCATGTAATTCTTGACGAAGCGTGCCTTTTTTCCCGGATAGATGTCCAGTATGTCGTACAGCACCAGCACCTGGCCCGAACACGCAGCGCCCGCGCCGATGCCGATGGTGGGGATGGAAAGTGCAGCGGTGATCTCTGCTGCCAGTTGCGCAGGTATCGCTTCCAGCAACATCATGCCCGCCCCAGCCCGTTCAAGCGCCACTGCATCCTCGATCAGTTTAAGTGCGGCAGCGGATTCCTTGCCCTGTACGCGGTAGCCGCCCAACTGGTTCACAGACTGCGGTGTCAGACCGATATGGCCGCATACCGGAATGCCGCGCTCGGTGAGGAACCGCACCGTCTCGACCATGTGCGCACCGCCTTCCAGCTTGACCATCTGCGCGCCCGCCACCATCAGTTTCTCGGCATGGGTGAAAGCTTCCTGCGGCATGACCTGGAACGTGCCGAACGGCATGTCGCTGAGTATGAATGCCTGCTTCGAACCTCGCGCCACGCAGGCGGTGTGGTACACCATGTCATCCAGCGTGACCGGCAATGTGGACTCATGGCCCTGCAACACCATGCCCAGCGAATCGCCGACCAGCAGCACGTCTATGCCCTGAGACTCCAGCAACGCGGCGAAGCTCGCGTCATAGCAGGTCAGCGCGGCGATCTTCTCTCCCTTGCCGCGCATGGCTTGCAATTTGGTCAGTGTGGTGCGCATCAATCCCCCCGGCTAAAAAACTCGCGCGGCCCGCGCATTTCCTCGATACGTTTCAACAACAAGGTGAAGTCCTCATCACCATCGACAAAATTCAGGTGCTCGCTATTCACCATCAGTACCGGCGCCGAATCGTAATGATAGAAGAAATCGCTGTAGCTTTGTGACAGGCGCAGCAAATAACTTTCGCTGATACCGAGCTCGTATGGCTGCGCACGCCGATGCACACGCTCAACCAGCGTTTCCGGCGCGGCCTGCAAATAAATCACCAGGTCCGGCACGGGCGCCTGCAATTGCAGGGACCGGTAAATCTGCTGGTACAACGCAAACTCCTCTTCATTCAGATTAAGCCGGGCAAACAGCGGGTCCTTGTCGAACAGATAATCCGCCACCGTGCTTTCGCGAAACATATCCATTTGGGCAAGATCACGCACTTCGTTGCCGCGCTGGAACAGGAAGAACAACTGGGTCGCCAGCGCATACCGCTGCGGATCCTGGTAGAACCGGGCAAGAAAGGGATTTTCATCCGGCTTCTCCAGCAGCGTGGTGGAGCCGATGTGTTGGGCGAGACGATGGGCGAGACTGGTCTTGCCGACGCCTATCGGGCCTTCCACGACGACGTAGCGATACCTGTCAAACAGCATTGCCTATCCTGTGCAATACCTGGCCTTGGCACTTTTCCAGCGCCAGTTCAGCCTTTCCGACTCCGGGTATGCTGATATCGGGCGCAATCTCCAGCAAGGGTTGCAACACAAAGGCCCGTCTGCACATTTGCGCATGGGGTATGGTCAGCCCATGCTCGTGCAGTTGCAGATCGTCATACAGCAGCACATCCATATCCAGCGTGCGCGGCGCGTTGCGGTAAGCGCGCTCGCGGCCGTGCAGATGTTCGATGTGCAACAACGCCTCCAACACGGCTTGCGGCGTTAATTCCGTTTCGAGTTTGGCAACTGCGTTCACAAAATCGGGCTGAACCCGGGAATCAGGCAGGGTTGGACAACCCAACGGCGCACTTCGATATAACGATGACCTGGCTGCAACCCGCGTACCCGGCAACTCGTCAAGCTCGGCAAAAGCACGCTGCAACTGCCTATGCGGATCTTCGAGATTGCTGCCGAGTCCAATAAAGGCAATGTGCGCCATTATGCTGCCGGCTCGTCCGTTGCCGACACTGCGGGTTTCTTGCGCGGCTTTCTGCGGCGGCGTTTCTTCTCCCCGGCCGCTTCCGGCTGCAGCATTTCCGCCTGACGCTCGGCGCCGGCATCCTGAAATTCATCCCACCACAAACCGAGCTGCTCATCCACCTCTCCGCTGGCGCAGCGCAACAGCAGAAAATCGAACGCGGCACGAAACCGCGGTTGCTCCAGCAAGCGGAACGGCCGCTGTCCGGCACGTTGCTCGAAGCGTTGCTGCAACAGCCAGATTTCTTTCATCACCGCATCCTGGCGATGCGGGATGGCAAGCTGCGCCCTCTGCCTGGCCAGCACCTCATCCATTGCCTCGTGCATCGCACCCACCGGACGCTGACCTTGCTGCACGCGCCGGTTCCATGCTGCCAACACTTCGTGCCACAGCAAAGCCGCGAACAAGAATGCCGGAGAAACCGTCTTGTCCTGGCTGAGGCGCTCGTCGGTGTTGCGCAATGCCAGCATGATGAATCTTTCGCCCATCGGCTGCTCCAGAATCACATCCAGCAACGGCAGCAGACCATGGTGCAGATTCATCTTGCGCAACTGCTGGATGCATTCCAGCGAATGCCCGGACAGCAGCATTTTCTGCACTTCGTCGAGCAGCCGTGCCTTCGGCACGTTGTCAAGCAGGGATTTCATGCTGGCAATCGGCGCAGCGGTCGCGGAATCCAGTTTGATGCCCAGCTTGGCAGACAGGCGCACCGCACGCAGCATGCGCACCGGGTCTTCGCGGTAACGCACCAGCGGATCGCCGATGATGCGCAACAGGTGATTGCGGGTATCGGCATAGCCGCCGTGGAAGTCGTAAATCTCCTGACTGGACGGATCGTAGAACAGCGCGTTGGCGGTAAAATCGCGCCGCGCCGCATCCTGCTCCTGGTCGCCGAATTCGTTGTCGCGCAGCAGGCGCCCGTGCTCGTCGGTCTGCGCGTCCTCTGTTTCGATCATGCGTCGGAAGGTGGACACTTCCACCACTTCTTCGCCGAACATCACATGCACAAGCTGGAAGCGCCGGCCGATGATGCGCGAACGGCGGAATAGCCGGCGGACCTCCTCCGGTGTGGCATTGGTCGCGACATCGAAATCCTTGGGTATGCGTTCCAGCAACAGGTCGCGCACCGCACCGCCAACCACATAGGCCTGATAGCCTGCCGCCTGCAGGCCATCGGTGACTTTAAGCGCGCCATAGCTGATCTGCTCGCGCGCCACGCCATGCAACCTGAACGGAATAACCTGGGCATTTCCCACCGACCTGGTTTTGTCGGGCTTGCGGAATACACGCTTGAGTAATTTTTTGATCATGCAATCTTAGTGGGGCACATCCCGAAACAGAATGAAGCGCAGTCCAGTGGGAAGGGCGGATTATACCGCCCCAAAGACAAACGCGCCTTGCGGCGCGTTCGCGGTAACAAATATGACACCTAACCCTTCAGGCAGGAGCTCATGAACTTCTTGCGCTCGTCTCCCTTGAGCCCTTTGGCTTTCGCTTCTGCATTGCAGGACTTCATCTTCTCCTGTTGCTTGGTCTTCCCCGAAGCGACGGCGCCGGCGGCGTCCTTGGCATCCGCTTTCGCCGCGCCTGACTTCAGCACGTAATCCTTTTTCAGGCACTTGCTCATGAACGCCTTGCGGTCTGCCCCCTTGAGGTTTTCGCCCTTGGCTTCCGCGTTGCAGCCCTTCATCTTGTCCTGCTGCGCACCGGCAAAGACCGGCGCGGAAACCGCGAATGCAAAACCCAAAAGGGCGATGGTGATCAGTTTTTTCATGGGGTTCTCCCTGGTAAATGTAAATAATCGATAGATATGGTGTGCCGTACAAAAAGCGTGCGCATTATAGCTGAACCGGCAAATACACCAAGCACAATTAACGGGAGACTCAGCGTGACAATCCCTCGATCCAGCGTTCATACAAGCGGGCCGCCACGCTGTTCAGGCGCGGCAGCTTGCCGTTCATTTGTCGCTGCATGTCGTCGACCGATTGCACTGCCGGACTGGCCCGGCTGGCAGCCACTTCGTCCGCACCCACTGCGCACCAGGACGAGATCATCGCCGCGGTCATTTCGACGTGGCATTGCAGCGCGAGATGCTTGCCGATCGCATATGCCTGGTTGGCGCAGTGCGCGCTCGACAGCAGATGCGCTGCGCCTTGCGGCAGCGCGAAAGTTTCACCATGCCAGTGGAACGCCTCGAAATCTTCGATGTCGCCGAACCAGTTGCGCGCGATGTCGTTGTCCGACACCCGCACCGATCCCCAGCCGATTTCCTTGACCGGATTGCGCGACACCACGGCCCCCAATGCCTTTGACATGAGCTGGCCGCCCAGGCAATGGCCCAGCAGCGGAACATCCTCTGCCACCGCGTCGCGGATCAATGTTTCAATTTTCGCTATCCAGGGCAGGCCGTCGTTGACGCTCATCGGGCCGCCCATGAAGACCAGACCCGAATAAGCCGCGGCATCCGGCGGGACGGCATCGCCCGCATCGATTGCGATCAATCGCCACGGGATCTGCCGCTCATCGAGAAATGCCGACAGATAGCCCGGGCCTTCTGTGCCCGCATGACGGAAGACAGCGATCGGTTTCATGTCATTTTGAAACTGCTGCAGAGCGGGCCAAGAGGGCGACAGACCAGGACCGGTTAATCCCCGGGCTTATCCCGCCCGATCCGCGCATACTCGGAATGACAACACGCTGCGCAGCAGCTTGTTGCGCAGGCTAATGCGCATAGCGCGTTATGCCGGAGCCAATGTGGATCAATCATTTGTCTTGTCACGTTCAATCAAGGCATAGGCAGAATGATTGTGGATGGACTCGAAGTTTTCCGATTCCACGATATAGGCATCGATGCGCTTGTCCTTGTCCAGCACGGCTGCCACATCGCGCACCATGTCCTCGACAAACTTGGGATTGTCGTACGCGCGTTCGGTGACGTATTTTTCGTCGGGGCGTTTCAGCAAGCCGTACAACTCGCAGGAAGCCTGCTCTTCCGCGATCCGGATCACGTCTTCGATCCAGACGAACTCGTTGGCGCGTATCGAAAGCGTGACATGCGAACGCTGGTTGTGCGCGCCGCGCTCGGAAATTTTCTTCGAACACGGGCACAAACTGGTGACCGGCACCAGCACTTTCATCGTGATACGGGGCTTTCCGTTTACCGTTTCGCCGATCAGCGTGACATCATAATCGAGCAGGCTTTGCACTCCCGAAACCGGGGCAGTCTTGTTCACGAAATAAGGAAAACTCATTTCCAGGTATCCGGACTTCGCTTCCAGGCGCGTCACCATCTCGCTCAAAATCTTCTCGAACGATTCCACCGAGATTTCGCGTTCATGCTGATTCAGAATTTCGACAAAGCGCGACATGTGCGTGCCCTTGAAGTTGTGCGGCAAATGCACGTACATATTGAACGTCGCGACGGTGTGCTGCACGCCGACGCTCTTGTCCTTGACCTTCACCGGATGGCGTATGCCCTTGATGCCGACCCGATCGATTGCCAAATGGCGCGTGTCCGGCGAACTTTGCACATCGGGAATAAAATCTGGCTTGGGACTATTCATGGCTGACTTCCTCTTGGTATTAGGTTCCATAACTATTATAACCAATCCCGACAAGATTAGTAGGGTAATTTATTTTTAATCATCCGAATCAGACCATTGGCATCAAGGCCGCAATCGGCCAGCATTTGCGCATGGTCGCCCTGCTCGATGAATCGGTCCGGCAAACCGAGTTGCAGCAGGGGAATCACAATGCCATGCAGCTGCAAACATTCCGCCACCGCGCTGCCCGCCCCGCCCTGCACGGTATTTTCTTCCACCGTGACCAGCAGCTCATGCTCGCGCGCCACGCGCAATACCAGGTCGGCATCCAGCGGCTTGACGAAACGCATGTTCGCCACGGTTGCATCGAGTTCTTCCCCGGCAACCAGTGACGGTGCCAGCATGCTGCCAAATGCCAGGATCGCGACGCGCTTGCCTTCACGGCGCAACTCGCCCCTGCCGATGGGCAATGCGCTCATTGCGCGACTGACAGCCGCCCCGGGTCCGGTGCCGCGCGGATAACGAACCGCGCTGGGCGTATTCAACTGCATGGCGGTATACAACATCTGGCGGCATTCGTTTTCGTCTGCCGGCGCCATCACTGTCATGTTCGGGATACAGCGCAAATAGGAAAGGTCGAAGCTGCCTGCGTGCGTTGCACCGTCCGCGCCGACCAGCCCGCCGCGATCGATCGCCAGCACCACCGGCAGATGCTGGATCGCGACGTCGTGAATAAGTTGGTCGTAAGCGCGCTGCAAGAAAGTCGAGTAGATCGCCACCACCGGCTTGAATCCATCGCATGCCAATCCGGCCGCGAAGGTCAGGGCATGTTGTTCGGCGATGCCCACGTCGAAATACCGATCCGGGAATCGCTCGGCAAATTTGGTCAATCCGGAGCCTTCGCACATCGCCGGTGTGATGCCGACCACCCGTTCATCCTGCTCTGCCATATCGCACAGCCACTGCCCGAACACCTGCGTGTATGTCGGCCTGGCGACTTGCCCTTCGGCACTGCCCTGGACAGGTTTTGCGACGATGCCCCGAGTGCGATCGAACTTGCTGACGCCGTGATACAGCAGGCAATCCTCCTCGGCCAGCGCATAGCCCTTGCCTTTTTGCGTGACGATATGCAGGAACTGCGGTCCGTTCAGCTTGCGGATATTGCCGAGCGTATCCAGCAACACACTCAGGTCATGCCCGTCGATAGGGCCGATGTAATTGAAGCCGAACTCCTCAAACAGCGTGCCGGGTGTCACCATGCCCTTGAAGTGCTCTTCGGCGCGCTTGGCAAATTCCAGCACCGGCGGCATGCCCTTCAACACTTTCTCGCTGCCGCGCCGCATCGCCGCATAGAAGCGACCCGACATCAGCCTGGCCAGATAATTGTTCAGCGCGCCGACCGGGCGAGAGATGGACATGTCGTTGTCGTTGAGAATCACCAGCAGGTTTGCATCCATCGCGCCGGCGTTGTTCAGCGCCTCGAAGGCCATTCCGCCGCTCATCGCGCCATCGCCGATGATCGCCACGGCACGGCGCTCGGAACCCTGCAGCCGCGCCGCAACCGCCATACCGAGCGCCGCCGAAATCGACGTGCTGGAATGCCCCGTGCCGAAGGTGTCATACGGACTTTCTTCGCGCTTCGGGAAACCGGAGATGCCGCCTGCCATGCGCAAACGGCTCATCGCCTCGCGCCGGCCGGTCAGGATCTTGTGCGTATAGGTCTGGTGCCCCACATCCCACACCAGTTTGTCTTCCGGCGTGTCGTATATGTAGTGCAGCGCTATGGTCAGCTCGACCGTGCCCAGATTGGAAGACAGATGCCCGCCGGTCTTGCTGACCGATTCGACCAGGAATTCGCGCAATTCGCTCGCCAATTGCGGCAGCTGTGCGCGATCCAGGGCACGCAAGTCGTCGGGTGTGTTGATGGTATCAAGTAACTTGTACATCAGAACTTTCGCAAAACAATGAAATCAGCAAGCTCGCGCAGGCGCTGTGCGGCATCGCCGAAACCGGCCAATGCTTCCAATGCCTCAAGATGCAGCCGATGCGCCATGTCGTGCGCGTCATGTATGCCGAGCAGGCTGACGTATGTCGGCTTGGCATTATCCGCATCCTTGCCCGCCGTTTTTCCCAGCGTCGCAGTATCCGCTTCGCAGTCCAGCACATCGTCCACCACCTGGAATGCCAGGCCGATCAGCTTGCCGAAACGATCAAGCTGGTCCAGTTGAGCCCGTGAAACCGAACCACAATGTGCTCCCAGCAGGATCGCCGCACGGATCAACGCGCCGGTCTTGTGGATGTGCATGAATTCCAGTTCGGGGAGCGTGAGCGACTTGCCCACGCTGGCGAGGTCTATCGCCTGCCCGCCCGCCATGCCGCGCGAGCCTGTGGCCACCGCCAGCAATTTGATCATTTCCAGCTGGCGCTGCGCGTCATCGTTCAAACGATGTTCCGAGAGCAGTTGAAACGCCAGTGTTTGCAGACTGTCGCCGACCAGCAACGCGGTCGCCTCGTCATATTGAACATGGCAGGTCGGCTTGCCGCGGCGCAGCACATCATCATCCATGCACGGCATGTCGTCATGCACCAGCGAATAGGCATGGATCAACTCCACGGCCGCAGCGGCAATATTCAATCGTTCTGCCGTCGCACCAGCCAATTCGCCTGCCGCAAAAGCCAGCAACGGCCGAACGCGCTTGCCGCCGTCCAGCACCGCATAACGCATCGCTTCATGCAGACGCTGCGGCGCAACTTGCGCACTCGGCAACAACCCGCGCAGCCGTTCCTCGAAACGCACCTGCCGCGCGGTGATCCAGCTCTGAAAATCCGCTTGCATCAGTCCTGACCTGGTCCGACGGTACCGGGAAAATCTTTCAGCACGCCTTCTTCCAGCACGCGCACCTGCTGCTGCGCATCTTCGAGACGAGTGCGGCAAAAAGACAACAATTCGGCGCCGCGCTTGTAGGCGGCGAGCGAATCTTCCAGCGACAACTTGCCCGACTCCATGTCGGCGACGATTTTTTCCAGTTCGGCCATTGCCGACTCGAAGCCCGCCGTTTTTTGCGATTTACCTGCCATAGGAACCTTTACTTGTGGATGATGCTTAAATCTAATTATGGCCTGCATGAAGCGCGAGAATGGCTTTATTGCGCATCATTCTTTTCATATGCAAGCGTAAAGCCTGTTGATCAACGCCGTAACGTGAAGGGCATACACTTACAGAAGCACCCTTGCGAAAGACAGTCATTTTACCCAACACACTCCGGCTGGGCCAATTTTTGTTGCCCCACCAATTGAATTCGGGGACAATCCCCTACCCTCGCTACACATTTATATTCAGGGCATGTCCGATATCTCCAACATGAACCGGCTCACCCGGGTCCCGATCCAGCCGCCGCTCAGCTGGTACTTCGATGCCGGCGCGCTGGAAGTCGAACAGCGCCTGCTGTTCAACCAGGGCCGAATTATGTCGGCCATGAACTGCTGGTCCCGAATGCCGGCGACTATCACGTGCTGGAAGGTGCAGCGCAAGTGCTGGTGCGCAACCGGAACGGCGTGGAACTGCTGAGCAATATCTGCCGCCATCGCCAGGCGATCATGCTGGAAGGCCGGGGCAACACGCAACACATCGTCTGTCCGCTGCACCGCTGGACTTACCGGACCGATGGCGAACTGCTGGGCGCGCCGCATTTTCCGCAAAACCCCTGCCTGAATCTGAACAAATCGCCGCTGCAAAACTGGAACGGGCTGCTTTTTTCCGGAAAGCGCGATATTGCAAGAGATCTGGCCAAAGTCGGCGTGATGCAGGACCTCGATTTCTCCGGCTACATGCTGGACCGGGTGCAGGTGGACGAGTACGCATTCAACTGGAAAACCTTCATCGAAGTCTATCTCGAGGATTACCACGTCGTGCCCTTCCATCCCGGCCTCGGCAATTTCGTCGATTGCGACGATCTCAAATGGGAATTCGGCGAACAGTACAGCGTGCAGACTGTCGGCATCCGCAACGGCCTGCGCAAGACCGGCAGCGATGTGTATGCCAGGTGGCAGGAACAGGTGCTGCGTTATCACGGCGACAAACTGCCCAAGTACGGCGCGATCTGGCTGACCTATTACCCCAATATCATGGTCGAGTGGTATCCGGGAACGCTGGTCATCAGCACCCTCGTGCCGCGGGGTCCGGAAGCCTGCACCAACATCGTCGAGTTTTACTACCTCGAAGAGATTGCATTGTTCGAGCGCGAATACGTCGAAGCGGAACAAAAGGCCTACAACGAAACCGCTGTTGAGGACGGTATCATCTGCATGCGCATGCATCAGGGCCGAAAATCGCTTTACCAGCGCGGTATCGAAGAACAAGGCCCGTACCAGTCACCCACTGAAGACGGCATGCTGCACTTCCATGAGTATCTGCGCCGCAATCTTGCTTCGCATTTGTAAAGCAAACGCAAACCTTATGGCGCTGCCGGAAGCCGTCTTGCACGGTACGGCAGGTTCATAGTGTTGCGTCTCACCGGCTCAAAGTGGATGCTCGTCGCCGGCCTCATGTTCGGTTGCATGGGTGTGTTCGTCAAACTCGGCGCACCCTATTTCTCTGATATCGAGATGGTGTTCTACCGCTCGTTCTTCGGCCTGCTGCTGATCTTTGCCATCATGCGATCACAGCGCGTCAGCATGATCACGCATCACTGGCGCGCGCACTTGTGGCGCGGCATTTCCGGAACGCTTGCGCTGGTATTGTTCTTCTATTGCATCACCATGCTGCCGCTCGCCACCGCCGTCACGCTCAATTACACCTCTCCGCTGTTCCTTGTCTTGCTCACGATGCTGGCGTGCAGGGATAAATTCCATCTGCCGATGACCATCGCAATCGGGCTGGGCTTCTGCGGCGTGGTGCTGCTGTTGCACCCGACCATGCAACGCGAACAGTTGCTGACCGGGCTGTTCGGCCTGATCTCCGGTTTCCTCGCCGGCGTCGCCTATATCAATGTCAGGCAACTCGGCATCCTCGGCGAGCCGGCTACCCGCACCGTATTCTATTTCACCCTGATCGCCACGGTCAGCACCGGCGTGTGGATGCTGTTCGACACCGCGCATGCCGTCACCCTCCAAGGCCTCGCCATCCTGCTGGGCATGGGCAGCACCGCCACCCTGGCGCAACTTGCGATGACCCACGCGTACCGCACCGGCAACACGCTGGTGGTCGGCAGCCTGGCATACAGCACCATCATGTTTGCCAGCCTGTTCGGCATGCTGTTGTGGCATGAAGTACTGCCGCTCTCCAGCTGGCTGGGCATGGCCCTCATCATCGCGGGTGGTGTGTTAAGCTTATGGCTGGCACCCCAACACCGGTCTCCAAAACAATAAATCAAGGAGCAGAATTAGTGATCACCATCGAACAAACCGAAAAACTCGTCAACGTGGCTGTCCTCGGCGAATTCACCATCGCCGACTTCAAGACCTTCGAAGAGCAGACCCTCTACAAACTGAAATCTCCCGGCGAGATCGATCTGCTGCTCGACCTGCGCGCGATGGTCAGCTACTCCCTCGACGTGGTCTGGGAAGACATCAAATTCTTCCGCCGCGAACACAACCACGACTTCACCAAGATCGCCATCGTTACCGACAACCAGTGGCTCACCTGGACAGCCTGGCTGTCGCGCATCTTCGTCGATGCGGATATATGCGTGTTTACGGATTACGAGGAAGCGAAGGCCTGGGTGCAGTCCTAAGACCCAAAGTGGCGGGCCCGGTGATGCGACCGGAACCAGCATGACAAGCATGGACCACCCCCCCCCGAGCCCGCTGTGAGGCGCGATAGCATATGTTGCTTTCGGCCGGCGGCAATTCATCCGAAAGGAATTCGGCCAGCATCATCGGGATGCCTGCCAGAATGCGCTTGAGTGCGCTGACCGACGGGCTGGTCCGTCCCGATTCGATCAGCGAAATGGTCGCATGAGCCACCGCCGCACGTTTGGCCAGCGCGCGTTGCGACAGTTGATGGCGCAACCTTACCAGGCTCAGACGAAAGACGACTTCCTGTTCCATTTTCTTGCCCCTTCCGTGTTAAAACCGTTAACTATTCAATAACAGCATTGCCATATCATATCAATGCAATCATTAAGTTAATTTAATCCGGATACCGTCTTGACAGCATGTAATGAACACCCTGAGACTCATGTTTTTATCAACCCGAGATCTACCGTGCCAAACTTACCGAATCTCGACCATTACTGGCTTCCGTTTACCGCAAACCGCCAGTTCAAAAGCATGCCGCGCCTGTTCAAGGCCGCGAAAGGCAATTACTACACCACGATCGACGACCGCACCCTGCTGGATGGAACGGCTGGGCTGTGGTGCGTGGCCGGCGGCCATGGCCGCGAGGAAATCGCCAGCGCCGTGGCACACCAGCTGCGCACGCTGGACTATGCGCCCGCTTTCCAGAACAGCCACCGGCTGGCTTTCGAGGCGGCTGAGCGGCTGGCGCAATTCATGCCGGGCGGACTGGACCGGATCTTCTTCACGAACTCCGGTTCCGAATCGGCGGACACCGCGCTCAGGATTGCGCTCGCCTACCATCGCGTGACCGGCAACCCGCTGCGCAACAAGCTGATCGGCCGCGAGCGCGGCTACCACGGCGTCAACTTCGGCGGCGTTTCGGTCGGCGGCATTGCCGGCAACAGCAAATCCTTCGGCAACGGACTGGCCGGTGTAGACCACATCCGGCATCCGCTGGATATAGGCCGCAACGCGTTTACCCGCGGTTTGCCCAAGGACGGCGGCATCGAACTTGCCAACGAGTTCGAACAGCGCATCACCACGCTGCACGACCCCGCGACCATTGCCGCACTGATCGTCGAACCGATGCAGGGCTCAGCCGGCGTGATTCTGCCTCCTGAGGGCTACCTCAAACGCCTGCGCGAGATCTGCGACAAGCATGGCATCCTGCTGATTTTCGACGAGGTCATCACCGGATTTGGCCGGCTCGGCGCGCGCTTCGCATCCGATTATTTCGACGTCATGCCGGACATCCTCACCTGTGCCAAGGCATTGACCAACGGCGCTGTGCCGATGGGCGCGGTGGCGGTCAAGCGCGAGATCCACGATGCTTTCATGTCCAACAGTCCTGCCAATGCGATCGAACTGCCGCATGGCTACACCTACACCGCCCATCCGGTTGCCTGTGCAGCGGCCATTGCGACGAACGACATCTTTGCCAAGGATAAGCTGGTCGATCGTGCCGCCGGCCTGAGCGGACACTTCGAACAGGCTGCGCATACCCTGAAAGGTATCCCCTTCGTCAAGGACATCCGTAATATCGGCCTGGTGGCCGGCATCGAGCTGGAACCGACCCCGGGCAAACCCGGTGCGCGGGCTTTTGCCACCTACCTGAAATGTTACGAGATGGGCGTTCTGGTCCGCTATACCGGCGACGTGATCGCGATCTCGCCCCCGCTCACGATCGAGAAGAACGAGATCGATCGCATCTTCAGTTGCATTGCCGAAGCGCTCACATCTCTTGCAGCTGAAGGAGAACAGGGTTTGGATTTCACCCGTTACCTGAAAGATGAGCAGCAATGGGCCGCGCACCAGCAGGAAATTCATCGGCAACAGGTGACTCTTGGGCACCCTGCCGACAACGAGCGGGCCGGGATGACATGAAATGCATCAATCCGCCCTGCTTCAGGCACAGCCTCGCAAGAACTTGTTTTATGTGCCGCGACTTAGTCGATCGTGGTTTGCGAAAACAGCTTGATCACCAACGCCCCCGCCTGTATCAAGCCAATACCCTCGATAGCCGGCATATCCAGCATCTGCATGAAGAAAAACTTTGCGTTCAGAAATTTATCTTCTCCATGATTCCTCTTCGATCATGTCCACCATTACGCTGCGCAGCTCTGGCACGGCAAGCCTCGCCAAATGCACGGAAAACCGCCAGATATGCCGGAACATTCAAAACATTCCATTCGGGATGCCACTGCACGGCCAGCGCAAATGATTTGGCGCCGGAAACACTGGCAGCTTCGATCAATCCATCCGGCGCATAAATTCCGGGCACCAGCCCGGCGCCAAGACGATCGATACCCTGGCCATGCAGGAAATTAACCGTGATTTGACTGCATCCCGTGATATGAGCCAGCTTGCCTCCCGCCACCATGCGCACCGGATGCACCTGACCATAACGTTCGTCGAGCGACCCGCTTTCTGCTTCACGGTGATCCGACATTCCTTAGGTTTCATGCACCGCCTGGTGGAGGCTGCGTCCAAACGCGACATTGATCTCCTGCAACCTGCGGCAGATTCCAAGCACTGGTATTCCCGCATCCACCGCCGCATGGATCAGGCGCAAGGTCAAACCATCACGCTCGGGATCAAGCGGCAAGGATGGATCACGCACATCCTGGCCAAAATGGGGAGGATGAACATTGGATGCTGCCCCTGGCAACAGGATACGGTCGGCGACTTCGAGCACAACCGCGATTTCGCTTGCCATACCCAGCGCCGGGACGACCAGCGGAAAGGCCCGCGCCGCCTGCATGACTGCGTCGACATACTTGTGACCAACGACATGAAAGTGATCGTCTCCGAGCTGCCTGTAATCAGCCGGAAGCAGTACGACAGGCACGCAATTTTGGGTCATCTGGGAATCCTGTATTTGACAGTAACCCCCGCGCTAAAGGGCA
The DNA here is from genome assembly GCA_963757485.1 of uncultured beta proteobacterium. GTDB lineage: Bacteria > Pseudomonadota > Gammaproteobacteria > Burkholderiales > Gallionellaceae > Gallionella. Next base: position 67,130 of record CAVWTZ010000119.1, read on the forward strand.
GTTGATTTGCACTGTATAAGAATTAAGCGCAGCAAATGATTCAAGGCCATGCCAAAAACTCAAGAGTCCCCGTGATTAATTCCATCCATTGCTTATCGACGAATTGGGGATGCGGCGCAAAATGCGATCAACGCTGGTCAGATCAGCGGGAGCCGGTAGCATCCGTGACTTTTTGATGATCCAGCCGAACTTGAAAATGATGAAGTACACAATACCGCCCCGAGAAGAACGATACCAGATCTGCGCATTAGAAAAGCCCGCATAAGACAAAGCCAGATCGCCGTCGAATTAAATCGAAGTCAAGCAGCCATGTGCAAGAGACGGCCCGAAAGCATGGGGGTCGCGAATAGCGGAACAACTGCAGCCTGACTTCCACTTCGCGCATCCCTATGTATAGCGTGACGCCGGCCAAAGCACGAATGGATGGACACGACCGTACCTCTCGAAGAACCGGGATTTCACCACTATTAAACAACAGCGGATTGATGCAGCGTTGGAATGACTGAACAACAGACACAGAACCGACTTGGATACCGAACACCGTATCAGGTATGCTTCAAATCGGGCGTTGCACTTCAAATTTGAACTCGCGTTGCCAATCCAGACTGATTCTTATGCTTCGCTTAGCAAGCTTTGATTTTCCTTGAAATTTTTGATTCATTGGGTAAATAATAGCTCCTTGAGCCTTGGATGTTTGTGGGGACAGCATAATGGTTGCATCAATTATGGGTTGAAATAACCGGAGTGAAATAACTGTGGTCATTGCGCTGTAAAAACGGCGTTCGCGTCTAAATCAACTTTCAAGTCACATGCTGCCTGATGAGCCGAGTGCTTATGGTATTTGGCCTTGCTGGCCAATGTAATCAAGGAGAATATATGTTCGGTAGCAAGAAAACAATTCGAGCGGGGCTGCTTGGCGCTCTGCTGGCAACAGTCTTGTTGTCGGCTGGCGCGCCTGGCCTGTCAGTGGCTGGCGAAGACAATGTACTCAATGTCTACAACTGGTCTGATTACATCGGCGAAGACACAATAAAGAATTTCGAGAAGGAAACCGGCATCAAGGTTAACTACGATACCTTCGACAGCAACGAAACGTTGCACGCCAAGCTGGTGGCCGGAAACACAGGTTACGATATTGTCGTGCCTTCATCGAATTGGGCCAAGATACAGCTTGAAGGCGGCCTCTTCATGAAACTGGACAAGAGCAAGATCACCACCTACCGCAACCTGGATCCATACGTCATGAAGCAACTTGCTACCATTGACCCAGGTAACCAGTACCTGGTTCCTTGGCTGTGGGGAATCACCACAGTCGGGATCAACGTCGATAAGGTAAAGGCAGCCCTGGGTACACTGCCGATGCCGGACAATGCATGGGATCTGATATTCAAGCCAGAATATGCCAGCAAATTCAAGTCATGCGGCATATCGATGATTGATTCCGCTGACGAAGTCTTTCCAGCCGCACTGCGTTATCTGGGCAAGCCACCCTATAGCAACAACCCCTCTGATTACCAGGAAGCCGCCAAGTTGCTTGAAAGGATCCGTCCTTACGTGACCCTGTTTTCGTCATCCGGCTATATCAACGACTTGGCCAGCGGATCCCTGTGCGTGTCGCTCGGTTGGAATGGCGATATGAGTATCGCGAAACGGCGCGCACAGCAAGCACACAACGGCGTGCATATTCAGGTATTGTTGCCCAAGACCGGCGCTGTGCTGTTCTTTGACACAATGGCGATCCCGGTTGATGCACCGCACGTGGCAAACGCCTACAAGTGGATGAGTTACATTTATCGCCCGGATGTCAATGCCGGCTTGGTCAATAAGGTTTTCTACGCCAACCCGGTGCCAAGCGCGGCCAGGTATATCAAACCCGAAATCCGTGCCGACCAAACCGTATTCATGAAACCCAAGGATTTGGCCAGAATGGTTCCGCCTGACATGGTGTCAAGAGACATTCGCCGCCTGCGCACGAGACTCTACACCACGTTCAAAACCGGCCTGTAATTATCAGGGTTAGAACCGCAGGGAGTAGCTACTTGTAGCCACTCAAACACAACTATGTTAGGAAAAAAAGGGGCGCAGGGCATGGCAGATTCTGTTGCGAATTCGACTGGTCACGGAAATGATTGTCCTTTCCTTTCGATCGACCGGTTGAGCAAGCATTTCGACGAGGTGGCAGCAGTCGACGATGTTTCAGTCTATATCAAAAAGGGTGAAATCTTTGCGCTACTCGGTTCTTCGGGTTGCGGAAAATCAACGCTGCTTCGCATGCTGGCCGGATTCGAGATCCCCACCTCGGGCAATATGTACCTGGATGGCGAAGATATCGCCAAAATGCCGCCGTACGAGCGCCCGATCAACATGATGTTCCAGTCCTATGCGCTGTTTCCGCACCTGACCGTTTGGGAAAACGTCGCATTCGGTCTCAAGCGCGACGGCATGCCCAAGGATCAGATCGCGGAACGCGTCGAAGCGATGCTGGGCATCGTCAAACTCAAACCATACGCGAAGCGCAAGCCCCATCAACTCTCGGGAGGCCAGCAGCAGCGCGTCGCGCTGGCGCGCTGTTTGGCAAAGAGGCCGAAGCTGCTGTTGCTCGACGAACCGCTCGGGGCTCTGGATCGGAAGCTGCGTGAGGAAACCCAGTTCGAACTGGTCAATATCATCAAGAAGGTGGGGGTTACCTGCGTCATGGTGACGCATGACCAGGAAGAAGCCATGATCATGGCTGACCGGATCGCCGTTATGCAGGAGGGGCATTTCTTGCAGGTTGGGCATCCCCGCGAGATATACGAGACACCCAGTTGCGTATTCGTGGCAGGCTTCATTGGCGATGTGAATCTTTTCAAGGGCAAGGTCGTGGTTGATGAGCCGGACCATGTCGTCATCGATACGCAGGAGTGCCGCCATTTCGTGTCACACGGTATCACCGGAACAATCGGCATGCAGGTGAGTATCGCCCTGCGTCCCGAGAAGATATCCCTGCAGGATGATGAGCCGACCATAGAACAGCGCGAGTCCCCTGCGGAGCAAGGCTGTAACGCTGCCCACGGCACGATAGAGGGGATTGCCTACTTCGGCAAATTCACGCAGTTCCAGGTCAGGCTGGATAGCGGCATGCTGATCAAGGCTTCCCGCGAGAACGTTGCGCGCCATGAAGAAACACAACTCGTGCGCGGCCAGCAGGTATACGCGTGGTGGGACGGCAGTGATGTCGTCGTGTTGGCGAACTAGCCGCCGGAGCGAAGACCATGAACATGGCAAACAGCATCGGGAACAATGGCATTGTGCAATCCCTCAAGCGGGGTTGGGGGCGGCGCACCGTCATTGGCATCCCCTACGGCTTCCTCATCCTGTTTTTCTCGGTACCGTTTCTGGTGGTGCTGAAAATCAGCGTGTCAAGCACGGATGAACTCGGGATTCATTTTCAGGACATCACCAGCTATGCCAATGGTATCGTGGAGCTCAAGATCAAGCTGTCGAATTACATTTTTCTGACCACGGATCCGCTGTACATCAAGACCTACTTGTCATCGATCAAGTTTGCAGCCATCAACACTTTCATTTGCCTGATCATTGGCTACCCGTTCGCCTATTTCATGGCGAGATCGCCCGCCACAATGCGTCCGGCCCTGTTGATGATGGTGTCGTTGCCGTTCTGGACTTCCTACTTGCTGCGCGTCTATGCCTGGAAGGGCCTGCTGGACGACAATGGCGTGATCAACAACATCCTGCTCTGGCTGCATGTCATCGATCATCCGATCAAGATGATGTACACCGGTTTCGCCATGACCATAGGCATGGTCTATACCTATGTGCCGTTCATGATATTGCCCGTCTATGCCACCCTGGTGAAGATGGATTTGCGCCTGCTTGAGGCGGCCAAGGATCTCGGGGCCACGCCGTGGAAAGCATTCTGGCTGGTGACCGTGCCGTTGTCGAAAAATGGCGTCGTCGCCGGCTCCATGCTGGTTTTCATACCAAGTGTCGGCGAGTACGTCATCCCTGAACTGCTGGGCGGGCCCAGCACGCTGATGATCGGGCGCGTGCTCTGGGATGAATTCTTCAGCAACAACGACTGGGCGATGGCGTCGGCGGTCGCGGTGAGCATGGTGGTGCTGATTCTTGTTCCGCTGGCCATCTTCAACAAATATCGAGCCGATTCCGGCGGCTTGCAGGGGTTGTAAACCATGGATAGCAAACTCGGCAAGTCGTGGTTGATCGCAGGTTACGTGTTTCTTTACGTGCCGATCCTGACGCTGATTATTTTCTCCTTCAACGAATCGAAAATGGTGACGCTGTGGGGCGGTTTCAGCCTGAAATGGTATGGCGTAATTATCCACGACAGCGAAGTCGTGAACGGATTCATTCTATCGATGAAAATCGCACTGCTGACCGCCACGGCTTCGGTCGTGCTGGGCATGTTCGCAGCCTTTGTGATGGTGCGTTACAAAACGTTTTTCGGACGCACCGCATTTTTTGCCCATATCAATGCGCCCCTGGTGGTGCCCGAGGTGATCACCGGCTTGTCCTTGCTTCTCTTTTTCGTGATGTGCGAACGTTTGTTTGGCGCACCCGAGCGCGGCCTGTTCACCATCTGGATAGGACACACATCTTTCGGCCTGTCCTACGCCGCAGTGATCATCCAGTCGCGCTTGCTGGAAATGGACAAATCGCTCGAGGAAGCGGCCATGAATCTGGGTTGCAAACCCTTCCAGGTGTTCTACCTGGTCACGCTACCGTTGATCGCCCAATCGCTGATGGCAGCCTGGCTGCTGACCTTTACCATCTCGCTGGACGATGTGGTGACCAGCGCATTCCTGTCCGGACCGGGTTCCACGACCCTGCCTCTTGTCATCCTGTCGCGCGCCCGATTGGGACTGGATCCGACCATCAATGCGATCGCGACAATCACGGTGGCGGTCGTATCGGTCGGAGTAGTCGCGGGCAGCCTGTGGATAAGCCGCCAGGAGCGCATACGGGCCGCGGAACAGTCCGCCGCCTATCGCGCGGGCATGCAGGGGATGGCTGTATGATTATGGCTGAACAAGAGCCCGCTGCAGCCGAAAAAATCAGTCGGGCAATTTCAATATGAAATCGATCAATTGCTTTATGTCAGCCTGGCTTAAATCATCGGGATCAATAGGGTACATCGGCATTGATCCCCAATTTCCCGCGACGCCGTTAGATAACTTCAATAACAGGCCGTCTTTCAGGAGGTATTCTTTCCCCTTTATAAAAAGGTAGATACGGACCTGTACCGATTAGCAACATCCTTAAAGGACGGACCGACAATCTTCTTGTCGATTGAATGGCAAAGATTACATTTATGTTCTTTGGCCAATCGCGGCATCGCGGTTGCCGATGCGCTAGCTGCAATCAACAATCCCAATCTCACCGTACCTGCAATGGCCCTCTTCATTATTGACTTTATTTTGTTAAGCCACCACCGGCACCTGTAACGCCGGGGCGATCGGTATCAAGTTGGCAGAAGGGGTGGAACACGGTGATACTCAACCAAGCTTTCCCCAATTAATCCGCTTGGCGGATTAATTATTTATACGGCGAGAAGCCAGTCAAAAATTACTTCAGCTTGGTTTCCTTGTACATCACATGCTTGCGTGCCTTGGGATCGTATTTCTTCATTTCGATCTTTTCCGGCGTCGTCTTTTTATTCTTGGTCGCAGTGTAGAAATGGCCGGTGCCGGCACTGGACTCGAGTTTGATTTTTTCGCGCATTTTCGTGTTCCTTAAATTTTATCGCCGCGGGCGCGCATCTCTGCCAGCACCGCGTCGATACCGTTCTTGTCGATGGTGCGCAGCGCTGCATTGGTCAGGCGCATGCTGACCCAGCGGTTCTCGCTCTCGACCCAGAAGCGGCGGCGCTGCAGGTTCGGCAAAAAGCGGCGCTTGGTTTTATTGTTCGCATGGGAAATATTATTCCCGGTCATCGGGGCTTTCCCCGTTACTTGACAGACACGTGCCATGGTTCTACTCCAGCCGATTTCAAAAGAGCGCGGATTCTACCGAAGTCAACCGGAATGATCAACCTGAATTTTTGGCCGCCTGAATATATCCCGGCAGTCACGATAATTTAACAAAACCGCAACATTCCGCCGCTACCCTGCCGCACTGGCCTATTCAACAGGCATCCACCACGAAAATTCTTCAGAAGTCAGGAACGAAGATGGAAAGTCCCTACAAAGGCAAGACCGGTTTGAAGCGCGTATGGAGCGCTTTGTTCTATTCACTGGCCGGATTGCGCGCTGCGATCCGCCATGAGGATGCGTTCCGCCAGGAAGTGCTGCTCGCATGCATCCTGATTCCCACCGCGATGTTCTTGCCGGTCAATGCGGTTGGCAAGGCGCTGATGATCGCCAGCGTATTGCTGGTGCTGATAGTCGAATTGCTCAATTCCGCCGTCGAGGCCGCCGTGGATCACACCTCGTTGGATCAACATAAGCTGGCTAAACGCGCAAAGGACATCGGCAGTGCGGCAGTGCTGCTCAGTTTGCTGGACGTCATTTTGGTCTGGTTGCTGATCCTGCTCAATTAGGCGCCGTCACAAAACCCTCATAAAACCTTCATCAAACTTTCTTGTTGGAATGAGAAAGTGTGTGCCATGAATATCCAAAACCGGAGCGAAAACATGGCAGACCGTAAGCTGCGTATCGCTGTAGTGACCGAGACTTACCCGCCGGAGATAAACGGGGTGGCAATGACCATCAGCCGCATGGTGGAAGGACTGCGCCAAAAACATGTGGTCGAACTGATACGTCCGCGCCAGAACCCGCAAGACAGCGCGAAACAGGAGCCCACCTTGCAGGAAGTTCTGGTACGCGGCTTTCCGATCCCGCGCTATCCCGGCTTGAAGCTCGGCTTGCCCGCCAAACAACGGTTGATCAAGCTCTGGACAGCAAAGCGTCCCGACGTGGTTCATCTGGTCACCGAGGGCCCGCTCGGCTCTTCAGCCCTGTCCGCAGCGCGCAAACTTGGCATCCCGGTCAGCAGCGATTTCCATACCAACTTTCACAGCTACAGCCAGCATTACGGCTTCGGTCTGTTGTACAAGGCCGTTGCCGCCCATCTGCGCAACCTGCACAACCGCACCGACACTACCCTGGTCCCCACCGATGAGTTGCGCGACACGCTGACACATGAGGGCTATAAGAACCTGCAGGTCGTTGCGCGCGGCGTGGACACTGCGCTGTTTCATCCGGGCAAGCGCAGCGAGAAATTGCGCCGGCAATGGGGGCTGGTTGCCGATGATGAATTGGCGGTCATTTATGTGGGCCGCATCTCGGCCGAGAAGAACCTGCCGCTGGTGCTGCGCACTTTCAAGGCCATGCACGCCGTCAATCCGAAACTGAAACTGGTCATGGTCGGCGACGGCCCGGTGCGCGCGGAGTTGCAGCGGCAGAATCCCGAATATATTTTTGCCGGTATGAGAACCGGCGAAGACCTTGCGGCGCATTTCGCGTCCGGGGATATCTTCCTGTTCCCGAGCATGACAGAAACCTATGGCAACGTGACCGTGGAAGCGATGGCCAGCGGCCTTGCCGTGGTGGCCTACCGTTACGCCGCAGCGGCCCAGCATATCGAGCATGAAGAGAACGGCCTGCACGCCGAGTTCGGCAATGCCGATGAATTCGTTCAAGTGGCATGCGGATTGGCCAGCGATGCGCGGCGTATCGACAAACTGCGCAGGAAAGCACACGAAACCATGCTGAAACTGGATTGGCAAAACATCGTGGATGAATTCGAGCAAACTCTTGCACAACTAGCGGTCAAACCGGAGGTGCGCCATGTCACATCGAATCTACAGCCTGCAACAGATCCAAACCTGGGATGAAACCTGGTGTTTGCGCTTTAACCGCGCAATCGTCAATCCTGCGATACGGCAAGCTTTCCGCGTGATCAGCCGGCTGGGCGACGGCATATTCTGGTACTGCCTGATGTTGTGGCTGCTGGTGGAATACCGGGCTGCCGCACTGCTGCCCGTGTTTCATATGGTTGCGGCCGGGCTGGTTTGCACCGTCCTGTACAAATGGTTGAAACACAAGACGCATCGGCCTCGCCCATACAAACTTGATCTGGGAATCACCTGCGGCATCGCACCGCTGGACCAGTTCAGTTTTCCTTCCGGCCATACCCTGCATGCGGTGGCATTCAGCGTCGTGGCACTGGCATACTACCCGGTTCTCGCCTGGCTGTTGCTGCCTTTCACCGCGCTGGTTGCCGTATCGCGTCTGGTGCTCGGACTGCATTATCCCAGCGATGTGCTGGCAGGAATAGTGATAGGCGCGACCATCTCCGGCCTGTCACTGGGCTTCTAGGAAAGCTCTCCAGATTCACATTCCCCGCCTTGCCGACATTTACGCACGGGCTGCTTCCGCCCGTAGCGGATCGCCGTCCCCCTGTGGTGCATTTGGGCACGCTCTGAATTTTTAAAGGTTCCCCATGCGTCCGCTGGAGGATGCACTGACAACAGGAATCAAAGGCAATGATTTAAACAACCTGCTTGTAATACCGCCTTAACCAAACTGAAACAATTTGCAATTACCCTGCTCCGCCATGACACTCACTGGAAAATTTCGATGAAATCGCTACAGGATATACTCGACAAGCGCGACCTCTCGGCACTTTTTCAACCTATCATTGATTTTTCCAGCGGCACGATCCTTGGTTTCGAGGGACTGATACGCGGCCCCGCCGGCAATCCGCTGCATTCACCCGCCAACCTGTTCGGGGCGGCGAGGCAACATGGGCTTTTTTTCGAAATCGAAATGCTGTGCCGCCAGATCGTAATGGAATCTTTTGCCGCCCAGAGTCTGCCCGGGCAATTATTCCTGAATGTCAGCTCCGATGTATTAACGCACCCCGGTTTCAAGAACGAACAAACCCTCGCCCGCCTTGAAAATCTCGGCATCGACCCGGAGCGGGTCATCATCGAAGTCACCGAAAATCAGCCCACCTTCGATTTCGCGGCTATGCGCAATGCAATGCTGCACTACCGCGGCGTGGGATTCAAGATCGCACTGGATGATTTGGGTGAAGGTTTTTCCAGTTTGCGTTTGTGGTCCGAGCTGCACCCGGAATTTGTGAAAGTGGACATGCATTTTGTGCAGGGCGTCGATGCCGACCGGCTCAAACAGCAATTCCTCAGATCGATACAAAGCATCGCACTCAGTTCTGGCACACAGGTGATCGCGGAAGGCATCGAAACCGCCGCTGAATTCAGAACCGTCCGCAATATCGGGATCGCAGGGGGACAGGGCTATTTCATCGCCAGGCCCGCTCCGCTGCCGGCCCTGAACCTGCCCGCCGAGGTTAACTGCTTGTTCCATGCGAACCAGCTTGCCAAACGGCCCTACAGCAATGCCCGCAACATCACGATCGAGACTATCCTGTGTGATGTCGAACCCGTACATCCGGAAACAGAGATAGAACAGATATTGTTTCGCTTTTCAGCGAATAAAGAATTGCGAGCCTTACCGATCGTCAAAAACAGACGTCCGCTCGGCCTGATCAACCGGCACGAATTCATCGACAGCCTTGCCCAACCGTACCGGCGCGAACTGCTAGGCAAAAAGCCCTGTGCAAGCATGATGAATGCCGCGCCATTGCTGGTGGAAAAAGCAACGCCCATCCATGAGTTGAGCGGGTTCTTGAGTGAATCCGAAATCCGGCATTTTACCGACGGCTTCATCATCACCGAGCAAGGCCGCTACCTCGGGATCGGCACGGGACAAGATTTGCTGCGGGAAATCACCAGGGCGCAGATCGAAACCGCGCGCTATGCCAACCCGCTGACATTATTGCCCGGCAATGTTCCCATCAATGAACATATCGAGCATTTGCTGCAAGCCAGCAAATCATTTGCCGTTTGTTATGGCGACCTGGATAACTTCAAGCCATTCAATGATGTGTGCGGCTACCGCAAAGGGGATGAACTGATACAGTTCACCGCCAAACTCCTCGGCAGTGTCTGCGATCCCATCCACGACTTCATCGGTCATATCGGCGGCGACGATTTTATCCTGGTCATGCAAAGCGCGGATTGGGATCAGCGTTGCCATCGCGCGCTCTCTGCATTTGCGAAAACTTCCCCTGCACTGTTCGATAGAGAACATCGCTCGGCCGGCGGTTACCTGAGCGGCGATCGCCAGGGCCGCATCGTTCATCATCCGCTGCCCACACTCTCGATCGGCGCGGCCTGGGTTAACCCGGAATCATTCAGTTCGCACCATGAAGTGGCGGAAGTCGCCACGGACGCAAAAAAAATGGCCAAGGAAAAACCCGGCAACAGCCTGTTCATTGAAAGGCGCAGCCTGAAACTGCACCAGATGATGGAAGAGCAAGATGAGAGCACAGGTGTCTATTATGGCTAAGCATTCGGCGGATATTCTGGTAAGCGTATTCAGGGGCGGCCGCGTCTGTTTGCATCTTGTTTACGGAGTGCTGCTGGCGGTCATCTACCCGCACATGAATCAAACCAGACAAAACCAGATCCTGAAAAACTGGAACAGGCAACTGCTGGCCATACTCAACATCGCCATACTGATCGAAGGGGAACTGCCCGCGCACGGCAAATGCGGATCTTTGATCGTTGCAAACCATGTCTCGTGGCTGGACATTATCGTGCTGAATGCGATCCATCCCTCGCGTTTCATAGCCAAATCCGAAGTGAACGATTGGCCAATCATCGGCTGGCTATGCCGTCGCTGCGGCACTGTTTTCATTGAGCGCGCCTCACGCCGGAATACCGCTATGGTCAACCGGCGCATCAGCCTGCTGCTCGAGCAGGATGTGTCGATCGGACTTTTTCCGGAAGGCACAACCACGGATGGCAAACAGGTCGGCCCCTTTTACTCGGCACTCATCCAACCCGCAATCGATGCGCGAATTCCGCTGCTCCCGATGGCATTGCGCTATCAGAACCAGAATGGGGAACCGGAATTCGCCGCCGCTTTTGTCGGCGACATGACGCTGGCGCACTCAATCTGGAATATTCTGCGTTGCACACAGCAAAATGCCTTTGTTGTATTCACCCCCGCTCTGATGGCGGAAAACTCAAATCGCCGCGTGTTGGCCCGCGCTGCGCATGAGGCCATTGCCAAAGCGCTGCAAAACATGGGTGCCGCCCGGCAAACAGCCATGCGGCCCGGTGAATCCGCAATTCAGAATTCCCGGCTCTCACCCGTGCCGGCTTATGAACTGCTTGTCGATCCGCTGTTGAATCGGCTCCCCGCGGAGAATTCATAGATCCTTCATATTCCCTTCATCGCCCTGCAACATGGCACTCCTATTCTGCACGCATCTTCAATCTATCCAAGGGAAAGACGATGCTGGAACTCAACCGACAACGACAACCCGCCTCCCAGCGGCATTTAACAACCTCGTTCGCCCGCACCGAAGCGGAAACACTGGAGGCGCAACGGCTGCGTTATAAGATCTTCGCCGAAGAAATGGGAGCAAATCTGCCCAGTGCGAAGGAAGAAATCGACCGCGATATATTCGACGGTTACTGCGAGCATTTGCTGGTACGCGAGAGTACCGAAAACAAAGTCATCGGGACTTATCGCATACTCTCGCCCCGTCAGGCCGAAAAAATCGGCGGCTATTACTCTGAAACAGAATTCGACCTGACCCGCCTGCTGCATCTCAGCGACCGGATGGTGGAAGTCGGGCGCTCCTGCGTGCACAGGGATTATCGCGACGGAACAACCATCACCCAACTTTGGGGCGGCCTCGCCCAGTACATGCTGCATCACGGCCATGAATATCTGATCGGTTGCGCCAGCATCAGCATGGCGGATGGCGGCCATGTTGCGGCAAGCATCTATCGAAAGTTGCACCGTTTATACGCTGCCCCTGCAGAATACAGCGTGTTCCCGCGTTGCCCGCTGCCGCTGAAGGCGCTGAATCAATATCTCGACGCACCGGTTCCGCCGCTGCTGAAAGGGTATTTGCGGCTCGGTGCCTATATCTGCGGCGAACCCGCCTGGGATCCGGAATTCAATACTGCCGACCTGTTCATCCTGCTGCCGATGTCGCGCATTAGCAGCCGCTATGCAAAACATTTTCTCAAATCGTAAACAAACGTTGAGCTGCAGTTGCAAAGGGTAATTCGCACCGCGCAGCCACACGTCTCAATGCCTGACGGGTCTTCCCATAGAGCCGTCTGTTGCATTCTGAATTATTTTCTGAAATCAAAACGGGGAATCCAGCTTCGGTCAGATTGACCAGCTTGTCGATTTGAATGCGTTAAAATTGATCGTGCGCCTGAAGCAAACGATGCAGAATGAAAAGAGGGGAACCTAGCACCAAGACAAACAAATGGTGATGGCAGCAAAAGAACGGTATAACGAACAGCATCGACAATTCAAAGCAAAGACCCGAACATCGCCATGGCCACCCTCCCCGAATTAAGCGAGCTGGAACGCATACTCGAGTTTGGCCGCGACCATCTGCAAGCGCATGTTGCGTGTGAAGTCAGCGCAGGCGGTAAGCGATTCCCGGTATACCGGCTGACGCTGGGCAACCCCGATCCCAAGTTGCCCGCGATCGGATTTTTTGGCGGCATCCATGGCCTGGAGCGCATCGGCACGCAGGTATTGCTGTACTTCCTGCGCAGCCTGCTGACACGGATGGAGTGGGACAAAAGCCTGCATCATATACTGCAGAACGTGCGGCTGGTATTCATGCCCCTGATCAATCCCGGCGGCATGTGGCAGTCGACACGCTGCAATCCGCGGGGAGTGGACTTGATGCGCAACGCGCCGGTAGAAGCCGAGGGACGTGTTCCCTTCCTGCTGGGCGGACACCGGATCAGCCCCCGCTTGCCGTGGTATCGCGGCCCGGAAGGCGTTGAGATGGAGATCGAGAATCAGGTGCTGTGCCGCACCGTTGAAGAAGAATTGCTGACCCGCTCATTCAGCATCGCGGTGGACTGCCATTCGGGCTTCGGCTTGCGCGACCGCGTATGGTTTCCCCATGCACATACCGTAAATCCGATCGATCATCTGGCTGACATCGTGACGCTTGAAGAACTGTTTCACGAGTCCCATCCCAACACCCGTTACCTGTTCGAACCGCAAAGCCTGCAATATCGCACCCATGGCGACATATGGGACTACCTCTATCTGCACGCGCAACAGGACAAGAGCAGGATCTTTCTGCCGTTGACGCTGGAAATGGGTTCGTGGTTGTGGGTAAAGAAAAATCCGCGCCAACTGTTTTCCCGTCAGGGCCTGTTCAATCCCTCGGTAGAACATCGTTTGCACAGGGTACTGCGAAGACATACCGTCTGGCTGGATTTTCTGATGCGCGCCACTTGCAGCCACGACAATTGGCTGACGAACGGACCCAACCGTGATCGCATGCAGGAACGTGCGGTGGCGCGCTGGTACAGGCCATGACCACCTGGGTGCTGTTGCGTGGCTTGATGCGCGAGGCTCGCCACTGGGGCGATTTTCCCGAGCTGTTTCAAGACATCATCGCCGCGCAGCGTGTTGTGGCACTGGATTTTCCAGGCAATGGACGATTGCATGCGCTGGCCAGCGCCACCAGTGTGGCGGAAATGGCAAACTACTGCCACACGGAACTCGCAAAACTGGGTTACCCGCCACCGTATGCTGTGCTGGCCTTGTCGTTGGGGGCGATGGTAGCGGTGGCATGGAGTGAACTGTATCCGGACGAGATCGAAAAGCTGGTATTGATCAACACCAGTCTGTCGCCCTACAACCCTTTTTACCACCGGCTGCGGCCGGAAAATTATCCCGCCCTGATCCGTCACCTGCTGTTCGGCTCGGCAGTTCAGCGCGAAAGCCTGATCCTGAAACTCACCAGCTCACTGGCAAGTCAGGGAGAACGCAGGCCGGCGATATTGGAACAGTGGACCGCCTACGCACGTGAATATCCGATCACCCGCGCCAATATCCTGCGCCAACTTGTTGCTGCCGCCGGTTATCGTGCCGCACCGGCAGCACCATCTGTGCCGGTGTTGTTACTGGCTGGCCGGCAGGACCGGCTGGTGGATGTAAAGTGCTCGCTCAAGCTGGCGCATCACTGGGGTTGCACGCTCAGAGTGCATCCGGCTGCCGGGCATGACTTGCCGCTGGACGATGGCGCATGGGTATCGCAACAAGTCAAGGGTTGGCTGAATTTGTAATTTGGCAGCAGCGTCGATTTGTTTGGAGCGGCGGTCTCATCTGCACGTGTGGCGAGAGGAACAAACAACCTGGCTAATCGGCGATGGGTTTGTCATTGCGAATTTTCAATCATCCGCAATGATGCCGAATTGTTGCAGTAGTCTGTTATTTGGTCGGCTCAACCTTAGCCTCGGCAGGCACCTTGAGCACTGAGTGCACTTTTGCCTTTGCCTTTGCTTTGGCCGGAGCCTTTGCCTTTGCCTTTGCCGGAGCCTTTGCCTTTGCTGGAGCTTTTGCCTTTGCTTTTGCCTTTGCTTTTGCCTTTGCTTTGGCCTTTGCCTTTGCCGGAATTTTGGCCTTCTCTTCTTTTTTCTTGGCTTCCTTTTCTGCTTCCTTTTTCTTCAGGCTATGCATGACCTTGCGCCATTCCTGAAGTTGCTCATCTTCCAACTCCAACTGTTTAGCCAAAGCTTCTTGCTGGCTCAACTTGCCCTTTTCCAGTCTGCGGTCCAATTTGCCGCCCATTCTTGACAGCAGGCGGTCGGTCTCATCCTTGGACAATTGTTTAGCCCTGGCTAAATAATCTGGTTTGCTGGCATTAGTCATTATTCAATTCCTTCCCTGATTGTTGCGGTTTACATCCGGTGGTTTTTGCAAATCGGATTTAACTGCTTAAATTCGATTTGCGCTTTAAAAGCGTCCGCAAGATTAGCTTTTTTGAATATAACGTGCAATTGAAATATTTGCCATTGAGTGCGGTGCCCACTTCGGTCGAGAGCCGGCATTGAGGGAGTGACAAAAGCGGGCCGCCGCATGACTGATGTTCCACTCACAATTTTTGAGTCTCCGCGGCAGATCAACCATCAGGCAGAACTATCCCCCACACACGTCAACCTGTCATGCCCTGGACATTTTCACGGACAATGGAGCCACTCGCCATATTTCCGCGTTGTATTCGCGAACTGCCCGATCCGACGAGAACCGCCCGCAGCGCGCCACGTTCAGCATGGACATGCGCGACCACTGTCCCCGGTCCAGATAAGCCTGGCTAACCCGGGACTGGCAATCGATATAGGTCTGAAAGTCGGCGCATACCATAAAGGGATCCCAATTCAGCAGACGGTCGGTCAGCGGTCGGAACAGGCCGCTGTCGCCATGGGAGAAATGGCCCGAGTTGATCAGCTCGATTACATCGCGCAGGTCTTCGTTGTGTTGATAGATGTCGTTGGGATGATAGCCCGCCGCCCATATCTCTTCCACCTGTTGCACCGTCTTGCCGAACAGGAAAAAATTGTCTTCGCCGACTGCATCGCGAATCTCCACGTTGGCGCCATCCAGGGTGCCGATGGTCAGCGCCCCGTTCATGGTGAACTTCATGTTGCCGGTGCCGGACGCCTCCTTGCCGGCGGTGGATATCTGCTCCGACAGATCGGCCGCAGGATAGATAAGCTGGCCGGTTTTCACGCTGAAGTTCGGCACGAATACCACTTTCAGCACGTTGTTGACCTGCGGGTCGCGATTGATCACGTCGGCCACCGAATAGATGAGCTTGATGATCAGCTTCGCCATGTGATAGCCGGGCGCCGCCTTGCCGCCGAAAATAAAGGTGCGCGGCGTGAAATCCAGCGACCGGTTTTGCTTGAGTCGATGGTAGAGGCTGACGATGTGCATCACGTTGAGATGCTGGCGCTTGTATTCGTGGATGCGCTTGACCTGGATGTCGAAAAGGCTGTCCGGATCCAGGCTGATGCCGCAACTCCGATGAATGTGGTTGGCCAGGCGTTCCTTGGCCTGGCGCTTGATCCCGCGCCAACGGTCCATGAAGTCGCTGTTGCCGGTGTAAGATTCCAGTTGGCTGAGTTTCTCCAGATTGCGCAGCCAATCCCCGCCTATAGTTTCATCGATGAGGGCGGCCAGCGGCGGGTTGGACAGCGCGATGAAGCGCCGGGGTGTCACACCATTGGTCTTGTTCTGGAATTTTTCCGGCCACATGTCGTAAAAATCCTTCAACACCGTTTGTTTGAGCAATTCACTATGCATTTTCGCGACGCCGTTGATGGCCATGCTGCCGACACAGGCGAGATTGGCCATGCGCACGCGGCGAACGCCGTCGCCACATCCTTCGTCGATGAGCGACATGCGGGCCAGCCGGGCATTGTCATGGATGAAGCGGATGCGTACCTCATCGAGAAATCGGCTGTTGATCTCGTAGATGATTTCGAGATGCCGCGGCAAGCTGCGCTGGAACAGCTCCACAGGCCATGTTTCCAGGGCTTCCGGGAGCAGTGTGTGGTTAGTGTAGGCAAAGCTCCGCTGCGTAAGCGCCCATGCCTGATCCCAGTCCATCTGGTGCTCGTCGACGAGCAGGCGCATGAATTCGGCAATGGCAATGGCCGGATGGGTATCGTTGAGCTGTACCACGAACCTGTCCGGGAAACGGTCCAGGCTGGCTTGGGCACTCTGATTCTGGCCGCCAGGGCCGCTCAGGGTCATGTGTATCATGTCCTGCAATGAGCATGAGACAAAAAAGTACTGCTGGCGCAGGCGCAGCGCCTTGCCGGCCATCGGTTCGTCGTTGGGGTAGAGCACCTTGCTGATGTTCTGCGCCTCAATCATGTCGTCGACGGCCCGGTAGTAATCGCCGGTATTGAAGGCTTGCAAATCGAATGATTCGCGCGCCTCCGATTTCCACAGGCGCAGCAGGTTCACGTTGAGCACGCCGTAGCCAAGAATGGGCGTGTCATAGGCAACGCCATAAATGGTGGTCTCCGGCACCCAGCGGCTGCGCGGGCGGCCGTCATCGTCACTATAACGTTCGATCTCGCCGCCGAATCTTACCGGATAGCGCTGCTGCCTCGGCAGTTCCCAGGGATTGCCGTTGCGCAGCCATGCATCCGCCACTTCCACCTGCCAACCGTCCCTGATGGATTGCTCAAAGATTCCGTATTCGTAGCGTATGCCATAGCCGATCGCGGGGATTTCGAGCGTTGCCAGGGAATCCATGTAGCAGGCAGCAAGACGGCCAAGGCCGCCGCTGCCCAGCCCCGGTTCCTCCTCGACTTCCAGAATGGTCTCAAGGTCCAGGCCCAGTTCGTTCATGGCCAGCCGGACATTGTCCCAAAGTCCCAGATTGTGCAAAATGTTTCCAAGGTGCGGTCCGAGGAGATACTCGGCGGACATATAGGCCACCATTTTCACGTCCCTGAACTTGTAGTTTTCGTCCGTCGCGATGAATCGCGCAAGCAGGCGGTCGCGGATGGTGTAGGCCAGCGCAGTGTAGTGGTCCAGGGGAGTGGCGTTGTCGAAGGTTCTGACGGTGACATAGAACAGGTTGTCGACGAAAGAGCGACGGATCGCATCGACCGAACGGGCGATACGGGTGTGCAGGGCTCTTTCAGCAATATCGGACATACCGGTAGTCTCCAAATTGGCCGCGTCCAGCGATCAACGTTTCACCGCCACTGACTTAAACGGTCAACTGATCTCGATCACGCTGGCCACATCGCTGCGGCACTCCGAACACAAACCTACCAGCAACAAGTTGCCGGCTTTGACGGCACCGGACAAGTTGATAATCGTGACCTCATGGCGGCACTTTCCGCACCAGACATTCGAAAGCAATTCCTTTTTCTTATCGCCGGGAATGGTTGCCCATAGCTTCGCTGCGGCCGGGGTAAATTTGGGAAGAGCGTCAATGGCAATAATCTCGCTTCGTCATGATAATTTTGCAATCGTTTGTCCTTGGAAAACAGGTTGCAAGCTGCCGATTTGTTGACAATCAAAGCTTGCGAATACCCGTCAAATCGCTAGTTCCTTCATGCACGGTATTCGCCCGGTTCACCAGTGGAGACGCCGCAACAGCGAGCTTTTTTTCTGTTGATGCGATTGCATGCGATGCAGGATGTCGTCCAAAGACTGGATAGCCTCGACAATATGCGCACCCTTGTTCAGCATGACGCATTCGGCACGCACACCCATTGCCGCATCGGTAATCTCAGCGCGGCTGGGTTTGCCGCTCTTGGACAAACCTTCCAATACCTGGGTCGCCCAGATGACCGGCAGACGGGCCGCCTCGGCCAGCCAGAGGATTTCCTCCTGCAGTTCCGCCAATCTTTCATAGCCGCACTCCACGGCCAGGTCGCCGCGAGCGATCATGACGCCTACGGTCGGTGATTGCAGCAGGGTAAATAACAGTTCCGGAAAATGATCGAATGCGGCGCGCGTTTCGATTTTCAGCACGATGCCAAGTTTCTCCGCCTTCAGCCGTTTTAAATGCTTTTGCAATAGCTCGATGTCGGCGGGATTCCTAACGAATGAAAGCCCGACCATATCGGCATGCTGCACGACGAATTCCAGATTCTCGACGTCCTGTGTCGTCAGGCCATTCAACTCAAGCCTGCTGTCCGGCAGGTTGATGCCCTTGTTGGCCAGCAGTTTCTCCCCGCCTTCCCGCGCCTGCGTGATTTCGACCCCAATTTTGCTTTTGCTGACACTGCGGATTACACCTTCAATCCGGCCGTCGTCGATCAGTATGCGTTCTCCCGGCTGTACAGCCAGAAATACTTCCGGCAGGGAACACGCAATCCTGGCTGTGCGCAATAAGCGTCCGCTGGCATCGAATTGGGCTGGCTTGCCCGGCAACGGATCACGCGTGATGGTCAGATTGTCTCCGATACGCAGACGGATCGATTCGGGCAATGGCGGCAATGCTCCCACCATGCCAGTGCGGCCTGCGCGGCGCGGGTGCCCGGAAATGGGGACTCGCAGGAGCGTTAGTTCTATACCGGGCGTGATATAGGTGGTTTGACTGGACTCGGCCCAAAAGCCCGTTCCGATCTGTTCAACAAGTTGCAGGTTGCGGGAGGCACCTCTTGCGTCGGTCAATTCAATGATGTCGCGCGACGACACTTTTGCAAGCCAATCCCCATTTACCGGCAGGCAGGCATCCGCGGGGGCCGGGCTGGCAGCAGCATCACTTTCGGGATACAGCCATATCCGCGCCGGCGCAACCACGTTGCCAAACAGATCCCGCTGCGGCTTCCATTTGACCACAGCAGGCCCTTGGGCAAGTTCTCCGGTGCGCAACTTGGGGCCGCCCAAATCCATCAGGATACGGCAATGCCTTCCCGTTTCACGGCGAGCCAGATCGATTTGCTCGATCATGCGTGCCCATATTTCAGGTGTGTCATGCGCACAATTGATGCGGGCACAATCCATACCATGAACGAGCATGTCCTTGATCAACGCATAATCGTCTGCCACGTCGGCGGGCAGCGTGACCATGATGCGGACCCGGCGATGCAGGGGAGGCTTGCCAAACAGATTATTGGTATTGATTTCAAGCTGCGCGGCCCCAGTCGCCGCCGAAGCGGGCAATATTTCATCGGTTGGATGCTTGCCCAACGCGCAGCGCAACAGGTCAATGATGGCATCAAGATTGGCCAGGACGTGTGATTCCATCCTGCCTAACGACGAAAGTCCTGCGGCAGCCAGCCTTTCCTGTAACGGCCGCATGTCCCGCCGCCTCAAGCCGAGATAGTGAACCATATTGACAGCGCTGGCGAGATGGACCGGATTGACCTGCTGCAGCGTTGGCGCAAACTGTTGCTCAAGCTGTTTCAACTCGGCGCGCAACGCTTCCAGTTCATCCAGCAAACCGGCATAGGGATGCAGGTCTCCGGCCTTGCTTGAACTAGATTGCTGTTTGCTCATGATTCGAACGAGTTTCAATTATAAAAAGCAGTTTCTCATAATATGAAAGTCCGGTTACATAAATATGACAGCCGGCTTGATTGGTCCATTCCAGGCCGGATTGATCGTCAACCGAACAACTTCCCTGTCAGGCCGATCCGGACCATGACTTGTGAAATATAAATGAAAGACTCTTATCATGAAAACGTCACACTCCGCGACTAATCTGGCGCAGTGAAAGTCCGTTCAATATTCCTATCCGATATCCATCTGGGCACACGGGGTTGCCAGGCAGACCGACTGCTAGATTTTCTCCGCGAATTCGAAAGTGATCACCTGTTCCTCTTGGGCGACATTATCGACTTTTGGTCGATGGGGCGCAGCATACAGTGGTCGGCTGTGCAGAACACGGTCGTGCAGAAAATTCTGCGCCGGGCACGGCATGGCGAAAAGGTGGTCTTCATCCCCGGCAATCACGACGAAGTATTGCGGGAATACAGCGGAACGTTATTCGGGGACATCTTGATCTCATTCGAATGGCTGCATGTAACGGCCGATGGGAAGCGGCTGCTGCTTACCCACGGCGACCAGTTTGACCAGGTGACCCGGCACCATCGTTGGGTTGCCGTTTTGGGCGACGTCGGGTACGACCTTCTGGTGCGCATCAACGGATGGCTTGCCTGGTGGCGCCGCACCTTGCGTATCACCGGCTACTGGTCGCTGGCCGGATATGCCAAGCGCAAGGTCAAATCCGCCGTCGCATTCGTGTTCGATTTCGAGGATTCGGTTATCCACTCCGTGCGGGATCGCGGGCTGAACGGTGTGGTATGCGGGCATATCCACAGCGCCGCAATCAAGGAGGTCGGCGATCTCTTGTATGTCAATTGCGGAGATTGGGTGGATAGCTGTACCGCGATTGTCGAGCATCTGGATGGCCGGCTCGAACTCATCGAATGGCGGGGCAGTGCCAACCCGTTAGCGGAAACCGCTGTTTAGGTTCCTTGCAACATGCACGGGCTATTTCGGATACACGGCAACCTGGCGACGCGGGTTGCCGCGCGGCCGTCCGATAAACGCGACAGCATGGAATTCCTGACAATCCCAATGGCGCGTACAACGCATGCATATCGCTGATGTCACAATGTTTTACACGCAAGGCGGTGGCGGTGTGCGTACCTATCTCGAAGCCAAGCATCGCGGCCTCGCGGGACGCGCGAAGCACAGCCTGGTTGTTCCGGGTTTGCGCCGTGGCCGCAACAACTACTTATACAGCGTCCCGGCGGCCATGCTTCCATTCGGCCAAGGCTACCGCTTTCCGTTGGGCAAGAAAATCTGGGTGGACACGCTGACCCGGATCGGTCCGGACCTCATCGAGGCCGGCGATCCATACGTCACGTCATGGGCAAGCATAGACGCGGGACAAAGACTGGGCGCGCCTGTAGTTGGGTTCTATCATTCCGATCTGACGCGCATGATGCATTCCGGGTTGGACACTGGACGGACCCGTTGCCGCGCGTCTTGACGCCGTCAATGACGCCCATTCCGCGGCCGTGTTCGGATTCCGCGACGATCACGTCCACGGAATTCGCAGTAGCGCAGAAGACCTGGCAGACCTCGGGTACGCTCTCCACGGTGTTCAAAATGTTGATAGGGAATCCCCCTTCCATGAAGATGATGAAGGCATGGCCGCAGGAAAGAGCGAGAGCGTTCTTTTGCGCCAGTTCGGTGAGTTTAGGATCATTCCCCGCAAAGCGCACCAATGCCGGACCGGATGATTCGCAGAAACCAATGCCGAATTTCATCTGGGGAGCCGTTTGCACAATAGCTTCGTAGAGATCTTCAACCGTCTTGATAAAGTGCGACTGGCCGAGGATGAAGTTCATGTCGGCGGGCTTTTCGATGCGGACGGTTTTGAGTTCCATAGATGGCTCCCCGGATAAGGTCGCGAAGATTCTATCGATAGTAACTGTTGGACGGTAGTGGTTCACGGCTACACGGCGCGAACCGATGCGTCACTCCTCGGATACCTTGAGAATGGCAAGGAACGCTTCCTGAGGAATATCGACGCGGCCCACGCGCTTCATGCGCTTTTTGCCTTCCTTCTGTTTTTCCAGCAACTTGCGTTTGCGCGAGATGTCACCTCCGTAGCACTTGGCTATCACATTCTTGCGAATAGCCGCGACATTCTCGCGGGCGATGACACGGGAGCCGATGGAGGCTTGGAGGGCGACCTCGAACATCTGGCGGGGAATCAGTTTGCGCATGCGAGTGCAGAGAGAACGCCCCCGCGCGAACGCGGCGTCGCGATGGCAGATGAAGCTGAGCGCGTCCACAGGTTCACCCGCGACCAGGAAATCCACTTTGACCAGGTCCGAAGCCCGGTAGCCCGCAAAGTGATAATCGAGCGACGCATACCCGCGGGAGGCCGACTTGAGCCGGTCATAGAAGTCCAGAACGATTTCGTTCAGCGGCAATTCGTAGGTCAGTAGCACGCGCTTTCCGGAGACGTATTCAAACCCTTTCTGTACGCCGCGCTTCTCCTCGAGCAGCGCCAGGATTCCGCCTAGGAACTCATCCTGCGTGAAAATCTGAGCGCGAATGATGGGTTCCTCGACCTTCTCAATATCGCCCGCTGCCGGAAACTTGGTGGGGGTGTGAACCTCCAATACCTCCCCAGCCTTGGTGGTGATGCGATAACGTACGCTGGGTGCGGTTGTAATGAGGTCAATGTTGAATTCCCGCTCCAGCCTCTCCTGGACGATTTCCAAGTGAAGCAGACCGAGGAAACCACAGCGGAAACCGAAGCCCAGCGCCTCGGAATTCTCCGGCTCGTGGACGAGCGAAGCGTCGTTGAGGCTTAGCTTGTCAATGGCGTCGCGCAAGTTCTCATAGGCGCTGGAGTCCACCGGGTAGAGACCCGCGAAGACCATGGACTTGATCTCTTCGAAGCCTGGCAGGGGACCAGGGGCCGGCCGCGCGTCATCGGTGATCGTGTCGCCGATGCGGGATTCCGAAATGCGCTTGATGTTGGCGACAACAAAACCGACCTCGCCTGCCGTCAGTTGCTCCACGCGAAGGGGTTTGGGAGTAAGCACCCCCAAATCCTCGACGTTGTACACTTGGTTATTTGACCAAAGTTTGATGCGCATTCCCACGGAAAGCGTGCCTTGCACTACGCGCGCCAGCACCACGACACCGCGATAGGGGTCGAACCAGGAGTCGAAGATCAGCGCCTGGAGCGGCGCCTCGGGAGATCCCGCGGGCGGGGGGATGCGGGCGACAATTGCTTCCAGCACGTCCTCAACCCCGGTCCCGGCCTTCGCGCTGATCAGCAACGCTTCCTTGGGGTCGAGAGCCAGAGCGTGCTCGATCTGCTGCTCGGTGGATTCAATGTCCGCGCCCGGCAGATCGATCTTGTTGATCACGGGCACAATGGTCAGACGATTGTTCATTGCCAGTTGCGCGTTGGCAAGGGTCTGGGCTTCCACCCCTTGTGAAGCATCAATCACCAGCACGGCGCCTTCGCAAGCGGAGAGGCTGCGCGAAACTTCGTAGGAAAAGTCCACGTGCCCGGGCGTGTCAATGATATTGAGCTGGTATTCGTTGCCGTCACGTGCCACGTAACGTAAGCGGACGGCGTGGGCCTTGATGGTGATCCCGCGCTCGCGTTCCAGATCCATGGAGTCAAGGACCTGCTCCGACATCTCGCGTTTGGACAGCGCACCGGTGATCTCGAGCAGACGGTCGGCCAGCGTAGACTTGCCATGATCGATGTGGGCGACAATTGAAAAGTTGCGAATGAAGCGAGCTTCGGTCATGAAACCATCGATCCGCCGGTTCCGCGCAAAATGCGAACCAAGGGGAGTTTCAACGCGTGGTGCGAGTGGTGGGAGCAGGCCCTTGCCAACCGCGTGACTATTTTCTAACCCTTTGAAAATCTAGCAAAAGGGAGCTATCCTGTCAAACCGGGAGTCGGCAATGAGTTCCGCCGTGGGCGCCAAGTCCTTTACGTGAGACGATGCCAGATTTAGACAAGTTATTCGAAAAAGCTGACAAATATCTCCAGCGGCAGAAGTTTGAAGCCGCAATCGCGACCTATCAGGAAATTCTTCGTTACGATCCCACCGCTGAGGAAGCGCTGATTAACCTGGGTGACCTGAGCGCCAAACTAAACCGCCATGCGGAGGCAATGCGCTACCAGGTTCAACTCGCGGATTTCTACATCAGGCGGGGCGACCTTCCGAAGGCCATCGCAACTTGCCGGCGGGTGCTGAAGCTGTCGCCGCAGGATGTTACGACTTTGATGAAGCTGGCAGGTCTGCTGGAAAAAAGCCAGAAGACCACCGAGGCTCTCGAAGCTTTTCGGGAGTCTCTGGGATACTACCGCATCGCCGGTTCAAACGCGCAGATGGTCGAATGCCTGACCCGTATCGTCAAGCTCGACCCTAACAATCTGGAGGATCACGTGGAGTTGGCCGAGATGGCTAGCCGCGCGCGTCAAACCAAGGTGGCGATGCCGGCGCTCCTCCGGGCCGCGCAACTCGCCCGCCGCGCCGGGGATGAAACCCGTCGGGAGAAGCTCATTGACCAGGCGCACGCACTCGATCCCGCCGATGAAGTTGCCTCCACCGCCGCCGCTGAGATCTATTTGAAGCGCGGAAACTTTGTCGAAGCCACAAAACTGATTGAGCCTCTGCTAGCGAAAAACCCCGATGATTTGGAATTGTTGGAGCTGGGTTGCCGGGGCTTACCTCGGAGCCGGCAATTACTCCCAGGCGCAGCCGTTATGCTGGAAGCTCTATGGCGCGCGGCCCGAACGCGTGGATCTTGTACTTAAGCTCATACAAGGCCTAGTCCAGAGCGGGGCGGTCCAGGAAGTGTTGGGAACAGTGATCAAGCTTAAAGAGCGGCTTCGCAATCCGCAAGAGAGGAACGAATTCCTAAATATCATAGAGAAATTGTACGAGATGGATGAGTCTAACCTCGAAGTTCTGGAAGTCCTCGCCGCCCTCTATAACGAAATGAACAAGGACGATGGGCTGCGCCGATCACTTTCGCGCTTATTCAACCTTTACCTGGCTAGCGAGAAATATCAGAAGGCGGCAGACACTTTGGAACGGATCCTCGACGTCGATCCCTACGGCGCAGGTCACCACGACCGGCTTCTCAACTTGGAAGGACACATCGACTCGATCTGGTACAGCAATATCCTCTCCCGCACCGAACCGCCTTCGTCCACGCGAACTTCTCCTGCCATGAATTTGGCGGCCGCCGCGACGGAAGAAGCCGAATCCTTGGAGGACTCGCTCGTCGAAGGGGAGACGTACCACCAGTATCAGCTCACCGCGAGATTGGGAGTAGACCGTGGAAAAAGTCTGAATCGTCTTTTCCCGGGCGCGGAGGAGAAAAATCAGAGGGTCCACGACCTCTACGAAGCCGCAGAATACACTCCCAAATTCAAAGCGCCTGCGGCGGCTCCCGTTGCGCCTACTCCCCGGCCAGATGCCATATCCCCAGGCGTCGCGTCTTTCCAATCTCTTGAAGACCTCCGAAAGATCTCCGAGATTAACCGCGAACATTTATCGCGAGTCGACCCCGCAAGGAATACTCCAGGTCGCCGTCATTGAGATTGGACGGGCTGTGAACGTCAGCCGTTGTTGGGGAGCGGTAGGGTTGCCCGACCGGCCTCCCGTGCTCACGGCGGAACACTTTTCGCCGCCGGCTTCACCCTCCGATCCCGCGGCTGCAATGAAGCTATTTGCTTTTCGATGGGCAGGCTCCTCTCCAGCCCTGACGGGTGGTCGCTCGAAAACGTTGCCCAAGCTCCTTTGCTCTATGCGGTCACCCCGGAAATTCAAAAATTGGCAAGTCGCTCCTTGCAAGGCATTGCCTATGATCGACAAAGATATGGCCGCCGGGTTATTGCTTCTCGAACAGTGCGAGTCGCCACGCACCTGGACACCCGGGGAAAGCATGCTGCTCAAAGCCATCGCCACACAAGTCGTCATTGCGATAAACAACACCAAGCTGCGACGGCTTGTGCGGTCACTGGCCGGGACCGATCCCGAGACCGGCCTGCTGCCTCGCAGTGCCTATCTGGAATGTGTCTGCTTTCCGAAGCACGGCGCTCCAAGGATCAATCACAACCGCTTTCGGTCTGCCTTATAGAGCCAGAAAGCCCCCACACGCTGATGAAACAACTCGGCGATGCAGGCGTACAGCGCTTCGTGCTCCAAGTGGGAAAAGCCCTTACGCCCGCATTGCGCTAGAATGACATTTCCATTCGCTACAGCCCGCTTTCAATCGTCCTAGTATTTCCGGATACGCCCTTGCCGCAAGCAGCCCTGGCGGTGGAAAAGGTGCGTCGCGCGTTTGCGCAAATCCGGGTGAACGGTGCGGGGCCTAGTAACTTCTGCGCGGCGGTTCGTGACGTCCCGCTGGGACCAAACTTTGATCCGGTTGACGGTGTCACAGAAGTGATCAATCGGCTGGAAGTTTCCCTGGACCGCTCGCGCAAAGAAGGCGGGAAACGAATTCTGATCTCCAAGTTTTCCGGTTGATTTCGCATCCGCATCCCGAGGCCCGGACGTTGTTATGCTGTACGAATGGCTGTGCTAGCTGGCCCGGGCCTTGTGGGGGACATTCCGGCGGAGGAATGTGCCGCACAGAGGGTCCCTATTTGATGGCAAGCTCGCCGTTTAGCGGGTGAATCTCGGAGCGATCCCTCTGCCTTTTTCTACCACATCGCCGCGGGAAGCACGCCCTTCTCCACGAGCTTGCTCAGCGATCTCTCGATGGCCGCTATGCCCTTGTCGATCAGGGGGGGCGCGACGTCGCGCACCACCGTCGGGTACCCCGCCACGGCGCACACTTGAGCGATGCCAGACCCCATCAGGCCGCAACCTACCACGCCAATCTTCTGAAAGGTCATGACTCATCTCCCGCGGCGATGTGGTAGAAAAAGGCGGATCGCTCCGAGATTCACCCGCTAAACGGCGAGCTTGCCATCAAATAGGGACCCTCTGTGCGGCACATTCCTCCGCCGGAATGTCCCCACAAGGCCCGGTAGGCTCGCGCCGCCATTCGTACAGCATAACAACGTCCGGGCCTCGGGATGCGGATGCGAAATCAACCGGAAAACTTGGAGATCAGAATTCGTTTCCCGCCTTCTTTGCGCGAGCGGTCCAGGGAAACTTCCAGCCGATTGATCACTTCTGTGACACCGTCGACCGGATCAAAGTTTGGTCCCAGCGGGACGTCACAAACCGCCGCGCAGAAGTTACTAGGCCCCGCACCGTTCACCCGGATTTGCGCCAACGCGCGACGCACCTTTTCCACCGCCAGGGCTGCTTGCGGCAAGGGCGTATCCGGAAATACTAGGACGATTGAAAGCGGGCTGTAGCGAATGGAAATGTCGTTCTGGCGCAATGCGGGCGTAAGGGCTTTTCCCACTTGGAGCACGAAGCGCTGTACGCCTGCATCGCCGAGTTGTTTCATCAGCGTGTGGGGGCTTTCTGGCTCTATAAGGCAGACCGAAAGCGGTTGTGATTGATCCTTGGAGCGCCGTGCTTCGGAAAGCAAGCATTCCAGATAGGCACTGCGAGGCAGCAGGCCGGTCTCGGGATCGGTCCCGGCCAGTGACCGCACAAGCCGTCGCAGCTTGGTGTTGTTTATCGCAATGACGACTTGTGTGGCGATGGCTTTGAGCAGCATGCTTTCCCCGGGTGTCCAGGTGCGTGGCGACTCGCATTGTTCGAGAAGCAATAACCCGGCGGCCATATCTTTGTCGATCATAGGCAATGCCTGCAAGGAGCGAATTGCCAATTTTTGAATTTCCGGGGTGACCGCATAGAGCAAAGGAGCTTGGGCAACGTTTTCGAGCGACCACCCGTCAGGGCTGGAGGGAGCCTGCCCCATGAGAAAAGCAAATAGCTTCATTGCAGCCGCGGGATCGGAGGGTGAAGCCGGCGGCGAAAAGTGTTCCGCCGTGAGCACGGGAGGCCGGTCGGGCAACCCTACCGCTCCCCAACAACGGCTGACATTCATAGCCCGTCCAATCTCATTGACGGCGACCTGGAGTATTCCTTGCGGGGTCGATTCGCGATAAATGTTCGCGGTAATCTCGGAGATCTTTCGGAGGTCTTCAAGAGATTGGAAAGACGCGACGCCTGGGGATGTGGCATCTGGCCGGGGAGTAGGCGCAACGGGAGCCGCCGCAGGCGCTTTGAATTTGGGAGTGTATTCTGCGGCTTCGTAGAGGTCGTGGACCCTCTGATTTTTCTCCTCCGCGCCCGGGAAGAGACGATCGATTTTTTCCACGGTCTCTCCCAATCTCGCGGTGAGCTGATACTGGTGGTACATCTCCCCTTCGACGAGCAGGTCCTCCAAGGATTCGGCTTCTTCCGTCGCGGCGGCCGCCAAATTCATGGCAGGAGAAGTTCGCGTGGACGAAGGCGGTTCGGTGCGGGAGAGGATATTGCTGTACCAGATCGAGTCGATGTGTCCTTCCAAGTTGAGAAGCCGGTCGTGGTGACCTGCGCCGTAGGGATCGACGTCGAGGATCCGTTCCAAAGTGTCTGCCGCCTTCTGATATTTCTCGCTAGCCAGGTAAAGGTTGAATAAGCGCGAAAGTGATCGGCGCAGCCCATCGTCCTTGTTCATTTCGTTATAGAGGGCGGCGAGGACTTCCAGAACTTCGAGGTTAGACTCATCCATCTCGTACAATTTCTCTATGATATTTAGGAATTCGTTCCTCTCTTGCGGATTGCGAAGCCGCTCTTTAAGCTTGATCACTGTTCCCAACACTTCCTGGACCGCCCCGCTCTGGACTAGGCCTTGTATGAGCTTAAGTACAAGATCCACGCGTTCGGGCCGCGCGCCATAGAGCTTCCAGCATAACGGCTGCGCCTGGGAGTAATTGCCGGCTCCGAGGTAAGCCCGGCAACCCAGCTCCAACAATTCCAAATCATCGGGGTTTTTCGCTAGCAGAGGCTCAATCAGTTTTGTGGCTTCGACAAAGTTTCCGCGCTTCAAATAGATCTCAGCGGCGGCGGTGGAGGCAACTTCATCGGCGGGATCGAGTGCGTGCGCCTGGTCAATGAGCTTCTCCCGACGGGTTTCATCCCCGGCGCGGCGGGCGAGTTGCGCGGCCCGGAGGAGCGCCGGCATCGCCACCTTGGTTTGACGCGCGCGGCTAGCCATCTCGGCCAACTCCACGTGATCCTCCAGATCGTTAGGGTCGAGCTTGACGATACGGGTCAGGCATTCGACCATCTGCGCGTTTGAACCGGCGATGCGGTAGTATCCCAGAGACTCCCGAAAAGCTTCGAGAGCCTCGGTGGTCTTCTGGCTTTTTTCCAGCAGACCTGCCAGCTTCATCAAAGTCGTAACATCCTGCGGCGACAGCTTCAGCACCCGCCGGCAAGTTGCGATGGCCTTCGGAGGGTCGCCCCGCCTGATGTAGAAATCCGCGAGTTGAACCTGGTAGCGCATTGCCTCCGCATGGCGGTTTAGTTTGGCGCTCAGGTCACCCAGGTTAATCAGCGCTTCCTCAGCGGTGGGATCGTAACGAAGAATTTCCTGATAGGTCGCGATTGCGGCTTCAAACTTCTGCCGCTGGAGATATTTGTCAGCTTTTTCGAATAACTTGTCTAAATCTGGCATCGTCTCACGTAAAGGACTTGGCGCCCACGGCGGAACTCATTGCCGACTCCCGGTTTGACAGGATAGCTCCCTTTTGCTAGATTTTCAAAGGGTTAGAAAATAGTCACGCGGTTGGCAAGGGCCTGCTCCCACCACTCGCACCACGCGTTGAAACTCCCCTTGGTTCGCATTTTGCGCGGAACCGGCGGATCGATGGTTTCATGACCGAAGCTCGCTTCATTCGCAACTTTTCAATTGTCGCCCACATCGATCATGGCAAGTCTACGCTGGCCGACCGTCTGCTCGAGATCACCGGTGCGCTGTCCAAACGCGAGATGTCGGAGCAGGTCCTTGACTCCATGGATCTGGAACGCGAGCGCGGGATCACCATCAAGGCCCACGCCGTCCGCTTACGTTACGTGGCACGTGACGGCAACGAATACCAGCTCAATATCATTGACACGCCCGGGCACGTGGACTTTTCCTACGAAGTTTCGCGCAGCCTCTCCGCTTGCGAAGGCGCCGTGCTGGTGATTGATGCTTCACAAGGGGTGGAAGCCCAGACCCTTGCCAACGCGCAACTGGCAATGAACAATCGTCTGACCATTGTGCCCGTGATCAACAAGATCGATCTGCCGGGCGCGGACATTGAATCCACCGAGCAGCAGATCGAGCACGCTCTGGCTCTCGACCCCAAGGAAGCGTTGCTGATCAGCGCGAAGGCCGGGACCGGGGTTGAGGACGTGCTGGAAGCAATTGTCGCCCGCATCCCCCCGCCCGCGGGATCTCCCGAGGCGCCGCTCCAGGCGCTGATCTTCGACTCCTGGTTCGACCCCTATCGCGGTGTCGTGGTGCTGGCGCGCGTAGTGCAAGGCACGCTTTCTGTGGGAATGCGCATCAAACTTTGGTCAAATAACCAAGTGTACAACGTCGAGGATTTCGGGGGTGCTTACTCCCAAACCCCTTCGCGTGGAGCAACTGACGGCAGGCGAGGTCGGTTTTGTTGTCGCCAACATCAAGCGCATTTCGGAATCCCGCATCGGCGACACGATCACCGATGACGCGCGGCCGGCCCCTGGTCCCCTGCCAGGCTTCGAAGAGATCAAGTCCATGGTCTTCGCGGGTCTCTACCCGGTGGACTCCAGCGCCTATGAGAACTTGCGCGACGCCATTGACAAGCTAAGCCTCAACGACGCTTCGCTCGTCCACGAGCCGGAGAATTCCGAGGCGCTGGGCTTCGGTTTCCGCTGTGGTTTCCTCGGTCTGCTTCACTTGGAAATCGTCCAGGAGAGGCTGGAGCGGGAATTCAACATTGACCTCATTACAACCGCACCCAGCGTACGTTATCGCATCACCACCAAGGCTGGGGAGGTATTGGAGGTTCACACCCCCACCAAGTTTCCGGCAGCGGGCGATATTGAGAAGGTCGAGGAACCCATCATTCGCGCTCAGATTTTCACGCAGGATGAGTTCCTAGGCGGAATCCTGGCGCTGCTCGAGGAGAAGCGCGGCGTACAGAAAGGGTTTGAATACGTCTCCGGAAAGCGCGTGCTACTGACCTACGAATTGCCGCTGAACGAAATCGTTCTGGACTTCTATGACCGGCTCAAGTCGGCCTCCCGCGGGTATGCGTCGCTCGATTATCACTTTGCGGGCTACCGGGCTTCGGACCTGGTCAAAGTGGATTTCCTGGTCGCGGGTGAACCTGTGGACGCGCTCAGCTTCATCTGCCATCGCGACGCCGCGTTCGCGCGGGGGCGTTCTCTCTGCACTCGCATGCGCAAACTGATTCCCCGCCAGATGTTCGAGGTCGCCCTCCAAGCCTCCATCGGCTCCCGTGTCATCGCCCGCGAGAATGTCGCGGCTATTCGCAAGAATGTGATAGCCAAGTGCTACGGAGGTGACATCTCGCGCAAACGCAAGTTGCTGGAAAAACAGAAGGAAGGCAAAAAGCGCATGAAGCGCGTGGGCCGCGTCGATATTCCTCAGGAAGCGTTCCTTGCCATTCTCAAGGTATCCGAGGAGTGACGCATCGGTTCGCGCCGTGTAGCCGTGAACCACTACCGTCCAACAGTTACTATCGATAGAATCTTCGCGACCTTATCCGGGGAGCCATCTATGGAACTCAAAACCGTCCGCATCGAAAAGCCCGCCGACATGAACTTCATCCTCGGCCAGTCGCACTTTATCAAGACGGTTGAAGATCTCTACGAAGCTATTGTGCAAACGGCTCCCCAGATGAAATTCGGCATTGGTTTCTGCGAATCATCCGGTCCGGCATTGGTGCGCTTTGCGGGGAATGATCCTAAACTCACCGAACTGGCGCAAAAGAACGCTCTCGCTCTTTCCTGCGGCCATGCCTTCATCATCTTCATGGAAGGGGGATTCCCTATCAACATTTTGAACACCGTGAAGAGCGTACCCGAGGTCTGCCAGGTCTTCTGCGCTACTGCGAATTCCGTGGACGTGATCGTCGCGGAATCCGAACACGGCCGCGGAATCCTGGGCGTCATTGACGGCGTCAAGACGCGCGGCATCGAGACCGACGCCGACATTCAAATCCGCCAAGACTTCCTGAGGAAGATCGGGTACAAATTATAAGCAGCGGGATCTCAGGATTGAAACCTTTGAATCAGCGGCGAACTTTCCGGCCCCGAAACCGGCAAGCGTCTCCGAGAGCAGAATGACTTCCTCCTCACCGCGCGCGCATTGGGTCTTACGCATGGGCAAAGGCATTCCTATCGCCGCGCTTGCCCTCGACCTTATTTTTTCCTCCGGCCACGCGGGCGCCACGGCTATGGTATTCGGCGCGCAAAGTGGGGACCAAGCGCTCGCGCCCACTCGGACATCCCCTTCCGTTACCACACTTCCCTCGATTGCGGCGCCAAGGAAATCTTCCCCAACCCAAAGTTCACAATCCCGGCTGAGCATAAGATCGAGAATTGGGCTGGTGGTTGATGCCGATACCTCCAAAGAATTGCTGGTGAAGAATGCGGATCGAGTGGTACCCATCGCTTCTATCACCAAATTGATGACGGCCATGGTAGTGCTCGACACCAAATTGCCTCTAGGAGAGAAGCTCAAAATCAGCGATGACGATCGGGATCTGGTGATGGGAACCACTTCCCGACTGCGAGTCGGCTGGACGCTGAGCCGGGAGGAGATGCTGCACCTGGCGTTGATGTCTTCGGAAAACCGCGCGGCCGCTGCCCTCAGCCGCTATTACCCGGGGGGACGCCCCGCCTTCATCGATGCCATGAACGCAAAGGCAGCAGAATTGGGGATGACTCAAACGCACTTTGTTAATCCCAATGGCTTGACGAATGAAAACGTTTCGACCGCCTTCGACTTGGCCAAACTCGTCCGCGCCGCGGATCACTATCCGCTTATTCGGGAATTCACGACCGACCCTCGGCACGACGTCCAGATCGGCCGCTACATTCTTATGTATATCAACTCCAACCGCCTGGTGGGCCGCCCCGAATGGGACATCGACGTGCAAAAGACCGGATTTACCAACGAAGCGGGCCGTTGCGTTGTAATGAAGGTGCGGGCTCAGGGTCGGTCGCTGATCATGGTTTTCCTGGATGCCGACGGAAAGCTCACGCGCTTTGCCGACGCTCGCCGTTTCCTCATGCAGTTGGCGGTCCTGCAGAAGAAATAGGCAGTGAAGCGGTTCCCTGAGGTATTGGTGATTTGCGCTTGGTGATTTGTGATTGAAGATGACAGCTCTGCGGGTTCACGCAAATCTTACGAACGAATCCGATCATCGCCGAGTCGCGTTGGTCAATCGCAAATCAGCACTGTCCGGTAAAAGTTCCATGGATTTGTTCTAACGGCATAAATTCGCGAAAGTAAAGTGCCCGAATGAAATTTTTCGATTTCAATTTTTTGCCCCTTTATGGCGACCATAGGACTGCTGACCGCTCGGTTGGGGAGGCAGCCTATGAATCTGGGTCAAAGGGTTTTCGCTCAACTCAGGGAGTTCATTCCGACGGACGATTTTCAGCTTTGCGTCGATCGCTACCAAGGCAACCGTTACGTCGAGGATTTCTCTTGCTGGGATCAGTTCCTTTGCTTGGCCTTTGCGCAGCTCACCGGTCGCACCCGTCTGCGCGACATCGAAATCTGTCGGCGCGCGCAGCGCTCGAAGCTCTATCACAGGGGTTTTCCGCGGTCGAGTTTCTCGCGCCACGCTCGCCGACGCCAACGAGGTTCGCGACTGGCGGATCTATCGCCACTTCGCCCAAGTGCTCATCGGCAGGGCGCGCGAGCTCTACCGCAATGCCTCTTGGGGAGTGGATTGGTCCGAGACCGTCTATGCTTTCGACTCCACCACCATCGATGGGTGTCTGTCGCTGTTTCCCTGGGCGCAGTTTCGGCGCCGCAAAAGCGCGGTCAAGCGGCCTACCTTGTTGGACGTGCGGGGCAGCATTCCGACCAGTGTTTATGTGACCGGCGGGCAGGTCCACGACGTCAACCTGCTCGATCAACTCCTCCTCCAGGCCGGAGCCTTCTACTTGATGGATTGCGGTTATGTGGACTTCGCCCGTCTCTAGGTCTTCACCCAAGCTTGTGCCTTCTTTATCACGCGCGCCAAAAAGAATCTGCACTTCTACCTTCGCACCTGGCGCCCCGTCGATCGCTCCACCGGGGTACGGTGCGACCAAACCATTCGCCTGACCGGCATCCGGACGCGGCGGCACTATCCCCCTGCGCTGCGCCGCATCGTCTACGGCGACGCCCAGAAGGAGTCCCGGCTGACCTTCCTGACCAACCCTTTTTCCCTTCTCCCGCTCACCCTCGCCCAACTGTATCGGGCGCGTTGGCAGGTCGAATGGTTCTTCCGCTGGATCCAGCCGCACCTGTACATCAAGGCTTTCTACGGCACCTCCGCCAACGCCGTGAAGACCCCAGGGTGGGTCGCCCTCTCGATTTACGTGCGGGTGGCGATCCTCACCAAGCAACTCGGACGGGACCAGAGTCTGTATCAAATTCTGCAAATTCTCAGTGTCACGATCTTCGAAAAAACCCCGATTTCACAGGCCTTTTTCAATGTTGCCCGTGAATCGGAAGACATGAACCTTGCTAAGCAGTTGAATCTTTTCGAGTTTTAACCGGACAGTACTGATCTCAAATCTCAGATCCCAAACGTGCGCCTGGAACGCAAAATCTGGAATCCTCGATTCGCTAACGCGGGCTAACTGCCTACTGTTCTTCCGAAGTGCGCGGCGGGCTCGAACGCTTTCTCCAGGGCTTTCGCGTAGGCTTTCACGTCGTAGCCCCTCCAGCCCTCCCACAAGGTCCAGGCGCGCACGCGATCATCGATCAGCGAAGAGTCGGCGTTGGTGATGATGAACTCGATATTCTCGCCCGGCCGCAATTTCACGCCGGCGCGATCCAGTTGCCGGGCAGCGATGGCAGTGGAGCTGTTCTTCTGATAGCTCGCGGGAGCTTTGGTCAGGCGCTTGCGAATCACCAGTTCTTCCGCCGCCACGCTGCCGTCGCGGAGTCGCTCCTGGTAGCGCTCGTAGACTTCCCGCGCTTCGCGGAGTTTGTCACAGTAGGTCGCGAAATCGCGCGCCTCGGCCAAAATCGCCAGCACCTCACGCTGCATCCGGGTGACGAAGGGTGGTGTGTCGTGCCGGCGGCATTCGAGGCCTCGCACCTTGATCTCGCCTTCGTCCGACACGCAGAAAAAGCGGTTGGGCACGGGGATCTCCGCCGATTGCTGGGAGGGAAGGAAAACGGCGAAGCGGTAGACAGCTTCCAGCGCCAGAGGCAGGCCAGTGATCTGCTCGATTTCCTGCGCCAGGCGTTCGTAGTCCGCGTGCGTCGCATGCGGACAATTGCCGATGGTCGATTGCGGATTGTCGATTGCGGGGCGAAACTCGAAGCTTGAAACTCGAAATTTGGTAGCTGCTTCGCGAGTTTCGAATTCCCAGTTTCGAATTTCGGCTTTTTCGCGGTTGCCGATGGTCGATGGCCGATGGTCGATGGGGTCAATCGGCAATCGACAATCGGCAATCGTCAATGGAAGAACTCCTCCCCAGTCCCCACCTCTTGGCCCCCATCCCCCGTCTTTCTGCACATAGATGGAATCTACCAGCGCATGCAGCACCCGGAAGCCGCGCTGCTCTGCCGCTTCTTTCGCCACCAGCAATTTCTCCCGCGCCATGGCATTGATGGCCTCATGCGCTTCAATCTTGCCAAAGCGGGCGTTCTTGTAGCCAGTGTAGCCAAAGCAGCAAACCAGCAGCCACTTCAGCACGTCGCGCCGCTGTTTACAGGCGGAGGGGTTAGGGATTAGGGATTGGGGGTTCGGGATTGGGGGTTCGGGATACGGGACACGAGACACCAGACACGGGGCAGAATTGCCGATTGCCGATGGTTGATTGCCGAATGGCAGTTGTTGATTGCCGATTGGCGGTGAGGCTCGGCATTTTGAATCTTGAATTTTGAATTTTGAATCTTCGATTTGGCGATCGGAATTCGAAATGGGCAAAGGTAGATCTTCCGCACAGCCCGCACCCTGCATCGCGAGCCCCGAATCCCTAACCCCCAACTCCGCGTCCCACGCCCCTTGCCAATCATCGATCGACAATCGGCCATCGGCAATCGGGAATCCTGCCCCTAACCCCAAATCCCTAACTCCTAACCCCATCTCTTTGTATCGCCGCCGCTTGGCGATGAGGCGCTCCACCACCCGGCTGGTGATGCCGCGATGCCGCTGGCACACGCGGTAGCCGAGTTCGGGCACGCGCGGCGCATCCGGGCAACACTTGCAGTTGATGGTTTCCGGCGAAATGTTGAAGCGCGCCATGATGCTGGGAAACTCGCTCACAAAATCCAACTCCGCCACGTTCTCAAAGAAGCCAAGGCGCGGAGGAAAAACCAATCCGCCGCGATCCGCCAGCAGCAACTCGTCCGGGTGCTTCAGGCTTTCCGGCTCGGCCTTTTGTGCGGGGATCAGCACGCCATCCCGCCAGGCCGTTTCCATTTGCATGTAGGAGATTCCCGTGCCGGGTGTGGTACGACAGGCGTATTGCACCGGCAGTTTCGTGACCCGCACCAGCTCCCACAGGCCTTCCATCTCGCACTGGTCGGCGCCAAAAGAATTTTGCGTGTCGATGTGCAGCCGCCCGAACAAGGTGGTGGTGCTTTCCTTGAACAGGATGCGTCCATAGCTCATGTAGCTGCGCGAGCGGGTCCTCTCCACCGGCAGGGTGTCGCGGTTCAGGGGCAGGCGGATGTGCAAGCGTTGCGCCTGCCGCAGCAATCCCGGCAGCAACACGTCATCGCCCCATTCGGTCACCAGCACATCCGGGTCGTGCACGCGCAGCAAGCGCTCGAAAACCTGCACGGTGGGCTCGTCGGAGTCATCGAGCGTCTGCCAGTCGTTTTCAATGGCCACCTCAATCGAGCCGTGGCGGCCGTGCTTGGGGTTGACGTCGGAAATCCCTTCCAGACGAACCCGCATGGTGCGCACGGGCGGCCGCTCATACTCGGTCAGCCACTCATCGTCGCGGCAGGTGATGGAGTGGATTTCGGTGGCGGGAAAAGCCGCAGGGCCGAAGTGCGGGCCCTGCGCTACGTCCGTGCCGCCAAGGCTGGCCTCAACTTCCACGCGCGCCAAAGGGAAAACGTTCTTCTCCCAGCAGTACATCGACGCCAGCATCAGGTCAGAGTCGTACAGCGCGAGGCCGCTGTCAAAGCGGCGCACGAGTCGCGCCAGCGGCGCGAACAGCGTGGGATGATGGGCGGCGACTCGCAGGACGCGCAGCATCCGCCGGTCCCAGATGTTCTGCCGCTCGGTGAGCGCGCAACTTACCGCCGCGCGGGCGGGGAGCGTTTCCGCCAGCCGCGCCAACCGCCCTTCCGGCCCCTGCACGTAAAAGCAGGGCCGAAAAGAGCTGTCAATCAGCCGGCGGCGCTTCCGCTGGCCCGGCTCGATGAGCCACACGATCATCCCCTGCGGACAAGGGTAGAGGTCGAGAATCCATCCATTGAGTTTCAAGGTTTATTCCTAACGCCGCCTCGATTTTTCGCAGCCGGATTTCGTGGTCCAGTTCCACCGCCACGTGAATGCCGTGCATCGCGTCCACCGGGAAATGATAGGTGCAAGCCTGCACGTACAGGCGCACGCGATTGAACATGGCCTCGAGATACGCTTGCTCTTCCTGCCGAAGCGCCCGGCCAAAACGCTGCTTCCAGTTTTGTAATTCCTGTTCGATCAGGTCACGAAATGTAGCAACTGTTCGTCCCATGGGTTACCTCTCTTGGGGGCTTTTTCACAATTGCCGATTTTCGATTTCTGATTGTCGATTGAACCAATCGTCAATCGAAGCAAGTCGTAGCGCAGACCTCCGCTTTTGAGGTCTGCGGTTCTTCCCTAGACTCGCGCTTCCGGACATGAGGGGAGGCGTCCATCCTTGCGATTCGCTGCTATTGCAACAGAAGAGCCGCGGACCCCAAAAACGGGGGTCCGCGCTACGTCGCCCTCCGTTTGTTGTGTCAAGCCCAGCCGGCCTTGCTCATCAAGCCGGAATTTCCAAAGCTCCGTCGCGGCCGTGCAGGTTTGGGCAAAAAAGAGCTTGCGGCCTGCGGGCGGCTGGAACTCAGAGGCGGAAGAAAAAAGCGCCACCGTCACCGCTGAGTTCTGGGGACTGGGTTCTGGGGACTGGCAATGGCCGATTTTCGACTGCCGATTTTCGATTGGGTCAATCGGCAATCGACAATCGTCAATCGGCAATGAAAACCGGCGCAGATGTCCCAGCGCCTGCTGAAAGGCCGCGCTCGCGTCGGCTAGGCGAACGTCCTCATCGAAGTAAAGCTCCGGGAAAGCCGTGATCATCACAACCTGCGCGGGGAACTCGGCCAGGAATTGCGGCACCCGGCTGATCAGTTCGGTAAGCTGAAAGCACGTGAACGCTCGCGCCATCATGATCTGTTGATTGAATTGCGCAAAAGGCATCCCCCGCCGCTCGGCCAACCGCGCCATCAAGCGCGGGTCGGCGCAGTTGGCGCCATCGAGAAACAGAATGCGTTTGCCCTCCAGCGCCAGGCGCGGCATAAAGTAATGGCTCAAACGCGGCGCATGGTGCTCGCCGTGAAAAACCGCCAGACCGCGCGGCGGCAAGCGCCAGGGTTGGGCGATGGCTGCCGGAGACGCCGTTTCCCCAGGCATCAACATGATTTCCTCCCCCAATCGAAAAGCAGTGGCAGAAGGCCAGTAAGCAGTAGGCAGCAAGCCGACAACAACGGCCGCCCTACCCGCCAACTGCGACGTCATGAGCATAGGCGAATAAAAAGCGAAAGTCAAGAAGAACAGGTGACCGTTAGGGTGCAGTTTAAGTTTTGTGGTAGAGGGTCAGTTTCCGGTAAGCCGACATCCACCGACGGGTGCGGTGGGCAATCACGCTGCTTTATCGGTTCTTCCGACGTCAGTATGAGCTATACTGCCGCGGACTGCTGAGCGCTGAAGGTGGTAAAGCCATGAGTTATAAAGCCATGAATCGCGAACTCGTTGCCGTGATTCTTTGGGGTCTGCTCTTGACAGCGACAGGCTGTGAAAAGAAGACTGTTAGTCCGCCCCCGTCGCGAGCTTTGATGACGTACATGTCGTCAGGCACAGCATCACCGCAGCGCTTCATAGCGGAAAGTCATGAACTTGAAATCATCACACCAGAGTCAGAACTCCAGAAATCGTGGGAGTCGGTGGTTGCCCTCTGCGGCGCAATCCAATGCGAAGTCATATCTTCCAAGATCACAACGAGGACGGGCGATTCGGTGCCATCAGGTACTATATCGTTGCGGGTGGCCCCTCAGGACCTTGCAAAGCTATTCGCTCAGGTCCAAAAGCTGGGTAATATCGCGCAGCATACGACGGAACGCGCAGATAAAACGACCGAAGTCGTAGACACTGACGCCAAAGTCAAAAATCTCACGAGCTTCCGAGATAATTTAAGAGCG
Source organism: uncultured beta proteobacterium (assembly GCA_963757485.1). Taxonomy (GTDB): domain Bacteria; phylum Pseudomonadota; class Gammaproteobacteria; order Burkholderiales; family Gallionellaceae; genus Gallionella. Next base: position 106,591 of record CAVWTZ010000119.1, read on the forward strand.
ATGCTTGCCAAGCCTTCCTTGACAGTCAAGGATCTCCTGGAAATTCAGCAGCAATTGACCGAGACGCAGTCGCAATTGGATAGCGAGACAGCGCAGCGGAAAATCCTGGCTAATCAAACAGAGAAAGTTGCCGTCGGCCTCACCTTTCGTGTAAAGGAATCCACAGGTAATGCAGGGGGCTTTGCCCTGGTCCGAGATGCTCTGCGTGAGTCAGGATCTGTGTTGGCAGATAGCACAGCCTCTCTAATCACCGTAATTGTTGCTGTCATTCCATGGTTGATCTTGATTGTGCCTGGGTTCTGGCTTTTCGCCAGGGCTTGGCGCAAGCGGCGGCGAAATCGAATGGTCTCTCCACTACCACCTCCGGCAGCACCTTGATATGGGTAGTAACTCCTGAAAAAAAGCGCACACCTGAAACTGGTCAACCTCACTCACTACCAGGTGTCAGGGGTTAGGGGTAGGGTTTCGTGGCTTGGCTGGGCATGACATGCCAAAGACGTCTTTCCCGGCACGGTAGGAGTGCCTGCTGCTTTCTGCCTACTGCTTTCCGTACTTCACCCAAATCGGGCTGGACCATGCCAGGTTGCGGTCCATCTGGGTGACGCGCACGTAGTACCAGCTTTCGCCCTTGGGCGGCTCGTTGTCCACGTAGGTGAACTCGGCGCTTTTGCTGTTGGGGGATGTGGTAAAAACAAACTTCCCGTCTTTGATGATTTCCACGCGTTGCAGGGTGTCGGTTCCGACCACTTTTACTTTAAGCCGAGGGGCGGTGGCCGCGGCGAAAGCGTCGCCCATCAAGTAGGTGTGTCCCTGTTCATCGACGGCCTGGAAATCCACGATGATGTTGTCCGTAGCGCCATAGGCGTGGCGTTTGCGCATGCTCTCGACGATGTCGGTGCGGTCCATCGAGGGCGTATAAATCATCGTGTAGGAGCTGTGCGTGGAGATGTGGTCGGAGCTCGATTCCACCCCCAGCTTGTAACCTTTGGCCAGGCCCGTCCAATAAAATCCCGCGGCCTCATATTTTTCGTGGACCAGCACTTGATAGTTCGCGCTCTCGCCTCGCGGCGCCCCTTCGTACTCGTAGTTGGCGTGGTAGCCTTGATAGATTTCCACCAGGGGTTCGACCTCGGGGTCGTTATCGCGATAGTCGGAGCCTTGCTCCGTGGCGAGGGAATGCAGCATGCAGATGCCTCGGTACTGTTTCAAATAGGGGTACAGGATGGGGCCGCTCGCAACCTTGCCCTGGTTTTCCGCGTCGCTGATGGGAAGCGTGCGAGTGCCGCGTTCCGCGAACACCACGTTGCGATGCCCATTGGGATAACGGACGCTGCGCTCGTATCCGAACAGCGGCGTGTAGAAGTCCTTGATGTGGAACAGATCGATGGCCTTTTCGGTCCGCCACCAGGTGTACTCATTATCGCCGCCGGCGCTGTGGTCGGAGATGATCCCCGTATCCATTGCGGCCGCATCTATCATGTAGCGGAAATAATCCTCCACGGAGCCATCGCCAGCGCCGTCGCCGGAAATTTCCGTGTGCCGGTGGAAGTCGCCGCGCAGAATGCGGAGTGAAGCGTCATTCACCGTGATTCGATAAGCGCGAATGCGGGCAACATCCTCGCGCTCGTTCGGATGCACCGGAGGAGACCCCTCCCTGGGATCCTCGAATTTCACCAGTTGCGGGGGCAGCGCGGCAGCCTGGTTGTCGAATGCTGCGGCGTCGATCTCAAGCACTCCGGGGCGATGCGGACCCGTGCCGGTCGTGGCACTCAGGGAAGGCTGAAAGCCTGAAACCGGGCCAAACGGCCGGTTATTGTTGATCCAGGCCATCCAGATTCCGCGCGGGGCCGGACTGATCTGGAAGGTCCCGTCGGGGCGCGAACTGGTTTCCGGGATGGGCATGAGGCGCGTCCAATGGTCGCCTTCGTAGCTGGTCAGAAAGTGTTCCCATCGGCCGTTGTTGGCCCAATGATCGACGCGGGTTTCATCCGTGCCGGTGCGGATTTGCAGGGCGGCCCAGATTCGTCCGCTCGCGTCCGCCGCCAGTCGCGGCGTTTCGTTAAACCGGTTATAGCGCACGGGAATGGCGGCGTTCAGGTCGCCCACAGTTTGCTTCCAGACGCCGTTCTGGAGCACCACCACACGTGGATGGCGACTGGCGTAGAGCGTGGTGGCGCGCGATTGGTCGTCGCGGTTCCAGTCCTTGCCCCAGTTGTCGCCGGACTCGTCCCAAGCCAGCCACACGCGTCCAGCGGAGTCAACGGCCACCGACGCGTGCGCTTGAAATTTCCCCGATTGCGTGACCTGTTGAATGGGCTCCATCGACCCGTCGGTGTTTACCTTGCGCAGAAAGATGTCGTAGTTGCCGTTGCGATAACTGTCCCAGGCGATGTAAAGGTTGCCGGTAGAGTCGGCTGCGGCATCGGGCATCCACGCACTCGGGCCGCTGATTTCCGCGGGCTTCGACCAATCATTTCCGTGCAACGTGCTGAGCAGCACGTGCGACTGGCCGTCCTGGTAACCCACCCACACCAGGTGGAGCGCGCCGGTTCTGTCCGCGACGAGCCGGTGAAAGATGTTGGGGTGATCCGCCTTGGTCAGCTTTTGTCGCACCGTCCATTCTTGGCCGTCAAACGTTCGCGCGTAGAGATCCCAATCCTCGCCCGTCCGTTCTGACCAGACAACCCAGATCCTTCCTTCGGAATCTTCCGCCACGGCGGTGTGAAAGACGTCGCCCTTTTCTTCCGTCAGGCGAGCGGGCTGCGACCAACCCGAGGGCGTCGAATAGCGCACGTAAACCTGATCGCCGAGATTTTGGTAAGCCTGCCAGGCGATCCAGACAACACCCTTGCGCGTGACGCACATCGAGGGATAGTCGTGCTCCTCAGAATTCGCGCCTTGCGGCACGGGAGAGATCTGTTGCGGAGTGGGGGTGCGTTCGACCACCACGTCGCCGTCGCGGAAGGAAAGCGCGTGCCCGTATTCCAGGTCCCGCAATGCGAACATGAAGTCACCGCGCACGGTGTGGACATGGGCGATTGCCGTCGGCGGCGCTTCCACCGTTGCGGTCACTCCGGCGGGAACAAAGTTGAAGACGCCTTCCGTGGTGTCCAAAGGCCGAGGGGCATCGGGCTGGTTTTCAAATCGAATGTGTTTGACGTGTACTTTCCAGGTGCCATCAGGGTTCACCGTATCTTCTTTGAAAAGGCGCCAGGGCATCACGTTCACGACCTTGCCTTGATTCAGCGTCAGGGAACCGGAGTAGTCCTCTAGCCGCTCCTGCCTTTCCCCGAACACGATGCGGAAGCTGAGCGTCTTGTCGGGCAGTGGGCCCGGCGCCTGCGCGGGCGCCGATCGGTCTCGTGGAATTAGCGCCAGAATGGCGCCGAGCGCGATGATGGAGAGCATGCCGATCTTTCGCATGGGGAATCCCTCCGGATAGATAACCCAAGTTTTGTTTGCCCGGAAATGGTACCACCAAATGCATGCCATTTGAGGACGGTTTGAAAGGCTTCACCACAGAGTGTCCGCCCACCGGCGGGCGGACACTCTGTGGTGAAGCCTTTCTATGCGGCATGGGGCGAATCTTGGAATGAGCAGTACCGGTCACGGAATCATCTGGACGAACTTCCGCGCGCATGCGAAAATTTTAAGAGCAGGGAACTTCGCGCAATGGATTCGGCTTTATCGCCTCGGCGGGGGATGGCGGCCGGTGGCGAAGACGGGGTGGAGCGCTCCATTCTGCCTTCTGACTCCTGACTTCTTTTAGGACTTTGCATGTCTTCGAAACGAATTCTGATTACCAACGACGACGGGATAACCGCTCCGGGCATCAAAGCGCTGGAGCAGAGCCTGGCCGCAGTGGGTGAGGTGACCGTCGTCGCTCCCGACCGCGAGATGAGCGCCACCAGTCAATCGATCACGCTCCACACGCCCATCCGTGTCCACCGGATTGACGACCGGCATTATGCCATTGGCGGCACGCCCACCGATTCGGTGATCATGGCTCTTTACAAAATTCTGCCGCACCGGCCCGATCTGGTGGTAAGCGGCATCAACCCCGGTGGGAATCTAGGTGAAAACGTCGTCTACTCGGGTACTGTAGGTGGGGCGATGGAAGCGGCGGTGCACGGAGTGCCATCGTTCGCCATATCCCTCGCGTCGCGGAAGGATCTGGATTTTTCCACTGCGGCTGCTTTTGCGGCGCAACTTGCCGCCAAGATTCTGAAAGACGGCTTGGAGCAAGGTGTGTGCTTGAATGTGAATGTACCGCGCGGTGAAGTGCGCGGCGTGCGCATCACCAGCCAGAGCCAGAAGATTTCGCAGAACCTCGTGGTAGAACAGAAGGACCCGCGCGGGCGTCCGCACTATTGGCTTGACGAGACCATTGAGTTCGATGAAGTCGAGCCCGATTCCGATTACGGCGCCCTCCGCGCGCGAGAGATTTCCGTAACGCCTCTTCAGGTTGACCGCACCCATTACCCCAGCCTCAACCACATTTCCAGTTGGCTGCCGGCCCTACAGATTGCGAAGAAGTAGTAAGAGCAGTTGTCAGGGGTTGGGTATCAGGTGCCCGGTTCAAGCCCGCGAGCGCCGTGTGCATCGCGATCAGCGTCCAGTCGTCACATCCCAACTAAGGGACGCCCGCCGCGCGGGTGGGTTTCTGCCGCTCCCTCATTCAGATTGATCTCGCCCGATTGCTGTAGAGCGTCACCCATGAGAAGAAGAGGACGCAGTCAGAAAAGCGACAACCGCGCCTTCCCATCACCCGTTGAGATATTGTTGCCCACATAACTTGCTTGGGCGGAAACTTACGGGGGCGGCAGAATTATCATTCGAAGAATTTTTCCGTGCTAGTTCTAATGAAAATCCCAGTCTCGATCCCGGCACTGATTTCCCTCTGCATTCCAGTCTGGGTCTAAGCCGTGTTTAGAGGTATCGACGAACACCATGCCTCCCGGATCTCCCAAACCCGTGACGATCGGCGTGATAAGTCCGGTTGTCAGGTCCAGCGTTCCGACAAACGGTCCTCCGTCCGCCGCCGTGTATGCGGTGCCCGGCACGAAGGCCTTCCTGCTCACTGTGAAGACGGCGTTCAAGTTCTTGTCGGCAAAGAGAAGAAATCCTTCGCTCGACGTGATAAAAGCCGTGTCGTCGGTTTCAACCGACATCGGCCCGCTGGGTGTCTCATAGCTCAACGGCAAACGCAATACCCGTTGATAGGCGGTCTCCGGGTTGCTCACAATAATAATCTCCTGGTCGGCTTGACTGTCGAGGATCAGATTGCCGAGAGGGTCGAGGGTCATCGAGTCGGGATCTTGGAGGTTGAGCTGCACCGTCGCGTCCGAGGGTATGTCGATGGCGTTAGCTTCGCCGGCCAGCACGGGCTCCACAGCAACGTAGTCTCCATCCAGGCGGGCGCTGACAATAGCCGGGCCCGTGTTGGGGTTATTCGCGGGGTTCGAGGCACTGATGTAAACCTTACAACCACGGAACACCAAATCATCGTAGCCACCGCCATGGAGCGTTGGGCCGAAGGAATACTGCTTCTGGTGGCGCGTTTCGGGGTTGATGATCACGAGATTGGGGTTGGCATCTTCATTCTGGAGTGCCCAGAGCAGGTGCGTGACTGGATCCACCTTTAATCCGTCGTTGTGGCCGACCACTGTGTACGTGTGAACCACAGTTCCGTCCATTCTGTATTCAACCACTTGGCTGTTCAGTCCGTCGGAACCGTCCGGTGCGTGGTTATCCCCGTATCCCACAAAGACGTGGCCGCGGAGAACCGCGATGGAATCGGGCGCACTGAGGCCTGTGGGAGCTTTGGCAAACACGGTCAATTGGTATGGGGCCACGGCAGTTTGGCCGAAGACGGGAATCGCCATCACGCCGGATATCGCTAGCGAGGCGAGTCCGAAGACCGCTGCAGTTAGCTGTTTCATAATTTTCCATTTTCCTCCCTCGAGAGTGTGAGCAGCCTGAGAGGGTAATCTCTGAAGATGAAGTTTCTGTGAATGTGCGATGAACATTTTGTCACGGTTCGCGACTCGGCCGTTCCATCCCCCGACTCCTCAGGTTTTTTGAATGATTCGCAAGATCATCCGCGCAGTGGGCGCACGCGACGCCACTCCCAGCGGATAAGTTCTCCGTCGGTTTACCCCGCATTAACGTTTGCTTAACCTCCGGCTGATTTCCTATTGGGCGGGCTGCTCAACCCAAAACTTCAAAGGAGGATAAGGACGAACATGTCTCGATCACTGCGAAACAAGTGTCTTGTCGGTGCCGCGGCTGGCATTGTCTTGCTGGCTTCAACGGTGGCTTACGATTCCTACTCTCAACCTCAACCAAACCAGTTCCTTGATGACCACGGAAACCACATTCGCCACGTCTTGCTGATTAGCATCGATGGGATGCATTCCGTAGACTTCATTAACTGCTCCAAGGGAGGGTACTGCCCCAACCTGGCGGCGCTTGCCGGCACGGGCGTCAATTACCTGAACACCTCCACGTCGAAGCCGTCGGATTCTTTTCCGGGACTGATGGCGCTGATGACGGGAGGCTCTCCGCGAACCTATGGCGCGTTCTACGACGTCGCTTATGACCGCTCGCTCGATCCGCCGGCACTGACCACGGGCAACGGTGTCGCGGGCGCCCCGGCTCTCTGCACGCCCTATGGCACCCCGTCGGGCACCACGACGGAGTATGACGAGGGCATCGATATCGATCAGACGCGGCTCAACGGGGGAGCGCCGGCCGGCGTGGACGGTGGTATTTCCTCCATCGATTACCGCAAGCTCATACGCGATCCCGCCAAGGGTTGCGCGCCCGTCTACCCGTGGAACTTCGTTCGCACCAATACGATTTTCGGGGTCATCCACGCGGCTGGCGGTTACACGGCCTGGTCCGACAAACACCCTGCGTATTCTTCCGTTTCCGGCCCGGGCGACGGCACGAACATCAACGACTACTATGCTCCCGAGATCAATTCGATTCCGGTGAGCCTGCCCACCGTGCCGGGCTGCCATCCGCTCCCGGACCAGACAACAGTAGCGGCATCGAATGCCTGGACGGATAGCTTCCAGAACATTCAGTGCTACGACAGCCTGAAAGTTCAGGCGGTCTTGAACGAAATCAACGGCTGGACGCACAACGGCTTGAGCCGCGCTCCCCGGCCTGCCATCCTCGGCATGAACTTCCAGACCGTCAGCGTGGGACAGAAGCTCATCGAGAAATCGCTCCACCTCACCGGCGGATATCAGGACTCCATCGGCACTCCCACGCCATCCCTGCTTGGGGAAATCAAATTCACCGACGCGGCCATCGGCGCGATGGTGGCGGCGCTCAAGAGCAATGGGATTTACGAGAGCACACTGGTCATCATTTCGGCGAAACACGGCCAGAGCCCGGTCGATTCGGCGCGGTACCTGGGGATATCGAACTCCACGGATGACCCGATCACGACCTCGCCGGCCACGATTCTCGATGGCGCTGGTTGCCTGCCCACTTCCGAGTCGCCGTCCAACCCGACCGGGATTGGCCCCACTGAGGACGATGTCTCCCTCATTTGGCTCAACAGCTCTTGCACGACAGCGAGCGCGGTGAGCCTGCTTCGGACGACCTCCCCGACAACGAACAACATCGCGGGAATCGGCGAGATTTTCTCCGGCCCGATCCTCGAAACTTACTTCAATGCTCCCGGACTCCCGCCGGGTGGCGACCCGCGCACTCCCGATATCATCGTCACACCCAATATCGGGGTAACTTACTCCGGCAGCACCAAGAAGCTCGCTGAACATGGCGGCTTCTCACGCGACGATACGAACGTGATCCTCCTAGTGTCTAATCCGCGCTTCCGGGCAGAGACCGTCACCACCGCGGTGCAGACGGCACAGATCGCTCCGACGATTCTCGAGGCGCTGGGCCTGGATCCGAACCATCTCGAGGGCGTGCGGCTCGAACACACCCAGGTACTGCCGGCCGTCCAGTTCGGCTCCGACGACGACCGCTAGTTATTTATGACGGCTCGTAAATTGAGCCGCTTGTAGATCGACAACCTAAGGGGGGGGCGTCAGGCCCGGATCAACCGTACCTCCCAGCCCTCCCACTTCCTCTCCAGCACGGGTTTAGCCGGAGCATGGCCTCCGCGACCTTCGATCAGCGATTCGGGGTAGTGTCGTAATTTCAATTGATAGGGGTAGGGAGAAACGATTGCATTCGAATCCCCCTCCCTCCGAACCGGACAGGCGGATCTCCCGCATCCGGCTCTCCAGTTGGTGGTCTTACCTGCGAGAGGACTGACTGGCGGCGGCATGAGCTGTCACCAAGGAGAACAACCCGCGCTCCGCAAAGTAGGCGTTGGTCCAGCGCTGATGATCCGTTCCGCGGCCCCGTCCCTTTCCGCCCCGCCAGCGACGCAGGATGCTGCGCAGTCGCATGCGCACCCAGCCGTCCAGCGTGGCGAACGTGGTCTTATGGCTGTGCTGGAAATACCCAAACCAGCCCACCAGGGTTCGGTTCAGATCAACGATGGTGGCGGCCAGGCTCTGCCCGTGCGTGCGCCGGGTCTGGGCGCGAATCGTGTCTCGAAATTTCCGCTCACTCTTCCGGCGCGGCCACTTATAGCCCCGCTCGAAATGGTAACCGAGAAAATCGAAACCGCCCGCTTGGGCGGCGTCCACCATTCGCGTCTTGACCGGATGCAGCGTCAGTCCGGCTTGCGCCGTCCAGCGTCGCACCTCTTCCAGCGCCTGCTGAGCTTCCTCCAGCACGCCACACAACACCACGAAGTCATCCGCGTACCGCACCATCTCCCTGCCCTTTTCCGCCATCTCATGGTCGAGGGCATCCAGATAGATATTGGACAGCAACGGACTCACCACCGCGCCCTGGGGCGTTCCCGCTTCTGGCGTCCAGAGGTTCATCTCCTCCAGCACCCCTTGCGTCAGGAACGCTTCCACCAGCTTCAGGATTCGCCCGTCGGAAACTTTCGCTTTTACCCGCGCGAGCAGCTCCGCTCGCGGGATGGTGTCGAAGTAGCTCTTCAAATCCGCATCCACCACCCAACTGCATCCTTGCTTGAGCAGCGTATCGACGCGGCGCAGCGCTTCCTTGCAGCCCCGCTTCGGTCGAAACCCGTAGCTCTGCGCCGCGAAGTCCCGCTCGAAAATCGGCTCCAGCACCGCTCGGAGCGCCGCCTGCACCACCCGGTCGCGCACCGTGGGAATCCCCAGCGGGCGTTGTTCCTTGCTGCCCGGCTTGTTGATCCAATGCCGCCGCACCGCTTGCGGTCGATAACTCTGATCCGCCAGCGTACGCGAAAGCTTTTCCAGGTTCGCTTCCAGGTTGCGCTCGAACTCTTCCACCGTCACATGGTCTACGCCTGCCGCCCCGTTGTTCGCCTTCACTCGCGCGAAAGCTCGCCGCAGGCTGGGCAGCGCATAAACCTTGTCGATCAGACTGTGCCACTTGCCTCCCATCACTCCCTGTTCGAGAGCCGTCAGCATCCGTTCCGTCCAGACCTCGGCTTCCACCCACGCCCATCGTGCGCGGATATCTCCGGCGGGCTTAGCCGCACTTGCCGGCACTGCTTCCGGTTGTTGCCTTGCTCCGTCCGTCACGTCTCCACCTTCCTGCGTCCCTTCGCTCCAGGCCCATTACAGGCCCTTCTCCGCTCTTATGGACGCTCTGACTCCTGCTCGCCCGGCTCTTCGGCCTTCTCCAGGCATGAACACCGTCTCGGCGACGCGCAGGTCTCCCTGATTCACGCACCCGGCCTTCCCGCCCTTCCGTCTCCAACCACCTGTGGATGCTTCCCCTCGTCAGGGCACGTTACCCCTCGACGGGTCGAACCGAGATTGCTCCCCCACGAGGCTGCGCTCTACGGGGACTCGGGGCTTCGCCACTCGCTAGCAGGCTCGCCACATCGCACCGGCCGAATCGAGTTCCTCATCGTACGGACTGGCCGTTCACCTCCTGCTGCTCTCCACCCCGTGTCACCACGACGCAGTGGCAGTCGGTTACAAGTTACGTTGACTTGGAGTGGACTTTCACCCCTCCAACCCGGTGCGCTCTCAGGCGCACTAGCGCCGGCTTCCAGCCGGCAAAAAGCCGCCAAGATGGCGGCGTTAGTGCGCCTACGGGCGCACACGATCAGAGAGGTGGAAGTCCTCTCCGAGTCAACGTAACTTGTAACCGACTGCCACTGCGTCGTGGTGACACGGGGTGGAGAGCAGCAGGAGGTGAACGGCCAGTCCGTACGACTAGAAACTCGATTCGGCCGGCGTGGTGTGGCGAGTCTGCTAGCGAGTGGCGAAGCCCCGAGTCCCCGTAGAGCGCAGCCTCGTGGGGAAGCAATCTCGGTCGGGTCCACCGACAGGTAACGTGCCTTGGTGAGGCGGAGCACCCGCAGGTGGTTGGAGACAGAAGGGCCGGAAGGTCGGGTGCGTGAATCAGGGAGACCTGCGCGTCGCCGAGACGGTGTTCATGCCTGGAGAAGGCCGAAGAGCCGGGCGAGCAGGAGTCAGAGCGTCCATAAGAGCGAAGAAGGACCGGTAATGGGTCCGGAGCGAAGGGACGCAGGAAGGTGGATGAGCGAGGATGAACAGCAGCATAGCAATGCTCCGCCCAGTGCCTACGGGCTGTGCCGGTGGAGTCCTCGGTTCGTCGTCGACGGAATCGAGCGTGCTGGTCTGGACACGTGCTCATGGTGGTGACTCGCATGTCGAGGCGGCCATGCCGCCGGTCTCTTGCCGTGCTCTCAGCTACGACGGGTTGATCGTTCATCACTCCTCTTCGAGGTAAAACCACCGACTGGAAAGCCGGATGCGGGAGATCCGCCCGTCCGGTTTGGAGGCAGGGGGGACGGGTAACCGCTTCTCCCTATGCCTATCGCCCAAGATAGGACACGACCGTGTGACGGGCCAGAGTTCGTGTCACCGGATGGGCCAGAATTCGTGGCGCGCTGTGCATGGGCCAGAATTAATGGCACGCGGTGCGAGCACAAACACGAATGCGCCTGCCTGACGCACCACAGACGCCAGACAAGCGCCGCTTCCCGATAGCCCTAAAAATCCCCTGAAATTTCGCGCCTCGCTCCCAGCAAGGCTTTCCACTCCGGCTCTGTCAAGGTTTCCGCGCCCTCATACACTCCTTTGAGTGCGTTGCGCAGTTCCGGGCTATTCAGAACCAAGCACCGATTCAAAAGATTCGCTGCCTCAGTGACCCACCGGCGCGCCGCGCTGTGAGCTAGTGGAAATTACCGTGTGGCCACGATTCGCGGCCTCTGTCACGGTTTGCGCCATCCAAGCGTGAACGTCGGAACCGCCGAACACCATCACCAAACCGGGGCCCGGCCCGAATCGCCCGCCACTTCCGCCCGCGCCCGGTGCTAACGTTTGCGGGGGAGTGTACGCGCCGCGCGAATCTCCCCCGCCCCGGTAATCCTCACGCGAACCGCCATAGCTTCCCGCGCCAGCGCCAGCGCCCGCCCCACGATGCGAGCTTGTACCCGCCATGACCGCATATTGCGCAGCCGCCTCAAAGTGCAGCCCTGCGGCAAGGATGGCAGCGGGATTCGGAGGCCACGCGCCTTCGGCAAGGCAAGCGATGCCCCGCGCCGTTTCCCAAAGCGCTTCAACACCGGCTTGCGCCTTGCGCCCGCCAATCAGACCCGCCAGCCCCTTGGCGAACAGTTCACCTTGAGCCGCTGTGTCCGATTCCATCGCCTTCGCAGCCGTGTGCATCGCTACGGCGAACCGCTGCAAGGCGGAAGTGTTTTGCTCGATGTAGGGCGGAATCTTTTGCAGCCAGGAAGGGGTTTGCGCCAGCGCCGCGTTAAACTGTGGCATCTTGAGTACGGGAGTATCCAGCGCCTTCCCGTAGTCAAGCAGCGCCTCCGCTTGCGCCCGAATCGCGGCATCGGCGCGCGATTTCTCAATCTTTAGCATAGCCTCGATAACGGGCGGAAGCACAATCTTGGTTTTCGAGTAGGCGTCATTCAGCCCTTGCACTGCCTTTGTTTGCTTGGCCGTACCTTTGCCTGCGCCTTCGCCAGCGCCAAGCAAATTCGCGCCTTCAGCGCCCTTGCCCATATCCTCAATTTCCTGCCGGAATTTTTGCAGTGCCGTATGTTCCGCCGTGAAAACGTCGGTTGCCTTCGCTGCCAGCGCGTCAAGCTGCTTATCGAAAATGCCGCCGACGTTGATGAGGGAAAGGGCTTGAGCCTTGAGGCCAATTTCCAGAAGTTGCACTTCATAGTTGACGGTGTGCAGTTCCGCCAGCCATTCCGTAAGATGGGGCAGAAGCTCGCGCCCTATCGCAAGGCCCAGGCCAGACACTTCGCCTTGAAGCTGGCGCATCTCGATACCGTAGGCGTGGGCTTGCTGAGCCGCCTTGTCATCGTAATAGATATGCAGTTTCTTGGCCTGTTCGATGGCAGGTCCGTAGCCCTCCGTCGCGAGCATCTTCAAAACCGTGACGTTTTCCTGCCAGCCGCGCCCAAGAAGTTCCTGCAAAGCCAAGTTTCGTTGGCCTGCATCGTTCATGGAGAAGATGCGATGCAAGACAGCTTGGAGCCGTTCATCCATCGGCCTCAAACCAGGTCTGCAGATTTTCGCGCCGCCCATGACTCGGGCAAGTATCTTGCTCGATTCCTGCCCCGGCGCGGAGATAGCTTTTGACGAGGTTCCGCCGGCGCGCGCCACGCGCCACGTTGAGCCCTTCAAAATTTCCCCCGTCTCTTTGGTGACCGCCGCGAGGCCGGAAAGCGTTTCGGCGCTCATCCCGGTTCCTCGCTCGCCTCGTATATCTGGTTTCCCATTTCGGCGGCCTTGTCGCCGCCTCGAACATCGCGCCGCCGATGCCCACAATCCCGCCAACCGCAATCGCCGTGGGGCCAGTAATGGCATTCAGCGCGCTTGACGCAGATATTGGAAATTTCGCCCGGTCTCGGCGACCGTCGAAGCGCGAAGCTCCGCCAGGGCCTCTTTCGCGGGTCGATGCTATCCATGCCGATACTGAGAAGCAAGCCGACGATTCCTTCACTCGATAATGACGCGTCTACTCGCCTCGCGATTGCTTTCGCGAGCGCGTTCGGCATCTCGCTCCCTACCGGTGGCCGCAACTGCCAGGTCAAACTGAAATCCGTGGTTCCTTCACGAAGATATCGACAAGGGCGGTGTTCCCGGAAACGTCCGCGCCAGGTCGCATACAGAGTCCAGGTCTGCTCCGGCTTCTCGATCACGAAAGGCCGCGAGGTCCGAGCCGTTGCTCGCGACCTCGCCCACCGCCCACCGCATAATAAATTCCGCATCCTCCGGCCGCAACCATCGCGGGTCGATCTCGCCCTCGCCCGGATTTTCCGCCAAGCGCGGATTCACAAATACGTCTTTCCATACGCGCACCCAAAACTTCGCCAACGCGATTAACTCTTCATCTGTGGACTCGCTTGACGCAGCATCCTGCACGCGCGCCGCAACCGATTGGGGCAGTCCCTTGCGCACCCGGACGAAATACAAGGGAGAAGGCTTACGCAGAATCGCCTTCTTTCCGCTTGGCAAGCGCACAAGCCCTTCCGGTCGAACTCCACCAAGTCGCGAAATTCTTCGGCGCTGCTTGGCGCTTCGTTCACACTGTTGCAGAAGTCCGCCGCAGTGGCAAGCTTATGTTCAGACATCTAGCATATCCTTCCTATTATTGTTAATGTAAATGCCTGCGAGTGAAAGTAAGGCATCTTGAATAGAGTTGTGGTCACTC